>NZ_JAMYTU010000038.1:0-50702 GCF_040322615.1 Mesorhizobium sp. M0119
TGATGCGAAAGCTCATCATCCTCGCAAACGCTCTCCTCAAGGCGCAGCGAAAATGGGCCCCTAAAACCCCTTGATCAAAACGGATACTTTAGATTCTTGTTTTGACGCATGTCGTTACCGCAAAACCGCTGCACACTTTTGCGCGACATGCATTCAAAGCTCCATAAACGGCTGAAAGCCGCCGAAGATCATGCGCTTGCCGTCGAACGGCATGGTCGACCAGTCGGCCTTCAGGCGCTCATCGGCCATCACCTTGGCCATCACTGCGTCGCGGCTCTGCCTGGATTCATAGACGATCCATGAGAAGATGACGATCTCGTCGTCCTTGGCCTGCACGGCGCGCGGGAACGAGGTGATCTCGCCATAGGGCACGTCGTCGCCGACGCATTCGACATAGGCAAGCGCGCCATGCTCCTTCCAGACGGCGCCGGCGGTTTCCGCCAGCTTCTTGTAGGCATCGAGCTTTGCCTTCGGCACGGCAAGTACGAAACCATCGACATAAGACATTGGATTTCCTCCTGGGTAGGTTTTCCTCCTCCCGCAAAGGGCGAAGGAAGAATGTGCTAAGCCTTCTTCACCGGTGCGTTCATCGCCCATTCGACGCCGAACGGATCACGCATATTGCCCCAGCGGTCGCCCCAGAACATCACCTGCAACGGCACGACTTCCTCACAGCCTGCCTCGATGGCCCGCTTCCACCAGGTGTCGATGTCGTCGCTGCCGAGATGGAGCTGCATGGTGTAGCCCTGCGGCTTCACAGCGGCCATTCCATGCTCGGGATAGAAGTCGGAAAGCATCAGGGTCGAACCGTTGACGTGGAGATGGATATGCATGGTGCGGCCCTGTTCGTCCGGCGGATAGGCAAAGACCTGCTCGGCACCGAAGGCCTTTTGGTAAAATTCTGCGGCTTTGAAAGCGCCGTCCAGCTGAAGGTAGGGCGTCAATCCGCCAAGCACTTTGGCGGCGGGCTGGGTCTGCGGCTGGTCATTCATGTCATGCTCCTCCTTGCGTCTGGTTTGCCTTTGCGAACCACAGGACGAACGGAACGGCGACGATCCTACACGGCCGATGGTTTTTTGGATTCGAAATGGCGCCTGCCGCGACGGCCAACTGCCACCTTTCAACCTTCGATGCGAATCCGCGGGCTGTTTTGCGCGTCGTCGACGATTTCCGGCCAGCCGATATCTTTGCGCAGCTCGATCGGCAATGAAAGGATGGCGCGTTCGCTGCGATAACGGGCGCGAGCCGCCGAGTAACGCGTTACGGCGTGACCTATGGATGACAGAATAGACATGATGCTTTCTCCTCGATTGGCGCCGGCATCACCGTGTCGGCGTCCCAAGGACGTGGCATGCGATCATCATCCGACAGGGCGCCGGAATTTTTTTCCGCAAGGCCGGATTCAGTCGAAGACGGCGTTACTCACCCGCCGGGAACCGAGCGACGACCGCCAAGTCAGCGCACATCCAACCGGAAGCTGAGCTGCGTGCCGTCCGACGGACTGGACTCAGATGACAGATGCGGCCAGAGCGGTGTCGTAATATTCCACCAGTTCGATGATTTTGCCGTCGCGTACCGTCCAGAAATCGGCGGTGCGCAGGACAAACTCGTCACCGGTGGTTCGGCTCGTCAAATGGATCTCGACCTGCGCAGCAACCTTGTCGCCGCCGTCGATGATCTCGACCGGCATGAAGCGCCGGTATTCGAAATCGCTGTCCAGCGCCACAAGCCGGGCAAGAAACTCCTGCTTGCCGCGGGCCACTCCGGCATAGCGCGACTGCACCGGATCGGCGATCCAGCGAAAGACGACATCATCGGCGCAGTCGACCAGCGCGCCCTCGATGTCACGTTTTGCATAGGCATCATACAGCTTCTTGACGACGTCCGCGCCACGCATGACCGGTTTCCTCCCTCGGTTTGCAAGACCTCAGGATGCGCCTTTTCCGGCGAGCGGGAAAGTGTGCCGAGCCGCTCGCCATTCATGGGGCAAAATCGTCAACCGCCTGCCTCGGCAACCTCCCGGAAGAACCCTTCCGGGCTGTCGACCTCGGTCAGCCGCCGTTTCTCGATCAGCCAGAAGCGGTTGCCGACCGCGCGGATGAAGGAGCGGTCGTGCGAGGCAAGCAGGCAGCTCGCCTGATGTTCCAGCAATTCCGCTTCCAGCGCCTCCTGGCCATCGATATCGAGGTGGTTGGTCGGCTCGTCGAGCAAATAGAAATTGGGATTGGCGAGCCTGAGCGCCAGCATCATCAGCCGCGCCTTTTGCCCGCCCGACAGCACGCCGATCCTGCGCTCCTGCATGTCGATGCTGACGCCGGCGCCCGCGAGCAGCGAGCGGGCGCGCTGCTCGCCGACATCGAATCTGCCCGAGAGCATCGCCAGCGGCGTGTCGTCGCCGCCGATGCCCGACAATGCCTGGTCGCTATAGCCGAGCACGGTCGACGGCGTCACCTTCAGGCCTTGCGCTGCCGTTTGCGGCTCGACGATGGCATTCCGGATCAGGCCGATCAGCCGTGACTTGCCGACACCGTTACGGCCGAGCAGGACGATGCGGTCTCCTTGGCAGATGTGGCGCTTGCCGGTCCTGAACAGCAGCGTGCCGTCGGGCGTTTCCACCGCCGCGTCGTCGAGCGTGATCAGCACCTTGGCATGGCTGCCGCGATTGGCGAGCTTGATCGCGCCCGCCGATTTCTCACGATGCGCCGGGGCCGCCGCATCTTCCAGGCGCTCGGCGCGCTGGTTGAGCTGCTTGGTCTTGACCGTCAAAAGGTCGCTGCCCGAATTGATGCCGATATTGTTGAGCTTGGCGGCCTGCCGGCGCAATTGCTGCGCTACTTTCATGTCGCGTTGGAACTTTCGCTCCGTCGAGGCGTCGACTTCGCCCAACGCGTCCCTGGCCCGTGAGTAGGGCAAGGCAAACACCGGCGACTGCTCAGGGCGCAGGAACAGCGTCCGGTTGGTCGTCGCGTCGAGAAACGCCCGGTCGTGGCTGGCGATCACCACCGGCACCTCGCGCGGCAGCGCGTTCAGCCAAGCTTCGAGCTGGCTGATCTTGGCCAGGTCGAGGTGATTGGTTGGCTCATCGAGAAGCAGGACATCCGGATCGGTGACCCAGACGCGGGCGATCAGCGCCAGCCTTTGCCAGCCGCCGCTCAAGGCCCGCATCGGCCGGCCGCGCATCGGCTCCGGCACGTCAAGCGAGTCAAGAACGACGTCGACGCGCCATTGCTCGCTATCGGCCTGGTCGGGCGGCAAGGCATCGGCCACCACCTGCTGAAAGCTGCGCTCGGCCAATGTCGCGGGAACCGCCTGCTCGACATGGCCGATGCGCAGGCCGCGCGTGCGGGTGATGTCGCCGGTGGTCGGCTCCATCTCGCCGGTGAGGCATTTGAGCAAGGTGGATTTGCCCCGGCCATTGGCGGCGACGATGCCGAGCCGGTCGCCGGTGCCGATGGTGAGGTCGAGATTGGAAAACAGCGGCGCACTCATGGTGACGCCGAGGGACTTGAGGCTGATCAGGGCCATTTTGAATTCTCTGGTCTGTCCGGAGAAAACTCCGGTTCAATGCACTTTGACGGTGCGCAAGCTGGCCATCAGGCTCGGCGTTGCAGCACCACGAAGGGCAGACCAAGAAAATCGAAGCGGGAAGAAAAACCCGGACCGTCTCTGGTCAGCCCTGCAAGCAAGCTCGCAGGGCAGAGACAGGGCCGCGCTGACGGTGGTGGTCGAAAGACACGCAGCCCTCCTTTCAAGACGGTCGAGTGTGCGGAGCGATTACACCAAAGGCGGGGTGGGTTGCAAGTGTGTCCTCTGCAGGCAGGCCTTAGTCTGGCAGAGGGAATATAAAGTCACCCTTGGTTCGCTGGATTTCCTGTGGCGTTTCGAAGTGAATCTCCATCAGGATCGGTTCTTCCGGTCCCTTGAAGAAATGAAGTTCGGCATGAGGGAGCACGAGCCGACGGACAGTTTCATATCCGCTTTCCATCTTATATTCCTCGGCTTGCAGCCCTAGACTTGCGAGGAGCGTCTTGGCGGCCGAAAACGTCATGGCTGGACTAAAGCCGTCGAGATCGATTTGGCTGTTGCCGCTCCATTTCAAAGGCAAGGACTTGGGCACATGAGGCATGTGCCAAAGTTTGATGCTGATACGGTGCACTCGCGCTCGATCGCGCCTGATCAAAATGTTGATTTCCAGATCGCCATAACCCAGAAGAAAGCCGCATGGCTGATCCTGATAGACATACAGCCATTTCGGAAAGCCAAGGTGTTTCTGCACCGGTCCAAGATCGGCGCCAGCCCGCAAAGGCGTGTCTTTACTGCCTAAAATCAGGGGCAGAATGTGGAGTTTGCCTTGTTGCCGCATCGAACCTAGGTTTGCTGCCAATTGTTGTCGTAGGTTGGATACTCGGCCTTTCAGCCCCGCCTGATCCCTTCGGCCCAAGCCACCAGGTCGTCTTCGCTGTTGCGCAGCCGCTTCATGACTCGTTGCATGGGCCAGCAAGTAACGCCGCTTCCGACTTCGAGAGCCGCGTTAATTTCCCCTTCGGGATCGTCGTCATTCGTCAGCCAATGCCCGCTGAGTTCCTTGCGAAGCACCTCGCCACAGTAGCATCCCAATGCAAACAAACGCGGCCCGATATCTTGTGATATCAAACCGCCGGAGATGGGCTCTCCATCCTTCGTCTGCTCGCGAAAAAACCGTTCCACCTCGGATATGCTCTGCGGTGAGAAATCCGCGCCGAAGCCCGAACTTTGCAGTGCGTTGGATATCCACTGCGCGGCTATCGGAATGTCGTCTTGCAAGCGCCGCGGCGCGCTTGTTGTTTGAGACGCCGCGCGGGACGGCAAGAACCCTGCGGCGAGAAGCCCAAAGAAACGGCGTGTTATCATCTGTAGCCACCCAGCCGATGGCGAGAAGATACATGCGGCGCTCAAGTAACGCCACGGCAGAATTACCGTCCCGGCCGACCAGTCTTGCCGGGTCGGCGCTTTTCGCGGCGAGCGTCGCCCGGATCCTCGTAGGAACCAATGCCGGCGCGCTGGCGAACGATCGGCTTGGCGGAATCGTCGCGTTCCTTCGCGCCCCCCTCTGCCCTGCCGGGCATCTCCCCCGCAAGGGGGGAGATTGGCTGTGGTTTCGCCGGCTCTTTTCCCTCGACCGGCTTCTCGGTCCGCCGCACCGTCATCTCATCGAGCGAGTTCTTCTTGAACAGCGGTTTGGTCGAGTCGCCGGGGATGCCGAAATCGGAGCCGTGCGCCTCTTCGGCCGACTGTTTCTTGAACAGCGAACGGGACACCGCCCCGGCCGGCGTCGGCATGTCGGTGCCCGGGCCCATGGCGTCGAGCGAAGGTTTTGCGAATAGCGGCTTCTTGACCGGCACGGCGCCGTCGGCGCCCATCTCGTCGAGCGCGGGCTTGCGGAAGAGGTTGGGCCGGGCAGCCTTGGCCGCTTCTTCGGTGGCACGTGCCTCGTCGAGCTTGCGGAAACGCTCCTGTTCCTCTGACGTACGATGTTTGGCCACGCCCTTGTTGTGCTTGCCCTTTTCGCGGCCCGAAACCGGGCTTTCCATGTCGGCGTATTTGGCGAGTGGGTCGTCGGAGATGGACAGCTCCATCTCGCGCAGCCGCTTGATCTCGTCGCGGATGCGGGCCGCCTTCTCGAAGTCGAGATTGGCGGCGGCGTCGCGCATCTGCTTGTCCATCGCGTCGAGATGGGCTTTCAGATTGTTGCCCATCATGGCGCCGGCGCTGTCGGTGAACTGCGAGATGTCGGCGCGGACATGATCCTTCTCGTAGACCGAGTCCAGAATGTCGGAGATGCGCGACTTGACCGATTCTGGGGTGATGCCGTTGGCCGCGTTCCACTCCATCTGCTTCTCGCGACGGCGGTTGGTTTCCGCCATCGCCCGCTCCATCGAGCCGGTGACCTGGTCGGCGTAGAGGATGACCTTGCCGTCGACGTTTCTGGCGGCGCGGCCGATGGTCTGGATCAGCGATGTCTCCGAGCGCAGGAAGCCTTCCTTGTCGGCATCGAGAATGGCGACGAAGCCGCATTCGGGAATGTCCAGGCCTTCGCGCAACAGGTTGATGCCGACCAGCACGTCGAAGGCGCCGAGGCGCAGGTCGCGCAGGATCTCGATGCGCTCCAGCGTGTCGATGTCGGAGTGCATGTAGCGCACGCGAATGCCTTGCTCATGCAGATATTCGGTCAAATCCTCGGCCATGCGCTTGGTCAATACGGTGACCAGCGTGCGGTAGCCGGCCCTCGTGGTTTCGCGGATTTCGCCGACGACGTCGTCGACCTGTGTCTTGGCCGCGCGCACCTCGACCGGCGGGTCGATGAGGCCGGTCGGACGGATGACCTGCTCGGCGAAGACGCCGCCGGACTGCTCCATCTCCCAACCGCCGGGCGTCGCCGAAACCGCGACGGAAAGCGGGCGCATGGCGTCCCACTCCTCGAAGCGCAGCGGCCGGTTGTCCATGCAGGACGGCAGGCGGAACCCATATTCGGCCAGCGTCGCCTTGCGGCGAAAGTCGCCGCGATACATGCCGCCGATCTGCGGTATGGTGACGTGGCTTTCGTCGACAAAGACCAGCGCATTGTCGGGAATGTATTCGAACAAGGTCGGCGGCGGATCGCCCGGCTGGCGGCCGGTCAGATAGCGCGAGTAATTCTCGATGCCGGCGCAGGAACCGGTCGCCTCAAGCATCTCCAGATCGAAGCGGGTGCGCTGCTCCAGGCGCTGCGCTTCCAGCAACCGACCGGCCCGTTCGAGTTCGACCAGCCTGTGCTTGAGCTCTTCCTTGATCGACTTGATGGCTTGATTCAAGGTCGGGCGCGGCGTGACATAGTGCGAATTGGCGTAGATCTTGACGCTCTTCAGCTCGCCGGTCTTCTGACCGGTCAGCGGATCGAATTCGGTGATCGCCTCGATCTCGTCGCCGAACAGCGAGATGCGCCAGGCGCGGTCCTCGAGGTGGGCCGGGAAGATCTCGATCGTGTCGCCGCGCACCCGGAATGAGCCGCGGACGAAGTTGATGTCCTGGCGCTTGTATTGCTGGGCGACGAGGTCGGCGAGCAACGCGCGCTGGTCGAGCCGGTCGCCGATCTGCATCTGGAAGGTCATCGCCGTATAGGTCTCGACCGAGCCGATACCATAGATGCAGGAGACCGAGGCGACGATGATGACGTCGTCGCGCTCGAGCAGCGAGCGCGTCGCCGAATGGCGCATCCGGTCGATCTGCTCGTTGATCGAGGATTCCTTCTCGATGTAGGTGTCGGTCCGCGGCACATAGGCCTCAGGCTGGTAGTAGTCGTAGTAGCTGACGAAATACTCGACGGCGTTTTCCGGGAAGAATTTCTTGAACTCGGAATAGAGCTGCGCGGCAAGCGTCTTGTTGGGCGCCAGGATCAGAGCGGGGCGTTGCGTCTCCTCGATCACCTTGGCCATGGTGAAGGTCTTGCCCGAGCCGGTGACGCCGAGCAGCACCTGGGTGCGGTCGTTGCTGTTGACCCCTTCGACGAGATCCTTGATCGCGGTCGGCTGGTCGCCGGCTGGCTCGAAATCCGAGACCATCTTGATGGCGATGCCGCCTTCGGATTTCTCCGGCCGGGCAGGACGGTGCGGCGTCCACAGCACGCCGTCCTTGTGCAGCGGATTGCCGGATTCGATCAGCGCCGACAGCGCCGCGACGGTGGCGGTGACGCCGCCCGAGGCCATGGTCTCGGCCTCTTCCAGGGAGACATCGAGGCCGGCGACAGGGTTGAGACCGGCCGCAGTGCGCTCCCGCGCCGAAGCCGCGCCGCCCATCGAGGTGCCGCGTGCGGTACGGCCGGGGGAAGAGGAGCGCTCCGGGATTTTCTTCGCCGGCTTGGCGCCTTCCCTCCCCCTCGAGGGGAGGGTGGCGGCGGAGCCGCCGGGTGGGGTCGGTGCGTCCGGGCTCGGCGACCCTTCATGTCGAGCGCTTCCTTTGCCGACCCCCTCTGTCGCCTTCGGCGACATCTCCCCCCTCAGGGGGGAGATTTGGCGCCCTTCCTTCTCGGCTTCCTGCTCGATCTGCTCGGCCCAGTCGGCGATCGAGCCGGTCAGCGGCGCGCCGGTGAACTCGGCCTGCGGCGCCTCGGCAAAGCCGCCCTTGTACAGGGGCTCCGAGGCATCGAGGAAATCGGTCAGCGGACTGCGCCGCTTGGGCGGCGAAGCGCGCTCGTCATTCGCCGGCGGCGGCGTTTTCTTGTCGGAGAGTCTGGCCATGGCCCGAATATGGGAGGTATCGGCCAAAATGGAAAGAGCGGAGTGGCGGGTGGCGCGAGGCGCAATTTGGCTCCTGACAGCAGGCTGTCAGGAGTGACGTCGAAGCACTCCCTCAGTTGAACCAAAGCGCGAACGTCAGAAACCCGGCGCCGCCGAACTGGCGCTGGATCTGGTTGAACTCCTCGCTGGTGAGAATCTTGCCGCGCTCGAGATAGGGCGCGATGGCCGGACCGGTGATCGACAGCACCAGGTCGAAGGGCTTTGGTTCGTCGAAGAAGCGCTTCATGTTGATGCCTTTATCGGCGATGCGGAAATGTGGCAGCAAGCTGCGTCCCTCCAGCAGATCCTCGGCCATGGCCAGGGCGGCGAGCCAGGCCTGTACCTGCTGCTCACCGACTTCCAGACCGGTCAGCGGACTGGCGCCTTTCTGCTGCGGCCCGGGCAGCCATTCGCGGTCATTGTCGGTTTCGGCGCGGATGGCTTTCCAGTCCTCGCGCGACAGCCGGATCATTTCCATGAGATGGCGGCGTGCCGCTTGCCGGCGCTCAGGCTCGACCACTTGCCAGTTGATGAGATGGACCAGCGAGATGAAATCGGCGATGCGCCATTCGGACGACAGAATGCCGCCGCCCATGCCACCGTCCAGCGGCACGAGCGTGTCCTGCAGCGGCAGTTTTGCGTGCGGGAACAGCATGTGGAAGGAGCCGTCGAACGTGTTGCTGAAATCATGTGCCAGCCAGAAGTCGGCCTGCGCCATCAGGAACTCGGCATAGCCCTGCAGCCAATAGCCGTCGGCGCGGTCGAAGCGGAAGGCGAGGGCGGCATCGGCCGGCGCGCCGCCCGTGCCTGACAGAGAGGCCATGATCGCCGCGGCGCTTTCGTCCGGCGCGATCTGGCCGTCCTCGTTGAGGTCGATGCCGAGGCGGGTGAGGTCGATGACCATACCGATGTCCGCGTCGGCGGGTACCGAACCCAGCGTGGCTGCGGATTTCTCCAGCCGGTCGCGGAAGGCAACGAGAATGGCGCGGAATTGCTCGTAGGTCAGCGGCTCGGGATTGGCATTGTCCGGCACCGGCAGCCGCATCAGCGGCAGCATGAATGATTGCGGGCTTTCGAAACCGTGGCGGTGCAGGCCGCCGGCCAGGATCTCCAGTGCGGTGAAAAATTCGCCGGCGCCGGCGGCGTAGGTCGCTGCCGGATCGCCGGGCGCGGTGGCTTCCAGCGCGGCAAGAGCACTGTCGCGTTCGGCTACGGTTTTTGCCTCAAACAGGGCCGCGGCTTCGGGAGCCGCGGCGCTGGGTGAAGCCAGCGGCAGGAGAAGAATGATGGCGCACGCCACCAGCCTGGAAAAACGCTTCATCGTGATCGCCCCTTTTGTCGCTCCGCAGTGGATCATACACGCATTTGGTTCGCGCGCCTGTAGCCCTGTGGTTCACCGATAACAGTCTGCGCTTCAATCAATCCGGCTGGCGGTCTACACAAGGCAAACCATTGGGCCGTCGCGTGTCGAACTATCCGCTTTCCTACAAACTGTCGTGGCTGCCGCGTTTTCTCCGGCCTTCGCTCGATGGCGACGCGCGCGGTTTTGCTCCGGCGGCCGCAACCCTGCTCGAACCGCCGCCGGTGCGGACGGTGCGGCTGGCTTTCGTCGGCGATATCTCGGCGGTGGCCAATCGCCGCGCGCCGGACTGCGATCCGGCGATTGCGGCACTGCTTGCCTCGGCCGATCTGGTGGTCGGCAATTGCGAAAGCCCGGTGGTGGAACGGCCGAGTGCTGTTTTGGGCACCAGGCTTGGCACGCGCCACGCGATGAGCGAGCGGTTTCTTGCCGAGGCGCTGGCCGCCGCCGGCATTTCGCGTGAAAAACTGGTGCTGTCGCTGGCCAACAACCATGTGCTCGACCAGGGTATTGCCGGCTTCGATGAGACGGTCGCCGCCCTGGAGCGGCTCGGCATCCGCACGATCGGCACTGCGGCTCCGGTCGAGCGGTTTGCAGTCGGGGCGCTGACAATCGGCCTTGCCGCCTTTACCTTGTGGCGCAATACCGACGCGGCGCAGTTTGCGGGCCGAGTCTCGATGCTAGGCGATCCGACGCAATGGCCGCGCGACGCCGCTTCGGGTGTCGATCTCCTCTGCGCGGTACCGCATTGGGACTGGGAATTCCGGCATTTTCCGCGTGCGAAGACGCGGGCACTGGCACGGCTTCTGGCCGATTATGGCGTCGGCCTGGTCGCCGGACATCATGCCCATGTCGTGCAGCCGATCGAGCCGATCGGCAAGACGCTCGTCGCCTATGGGCTCGGCGATTTCATCGGCACCGCCTTTGCGCGGCAGCCATGGCCCGGCCGCATCGGCGCCATTCTCGTCGTCGACATCAGCGCCGATCCCGGCACGCGCGGGGCCATCGCCGCCTACCGGCTGCATGCCTTCATGCGGCTGCGCGCCGGCGATCACGAGCGGCTTGTCCCGGTCGAAGCGCTGGCGGGAAAATCGAGGCAAAGGGTTCTGGCCCGCCTCGATGCGATCTTCGGTGCCAGGCGCCGACGGCTGCGCTGACGCGGTCCACCAAACCGGCTATCATGCCCAACGCGGGCAGGCTTGTGGCGGCGGTGGGTGATGGAAACTGCGGATTTCATGCCGAGCGAAGCGGTGATCGCCGGCCTCAGGAAGAACATCGAGGCGTATGAGGCGCAAAGAGCTTCGGCCCATCGCCGGACGCGCTGGCGGGTGCCACTTTTCATCGGGCTGGTGCTGGTGTTCGTGGTCTTTGTGGCCTGGCTCTTCAACGGGGTTGCCGACCCGAACGAGCAGTGGTTCTCGACCCCGCATGTGTTCCTCTATATCGGCGGATTCCTGGCGGCGATCCTGCTCTATTTCCGGGCGATCAAGCCGGCGAGCAAATTGCAGCAGTCGTTTCGCAGCACGCTGTTGCCGATCATCTTCGGTTTCATCGAGGACATGCAGTATCGGCACAACGTCAAGCCGAATTCGTTCGACCGGCTGCCGCGCGAGACGGTTGGCCCATTCAACCGACAGTCTTTCGACGATGCTTTTTCCGGCCGCTATGAAGGGTTTCCGTTCGAGCTGTACGAAGCAGAGCTCCGGGAAGGGACGGGCAAGAGCACGACGGCAGTGTTCAAGGGCGTCATCGTCGCCTTCGAGACGATCGTGCCCTTCCCCGGCACATTGGTCGCCGCGCGCCGGACCAACAAAGCCGTCGGCTTCTTCCGCGGCATCTTCGGCAGCAAGATGCAGGAATTGTCCAGCGGCGTGCCGGAGCTCGATGCCGCCTACGAGTTCCGCACCGACAACATCGAGGCGGCGCGGCCGCTGGTGACCGGCCGGCTGGCGCAGGCGCTGCAATGGCTCGGCGAGACCCGGCCGAACGATCCGGCACGCGTGGCGCTCAGCGGCAGTGACGGCTTCCTGCTGCTGCCGCAGGAAAGGAATTTCTTCGAGCTGCCGGATATCCCCACGCGCCTCGACTACACCAAGCATGTCGCGCCGATGATCGCCGACATGGGCGCGATGCTGGCGACAGCGGCGCTGGTGCGCAAGATCGGGGCGAGGGACGAGGAGGCGGGTTAGTCCGGCTGGGCGGTCAGCAATCGAAGCCGCGTTGGCTACGCATGTAGTCGACTTCTTCCTTCGACATCGACTTGAACATCACACAAACGGTGAAACTGCCAACCTGGTGACCGTTTCTGGTGTATCCCCAGTCGGAAATATCGTCCCGGTTGAATTCGATATACTGGCCAGCCACGACGTTGTGGACACTATGTGGCTCATTCGCCAATATCCCCACGAATCCGGTTTCGTTCCGCTGGAACGGGATGACCCAGAAGTGTTCGGTCACATTTCCGTCCTTGATCATCACCTTCAGTTTGAATGTGTCCGTTCCAGGTGGCGGTGTCTGGGATAATGCCAGGAATTCATCCAGGCTGGCACGTGCCTGTGCAGTCGCCGCCGCCATATCTGGATCATCAGGCGCGACTGCGACGACGCTGTCGTCGCCCTGACTGGAGTCCTGAGCCTCGGCGGATATCGGAGCAAGCGCTAGCATCAGGGACAGTATCGCGCGGGACACGTGCTTCATGGAATGGGCGCCCTTACAATGGTCAGCATCATCATGGATCCGTTCGTTTTTTCAATCGTAGCGCGAAAAATACCTTCATTGCAACCATAAGAAAATGCTCCTGATGCCGCAACTGCCGCTCTAATTCTGCTACGCACTCCGGCTATGGTTTTTGCCGGAAGCTCGCGCTATTCCTGGCGTAGCGGGGGTGGGGCTATGGTCGAAGAACGCAAGGGGTTTCGCCTGTCGCGGCGGCTGCTGCTTGGTGCGACGGTGGTCGGCGGCGCGATGCTATGGGGCGGGACGACCGTGGCGCGGCTGGCGCGCGGTCCGTCGGGGCAGAAGAATTCGGGGCGCATCGCCGACATTGATGGAATTGACCTGACGCAGGAGCCGCTAGAGGGCCCGCCAGCCTACGATCCGTCACTGGCATGGCTGACCAAGGGCGGCGACATCAATGATGCCAGCGGCCTGTCGATGACGCCGGTCTACGGCGTCGTCGAAGTCAGCGAGGAAGACCACATTGCGAGCGCGCTGGCCTTTGCCCGCGCCAATGGCCTGAAAGTCTCGGTCGCGGCGGTCCGCCATTCGATGGGCGGACACGCATTCGACGACAATGCACTGGTCCTCGACATGCGCAAATTCAACAGGGTCAGCGTCGATGCGGCGGCGAAGACGATGACCTTGCAGCCTGGCGCGCGCTGGCACGACATCCAGAACCTTTTGCACCCGCGCTTTGCCGTGAAGGCGATGCAGTCGACAGACATCTTTTCCGTGGGCGGCTCGCTGTCGGTCAACGCGCATGGCATGGACCACCAAGCCGGCTCGGTCGCCGGCTCGATCCGTTCGATGCGGGTGATGCTGGCGGACGGTTCGGTGACAACCTGCTCACCGGCCGAAAACACCGAGCTGTTCCGCCACGTCGTCGGCGGCTACGGCCTGTTCGGCGTGGTGCTGGAGGCGACGCTCGACATCGTCGACAACGCCGTCTACCGGACCTCGCGCGAGATCATCAAATCGGACGACTTTCCAAAGTTCTTCGCAGAGGTGCTGGAGCCAAACAGGGCGATCGGTCTGTTTTATGGGCATCTGTCGACTGCGCCGGGCAATTTCCTCGAGGATATGATCGTCTACCGCTATGACAAGGTGGCCGACCAGCCGCCGGCCGACCAGCCGGCAATCGGCGAACCAGGTTCGGTCGGGCTCAAGCGGGTGATCATCAACCTGGCGAAATGGGGCAGCCTGTTCCAGGAGCTGAAATGGTTCACCGAAAAGACGCTGGAGCCGCAATTCGAGAGCTGCACGGTGGCGCGGACGACGGCAATGGCCGAGGGCGAGGCCTGCCTGGTCATGCGCAACAATCCGATGCACGATTCAGTGCCGTATCTGTTCAACGATCTGCTCGATGAGACCGACATCCTGCACGAGTATTTCATCCCGCGGGCGGCCTATAGCCCGTTCATCGCGGAAGCGCGCGAGATCCTGCGCAACCAGAGCCTGCCGGTGCTCAACGCGTCGGTGCGCATCGTCCACAAGGAGGATGTGGCGCTGAACTATGCGCCTGAGCCGGCCTATGCGCTGGTGCTCTACATCAATCAGCCGACCGACGCCGACGGCAATGCCAGGATGCGGGCGCTGACAAGGGCGCTGATCGACGTGACGATCAAGCATGGCGGGCGTTTTTTCCTGCCCTACCAGCTTCATTATACGGGCAAGGAACTGCTTGCCTCCTATCCGGAACTGCCGTCCTTCCTGGTGAAGAAGCGGCAATACGATCCGGACGAGCTGTTTTCGTCGACGTTTTATCGCGCCGTCAAGGCACTGATCGGCACGGTTTGAAGCGCCGGTTACAGACCGTCAGGCAGTTTCGCCGCCAGCCAGTTCGCCGAGCGCTTGGCGATGCCGATCGTTGCCGCTGCGGCGCGGCCGAGATCGGTCTTGACCACGGCGTAGCCGGTCTTCGTGCGGTAGAGCACGGCACTGCCGCCATCGACCGCCGCTTCATAGGCGACCGGCCGGACGGCTTCTGTTTCCGTCGCCGTGGTCTGCGTTCCGACCGCAGCACTGGGCCGGTGGCTCAGTTCCGGTGGCAGCGGGTCTGTCGCGGCCGTGCTGGCCGTCGTCAATGCGGGCTCGGAAGTGGTCGCCGCGAGCTGCGATGACGAAGACGAGTTTTGTGTCCGGCAGATGCCGGAGACCAGCGGATAATCGAAATTGCGCTCGTGCAGCATCTGGCTTTTCATCGCCGCTTCGCATTCGGCGATGGTCGACCATTTGGCGGGCGTCTCGCCGATATACTCGCAAAGCCTGGCGTCGCAATCGCAGCCGACGATGGTCATGGCGACAAGGGCGGTCTTGATCACGGTCTTGTCCCTCCGAGTTGCCTGGCGCATGTGCGCAAGATCAAAGTGCTACGGCGTCATCAATCGTTGCGGAACAAGGCGGGATTTGGCCGCGATTGTGGAATGAGCGTGGCGGAGCATCACGCAACGTCTTGCCGAGGCCGGCTGTGACCGAAAGGCCTCAGTAATCGTAGACGTGCTCGAGCCTGGCGCCCGCCGTCATCAGCGCCGGCAGCACGATGTGCAGCTTGCGCACGGCGACGGTCAGGCCGGTGCGGCGCGTCGAAGGCTCCGCCGGAAGCGGGTAGCTGAACAAGGTGCGTGCACCTTCGGGAACATTGATCTCGTCATTGGAAAGCATGGTGACCATGATCTCGTCATTGCCGCCGATCTCGACGAAGGAGACGCCCTTGCCGATCAGGCGCGGGATCATGTCGGTGAACACCTGGTAGCGCCTGGTGACGAAGACCGTGCCGTCGGCGCCGAGATCGCGCTCCAGCAAGGTGTCGGGCTCGTTGCGCGTCACCTCGCTGACCGGACCCTTGGCCCAGACGTGAATGTCGAGCAAGGCCGGGTCGGTGGTGGCGGCGAGCGCCGACTTGATCAGATCGGCGTAGCCCTGCTTGATGGTGTCGGCGAGGCCGAAGGCGAGCTTGCGTTCGCTGGTGCGGAAGGCGCTGTCGTCCGCTGCCGGCTGGACGGCAAACAGGCCGGCACGCTTTTCGGCATAGGGAAACTGGTACCACGGCACCTGGTCGAGAAAACCGGCATAATCGGCCGCCACCTTGGCCTGGTAGATGTCGACGGCGGTGCGCTTGCCGGCTGTCGCTTCGGTGATGCGGCCGACCGTATTCTCATAGGCCCACTGGATGGCGTGCTCGATCGTGTGGCTGGTGCCGATGACCACCAGCATCTGGTGGTTGTCGAGGTTGAACTTGTAGGTGGAGCTGGCGCGGATGACCATCGCATAGTCCTGCCAGAAGCGGCCGATATAGGAGAGATAGGGAAAACCGCTCGGCTGGTTCTTGTCGACGAAGCCGGCATATTCGCGGGCGGCGTAGACGATGGCCCATTCCGGATAGGTGAGAAAGGTCGATTCCTCCGGCCGCTGGTAGCCGGGGATCTCGGCACGGACCTTGTCGGCCAGCGCCTTCGGCGGGGCACCCTCGGTGACGCCCGGCAATGGTGTTGTGTCCAGCGACGGCGTCGTGAGAAAGCCGTAGGCCAGCCCGGCGATCGGGATCAACACGACAATGACGACGAGCCAGAGGATCGCCTTGATGATGCGCTTCAGCCAGCGGAACAGGAACATGGCCGGTCAGGCCGTGGCGAAATGGTCGTACACACGTTTCGACAGCCAGAACCCGACATAGACGGCGAAGCCGCCGATGATGATGTGCGGCAGGTTGGCGAAGAAGCGGGCCGGGAATTCGATGTCGTTCAAGGAGCGGAAGCCGTTGATGAAAATGCCGCCGTCGAGGCAGCCGGAACCGGTGACCAGGCCGAGCACGCCGTCAAACAGATAGACCGAGCCGAACAGCTTGAAATAGAACACCGCCTGGCGGTGCGAGATGAAGGCGGCCGCCAGCGCCCAGACACCGGAGAAGGCGTGCAGCAAATCGTCATACCATTGCAGCGAGAACAGGCCGAACAGATTGCCGCCGGCATCGTTGAAGGCCGGCACATAGCCGATCGCAACAACACCGAAGAACAGGAAAGCATAGGCAACAGCAAGCTTCTGGATGAGCGTCATGAAAATGTCCCCCTGCCGTTAGCCCTTTTAAACGGTCCCCGACGGCAATTGGATAGTAGCTGATTTTGGCGCAGCGTGAAGCGTCGCCGGCAAAATCGTCAGGCGGGGCCACAAAGACAGTCGGCGCCGGGATTTCTCCCAGCGCCTCCCTGTCAGATCAGGACACGGTCGCGGCAGCAACTCCCGAAAGATATCGCGCCATGCCGGCCTTGATTTTGACGGTCCTGCCAGTCGCCACCCGAGGGCAGCGTCCGTTCCGGACCACGCCGGTCTCCACTCTTGCGAGCTTTGCCCAGCGCGCCATCGAAGGTTTTTGCCGTCCTTCATGGCAGCATCGGTGCGCCGTCGGCGTTCGCACGCTTTCCGCGGCCCCGTAGGTCTCGGCGTCCATCCCTCCAACAGGCAAGCCTGTTCTCGTTCAGTGCCGTACGGGCCTCAGGAAATCCGCCGTTCCGCTTTGCCTTTCGGCGTGGCGATCGGTAGCCGCCTGAGATGGGTTTAATGTATGCCGGATAAGCGTTTGGCGAAACCGCGGCGAGCCTGTGGATAGCGGGATTATCGGGGACTGACCCTGCCAAAATAGCGACTTTCCGATCCCTGCCGCCGCCGGTCGGGATTTGCCGCCTCGATGCCGAAGCCGCATTGTCGGGCGATCGACCCTTGCCCCGCGGCCCGGCGCGGGCTTCAATGCCGGCAAATGATTGGAAGGCGTGTTCGATGCCCTTGGGGAGGCAGGCTTGAAGGTCGCGGTGATTCTCAATCCGATCGCCGGCGGCGGCAGGCTCAAGCGGCATTGGCCCGAGGTTGCGGCTTCGCTGAAAAGACATTTCGGCGATTTCGAGCTGCGTGAAACGCAGGCCGAGGGCGATGCCGAACGGCTGGCGCTCGACCTTGCCGCCATCGGCTTCGAGCTGGTGATCGCGGCAGGCGGCGACGGCACGGCCAGCGAAGTCGCCGACGGGCTGCTGAAGGCTTTCCGGGAAAGCGGCCGGACGGCCGAACTCGGGCTGCTGCCTTGCGGCACCGGCATCGACTTCGCCCGCGGGCTCGGCCTGTCGAACGATGTCGATCTGACACTAAAGCGGATTGCCGAGGCCAAGGGGCGCAAGGTCGATGCCGGCTGCATCAGCTATGTCGACGACCATGGCGCGCTGGCCAGCCGCCATTTCATCAACATCGCCAGCCTCGGGCTTTCCGGCGCCACCGACCGTGCCGTCAACGCCGACAAGCGCAAGGGCAAGGTCTCGGCCAAGGCACTGTTCTACTGGCGCACGGTCTGGGAGTTCCTCCGCTATCGATTCCAGGAGGTTGCGATCACCGTCGACGACGGTGCCCCGGTCGAGGCGCGCATGGCGCTGGTGGCGGTGGCCAACGGCAAATTCTTCGGCGGCGGCATGATGATCGCGCCCGACGCCGAGCTTAACGACGGCGAATTCGACATCGTCATCCTGCGCGCCGCCGGCAAGCTGAAGCTGATCTGGGACATCCGCCTGCTCTATGGCGGGCGGCACCGCAACCATCCGGCGATCACCATCCTGCGCGGCAAGAAAGTGGTTGTCGAGCCGCTCGGCGATCTGCAAAAGAACGCCGCGCTGATCGACATAGACGGCGAATCGCCGGGTCGCATACCGGCGACCTTCGAGATCCTGCCCGGTGCGCTGACGCTGAGATATTGAATCAAGCCGTTGAGGGATCGATTCAAGTTCTTTCGCCGGTGATTCCAGCCCTACGTCCAACACGTTGAAATCGTGTGACATTGTCGCCCGCTCGACAGATCACGGCATCAACGGCGTCTGCATCATCTGCAAATGCAGGTCCTTGCCGGTCCAGGGATGCGCCTCGCAGACGGCTTCGTCGAGCTCGACGCCAAGGCCGGGCTCCATCGACGGGATAACGTTACCGTCCTGCCATTCGATCTTCTTCTTGAGCAGCTTCGCGTGAAAACCGTCCCACTGCTTCAGCGATTCCAGAATGAGGAAGTTGGGCAGCGTCACCGCGAGCTGGATGTTGGCGGCGCCGACGATCGGTCCGCAATAGCAGTGCGGCGCGACCTGGATGTGATAGGCCTCGGCCATGGCGGCGATCTTCTTGGTTTCGAGAATGCCGCCGGAGCGGCCAAGGTCGGGCTGAAGAATGGTCGCAGCACGGTTCTCGATGACCCGGGCAAATTCGAATTTGGTGGTCAGTCTCTCCCCTGTTGCGATGGGGATCGAAGTGCCGCGCGCCACTTGAGCCATGACCTCGGGCATGTCGGGCGGCACCGGCTCCTCGAACCACAGCGGATCGTAGGGCTCGATGGCGCGGGCGAGGCGCAGCGCGCCCGAAGCGGTGAACTGGCCGTGCGTGCCGAACAGGATGTCGGCCCGGGTGCCGACCGCCTCGCGGATCGCCTTGACCATGCGGGCGGAGAGGTCGATGTCGACGAGGCGCGGCTGGTGGCCGTCGAAGGCGGTGTAAGGGCCGGCCGGGTCGAGCTTGACGGCGTTGAAACCCTGCTCGACATATTCGAGCGCGCAGGCTGCAGCCAGATCGGGATCGTTGTAGACATTCTTGCCGCGGGCGTCCTCGGAGTGGACGCTGCCGCTGTGCGGGTAGAGGTAGGTATAGGAACGCAGCGTTTCGTGTACCTGGCCGCCAAGCAGCTTGTAGACCGGCTTGCCGGCTTCCTTGCCGATAATGTCCCAGCAGGCGATTTCGAGCGCCGAGAAACAGCCCATGCCGGACACGTCGGGGCGTTGGGTGAAGCCGGATGAATAGGCGCGGCGGAAGAAGTTTTCGACGTCGTGCGGATCGCGGCCGACGAGATAGCGCTCGGCCATGTCCTCGACCATTTTTGCGGTGACATGAGCCGAGAAAGTGGCGTTGTAGGCTTCGCCATAGCCGACGACGCCGCCATCGGTGGTGAGCTTGACGAAGATGAAATACTTGCCGCCGATGCCGGGCGGCGGATTGCCGACCACCCAGGTCTTGACGTCGGTGATTTTCATTTTTGATCCTCCAGAACCAGTTCGGCGCCCTTCCATCCGGTCATGATCGCGGCGGCGTTGGTGTTGCCGGTGATGTTGTCGGGAAAGATCGAGGCGTCGATGACACGCAAGCCGTCGAGGCCGTGCACTTTCAGGCGCGGATCAACGACGGCGCGCGTGGGGTCCGGTCCCATGCGGCAGGTCGAGACCGGGTGGTAAACGGTGCCTGAGCGCTTCCTGAAGTCGGTGATCAGGTCGGCGTCGGACTGGATCGACGGGCCGGGCAAAACCTCTTCCTCGATGATCTCGGCCATCGCCGGCATCGAGGCGATCTTGCGCACGAATTTCACCGCCGCCAACATTTCATCGACATCGGCGTTGGTGGAATAGGCGTTTGCGGTGATCCTGGGATAGTCGCGCGGATTGCTGGAGCGGATCATGATCTCGCCACGGCTCGATGGGCGGCAATTGGACAGGCCGATGGAAAAGCCCGGCCAGGGATCGGGCGTCAGGATCGGGCGCTCGCCGCTTTTCGGAATGACGGTCGAGAAGGCCTGGAAGTAGAGCTGCATGTTGGGCCGGCTAGCGGCCAGGTCGGTGCGGAAGAAGCCGCCGGCATTGTTCATCGACAGCGACAGCGGGCCGGACTGCGTCAGGATGTATTGCATGCCGACCAGCAGCTTGCCCCACCACGGGCGCAGGATCTGGTTGAGCGTCGGCAGTCTGCCCTTGAACGTGTAGTTGATGCCGACATGGTCTTGCAGGTTCGCTCCGACATTCTCGTTGGCGTGAACGATCGGAATGCCCAGCCCCTTGAGCAGCGCCGAGGGGCCGATGCCGGACAGTTGCAGCAATTGCGGCGAGTTGACCGAGCCGCCCGACAGGATCACTTCGCGTCCGGCGCGGGCTTTTTTCCTTGCGCCGTTCTGCTGGTATTCGATACCGACGGCGCGCTTGCCCTCGAAGAGGATCCTGGTTGCCAGCGCATTCATCTCGACGCGGACATTTTTGCGTTTCATCGCCGGGCGCAGGAAGGCGCGCGCCGCCGACATGCGGCGGCCGTTCCTGGTGGAGATCTGGTAGATGCCGACGCCTTCCTGCGATGCGCCGTTGAAATCGGGGTTGAGCGGCAGGCCGGCCTGCTGGCCGGCGGCAAGGTACCGCCTGGTCAGTGGATGGACCGAATTCGAGCAGTCGGTGATGTGCAGCGGCCCGCCGGTGCCCCGCCAGCGGTCGGCGCCGGCTTCATTGTCCTCCAGCGCCTTGAAAGCCGGCAGCAGATCGTCGTAGCCCCAGCCGGGATTGCCGGCGGCCGCCCAGGCGTCGAAATCTTCGCGCGCGCCCCGGATCCAGACCATGGCGTTGATCGAGCTCGAGCCGCCAAGCAATTTGCCGCGCGGCCAGTGGTCGACATTGCCGGCGAGGCCGGCGTCCGGATCGGCCTTGTAGTTCCAGTTTACCGCCGGGTCGAAGAAGGTCTTGCCGTAGCCGAGCGGCATCTGGACGTAGAAGCGTCGGTCGCTGCCGCCGGCCTCGAGCACCAGCACCGAGAAGCGGCCGGAAGCCGACAGTCTTTCGGCCAGGACCGAGCCGGCCGAGCCGGAGCCGACGATGATGAAGTCATAGGTCTGCATGGTGGATAAAGATGGCCCTGAATTTTCGCCCAGCCTAGACGCCGCAGACCGCCGCCATCACCGGAGCTTCCGGCATCGCTTGTGAAAAAAGCGACTGGGACCCGACCTGAAGCGGTTCTGCCATCGACGAGCAGGCAGACCCATCACTGCTTGAATTCATAGCGCATGATCGGGCGGGCCGGCGTTCTGCGAGCGACGACCCTGAACCCGGCGCGCGCAAAGGTGGAGGCATATCCGCTGCCGGAAGCGCTCGGCGATACGTCCGCGTCGAAAGGATAGGCTTCGAGTGCCGGAGCATTTGCGCGCCTTGCGATTTCCAGAGCCTGTGCAATCAGCTGGGATGTTACGCCCCGTCGGCGGTATTGTTTCCGCACATAGAGGCAGGACACGGACCACACTGGCCTGTCATCCACGCGCCTGAGCTGCCATAGCCGATCGAGCCAGGGCAGGGCATCTCGCGGCGTCAGCTGGCACCAGCCGACAGCCACATCGCCGTCGAAAGCAAGCAAACCTGGAGGCGGACCATGCTGGACGGCTTGCCGGAACGCTGCCTTGTTTTCCTCGCCGGGTCGCTTTCGGTAAGAACGACCGATCCGACCGTACATACACCAACAACGACTGCAGACGGCGCTGTCACCGAACAGATCCTCGAGCGCCGGCCATAGATCGGGCGTCAGTGGGCGAATGCTGAGTTCCATGTCAGCCGTCATTCGCTATCGATATTGCCCAGTCTAGCCTGCACTGCGCGTTAGCGCATCATCGGTTGCGGTCCATGCGGGTGATGTTCGAAAACAGCATTCGCTCAGCATCCCCGCCGTGCTCCGGCTCAGCGCAGAAAACCGAGCACGGCCTCTATGAATTCGGCGGGGTACTCGACGTTCGACAAGTGGACCGCGGGCAGGACAACCAGTTTCGCGCCAGGCACCGTCGCCGCGATCAGCTCGCTATGGGTGGCGGCTGTCACCGTGTCGTGGCGGCCGGCGATCACCAGCGTCGGCGTAGAAATCAGCGCTATGGTTCGGCGAAGGTCCGCATCGCGAACCGCCGCGAACAAACCAGCCAAGCCTTGCCGGTCGATGCCCAGCAGCATGGCGCGAAATTCTTCGATGACGGGCTCGTTGGCCGCCAGCATCCGCGCGGGGAACCAGTTGCCCAGGAACATCTCGGCGGTTTCCGACATGTCCGGCGCCTGCAGCACGGCGGCAATCCGCTCGTCAAACTGCTTTGCCGGTCCGAGATAGGACGAGGTGTTGCTCAGGATCAAACGCTCGATCCGCTCGGGCGCGTGGATGCCGAGCCACTGCCCGACGAAGCCGCCCAACGACAGACCGAGGAGGTGTACGCGTTCAATGCCCCGGGCATCGAGCAACTCGATCACGTCGCGGCCAAGCCGGTCGAGCGAATAAGCGCCGGCCGGAACGCTAGACCCTCCATGGCCGCGAAAATCATAGCGCAGAACACGGAAATGCTTCGACAGCTCGTCGACCTGCATGTCCCACATCCGCAGTGTGGTGGCGATGGAATTCGACAGCATCAGCACGGGTTTCCCGGCGTCGCCGTCGATGCGGTAGGCGATGCGGGTACCATCGCCGACGGTCACGAAATCCAGCTCATTCATGGTGAATACACCTTCCTTCTTGCAGTGTTGAATGTGGCAAAGCCTAGCTGCGGCGCGCTTTTGATGATATTACAAAGATGGGACCATCTCTGTAATAGAAGCTGACATGGCCGAATTCACCCTGCACGACCTGCAATGCTTCGATGCCGTGGTCCGCTGCGGCGGCTTTCAGCCTGCGGCGGCCATGCTGCATCGCTCGCATCCGGCGGTGTTCGCCGCCGTTGCAAAGCTGGAGCGGCAACTCGACCTCGTCCTTTTGGATCGCAGCGGCTATCGCGTGCGCCCCACCGAGGCAGGGCTGTCGTTCCATCGCAGGGCACAATCGCTGCTACGCGAGCTGGAAGGCTTGCGGCTTCATGCTGCTCAGCTGTCAATGGGCGAAGAAAGCGAGATCCATGTGGTGATCGGCGACCTGTGCCCGCGCCCGCAGGCACTGGGCATGCTCGGGCGGTTCTTCGCCCAGTGCCCGGGCACACGCCTGCATCTGCACTTCGAGGCGGTGGGCGGCCCGTGGGAGCGCCTCTTCGATGACGAAGCCGATTTGATCCTGCACTGGATCGACAAGAGCGATCCGCGGGTGGAATGGATCGATCTGTGCAAGGTGCCATTCGTCCCAGTTGTGGCGTCGGGCTTTCTGCCGGAGCGCATCAAGCACCCCATCACGCCGGATCAGATGCACGCGTTCACCCAATGTGTCATGCGCGACACGGCCCGCCATTCACCGCAACAAGACTACTTCATGATCGAGGGTGCGCCTCAATGCATGGTGGCCGATCAGGGGATGAAGAAGGAAATCATCCTGCAGGGCCTCGGATGGGGCCACATGCCCCGCTTCCTGATCGAGGATGAGCTGCGCGACGGACGCCTGCAATCCATTGCCGGTCGTCATCTGCCAGGCCGTACCGAGGAGTTGGTGGTGGCGCGCCGCCGCGACCGGCCGCACGGGCCGATCTCGAACCGTCTGTGGGATCATATCGAGCAAGAGGCGCCGACGTTGGGGGCGGTTCCGGTAGAGGGCGAAATGACACCCTAAGCGGCCATGACAAGTTTCACACGACAGGGATTTTAGCCGGTATCGCCACACAACAGTCGCTGGACAAACACCTTGCAGACGGCAGAGTGCGACCCTTCCCGGTCCTCGGCGGCGGACGCGATGAACGGCTCGATTGAGCCCGAAACGAACTTCTGCCACATCGGTAACCTGCCGCAACCTCCTCAGCAAGATATGTGCTATTCTGAGGATATGCCCGCGCCCTCCGACCGATCACCCGACAAGTCGCCGGAAGACGGTGCAGTTGCATCGGATCCGTATGCGGAGCTAGCCAATCGCGGAGATTGGTCCAGGCTTCACCGCGAACTGTCAGACAGAGACCGCCGCAGTGAACTTGGCGGCGCCGAGCTCCAGCGCCTCGGGGAAGCCGCCTACATGCTTGGGCGCGAGGAGGAATTCGTTCGGGACTACGAGAGGGCCTTCGAAGAGCATGTCCGGAACGGACGCGAACGATCTGCAGCGCGTTGCGGCTTCTGGATCGGGCTCACCCTGATGTTTCGCGGCGAATTCGCCCAAGGCAGCGGATGGCTGACCCGTGCCAACCGGCTGGTCGCGGATCATGCGCCGGAATGTGCAGAACACGGCTACCTTCAGCTTCCAATGGTCGAACAATGCCTCGCCGCCGACAGTCTGGACGAAGCATTCGCCCACGCAACACGTGCAGCGGAGATCGGACAGCGCTGCGAAGATCCGGACCTCTTGGCTATCGCGCGCCACCTTCAAGGCCGGATATTGATCCTGCGCGGTGACTATGTGCGCGGCTTCGAACTGCTGGACGAGGCGATGGTTTCGGTCATCTCGGGCCGGCTCTCACCGATCGTTACCGGGCTGGTCTACTGCAGCGTGATCGAGATCTGTCAGAAATTTCATGCCACGAGCCGGGCGAGGGAATGGACATCGGCGCTGGTCGGATGGTGCGCGGGACAGCCCGACATCGTTGCCTTCACCGGCCGATGCCTGATCCACCGGGCCGAAATCCTGATCCTCGACGGCCACTGGGACGAGGCCGGCCGCGAGGCCAGTGTCGCCAGCATCCGCCTTCAGCAGGGGCCCTCGAAGCACCACGCCGGTCCGGCATTCTACCAGAAGGGCGAGGTCTTTCGCCTCCGCGGCCAATGGGACGAGGCCGATGTCGCCTATCGCGCAGCGAGCAGGCTCGGGTTCGATCCGCAGCCGGGGCTGGCGCTTATGCGATTGCAGCAGGGGCACGAGCAGCCGGCCCTTTCGGCGATCCGCCGCGCACTGCAGTCGGTCGACGACATGTCCGGCAAACTCCGCCTCTTGCCGGCTGCGGTGGAAATCACTCTCGCTGTCGGTTCGGCCGATGACGCCTGGGAACTGTGCGAAACACTGCGCGACTGCGCGCGCCAATATTCCGCTGATGCAGTCCGCGCCGCAGCCGCCGAGGCTACCGCGCGGGTGCTGATCCATGCTGGTCGAGCCGCGGAGGCATTGGCCCATATCCGGCGCGCAGTGGAAATCCTCTGGGACCTTCGGGCGCCCTATCATCTTGCCCGGATGCGGGTGGTGACAGCGCGGGCCTGTCTCGCAACCGGCGATACTGAAGCGGCGCAGACCGAACTGGACGAAGCGATAAGACTTTTCCGCGAGCTCGGCGCGCGCCCCGACGAAGCCGTTGCCGGCAAGCTGCGGGCTACCATGACGGCGACAGGCAGCGAAGCTCTCACCCCCAGACAGACGCAGGTTCTGCGCCTGATCGCGTCAGGCCTGACCAATCCGGAAATTGCCGGCGAGCTCGGTCTGAGCCAGCGGACGGTAGACCGTCACGTTAGCGATATCCTGACGCGGCTGAACGTGCGCACGCGCGCGGCAGCCACGGCCTTTGCGGTCGAGCACGGCCTGATCGGCATGGGCGTATCTGGGTAATCCTGCCCAAGCCAAAATTTCTCGCTGCGTGGGTATTTACGCCGAAGCGGGCAACGGTGGCGCGGGTCTAAACTTCATGGCGTGGTAAAGGCCACAGGAGGTTTTCCCGATGCAAACGAATAATAACAGCATGAGCGGGCCGGGCGGTGTCTGGCTCGCCACCGGAACGCTGCTGCTGGCGGCTGCGCTCGTCTTTCACGGGCCACCGGACGCGGATTTGTCTGTTCAGATGCAGAATATCGCCGAGGGCCATGGGCGATGGGCTACGGTCCATTGGACGGCGGCAGCGGCGCTGTTCCTGATCGCCGGCGCTTCGTTCCTGAACCTGGCGCTCAACCCCCGGGTCCGGCATTCGCCGATGCTGAGTTCCGCCTGGATGGTGATGGCTCTCGGCGCCCTGACCACGTTTTCCACCGCAGTCGCCGAGGCATCGGTGGTCGCGGTCGCGGCCGACCGGGGTGACACCAACGCCTTCATGACCTGGTGGGCGTTTTCCGGCGGCATGGGTAACGGATTCTGGGCGCTGGCCTTGGCGACAGCGCTTGTCGCGTATCACGACGCCCGCGATAACGTCGGGATACTGCCCCGATGGGCCGCGATCGTCGGCTCGGCGTTCGGTATCCTTTCGGCAACCGGGTGGACACTCGGTGAGCAGCTCGGGATCGGCATCGGGGGTCCGATCTGGCTGATTTCCTCGCTTCTCATGTGCCTGTGGCTCGCGTGGTACGGGCTGTCCTCAAGCAGCGTCCGGTCGGGGCAAGCCACGGCGTAAAGCGCCTGATCCAGCATCATCTTGAGACAGGAGGAAAAAATGCCCCTTCAAACGAAGGAAATCGAGGCGACGATCCACGACATCCACGAATTCTTCGCCGACTGGGTGGCGGGCCGATGCCCTGGCGACGACGCGACGTTCAAGAAGAACGCGCTCGACCGGATCAGCGACGATCTGGTCGCCATCATGCCAGGCGGCAGGGCGTTCGGGAAAAAAGACTTCGCAGGTTACATGAAGAGCATCTACGGATCGAATCCGGCCTTCCGTATCAAAATACGCGACATCCGGATCAGCCATCAAAGCGCCGACCTGGCGGTCGTGAACTACCACGAATGGCAACGCGACGCGAAGGACTCCGATGAACCGAACAATGGCCGGGTCACGACGATGGTGGTCCGCGATCGCGGCTACAGCCGCGGGCCCGAGATCTTGCAGGTTCATGAAACCTGGCTCCCAGCCGATGTCGTTCAGTCCGCGGATTTCGCGTTCTGAAAAGCGTCGGTCCGAAACGGGCAGAGAAAGTAATTGCGCTGGCGGGACCATCGGCTCTGCCGCCGTCATGGAGCCAGAACCTTGCTTCTTTTCAGCCCGAATTGATCCACAGTCACCTGCCCTTCCCAGGCATCGATCATGTTATCCGCGAAGGCAACACCTGCGCCTACGTCCCGACCCCCTGGCCCACTTTGTGAAGCACGCCTATCGGCGGGGGCTTGGTTCTGTCGCGCCATCGGGCGCGCCAGCTTTCTCGTTGCAGCCATTTAGAGAACGGCGAACTTCGGTTACAAGATTGCCGGAGCAGGAGCATGGAACCATGAAATGGAGACGAGTCTTGGCCGCTTCAACTGTGCTCGCGATCGTGCTCGTCCTTGGATATTCTGAAGGTTACACAGGTCGGTTCCTGTGTCGCAATTTCAAGGACGGCTGGTTTGAAAGGAGTGGGTTTATGGCGTGCTATAGAGCGCCATAGCCCATATCGATTGACCGCTTTCCGCCCATATTGTTGAAAAAGTCACCCAGCCAACCGCCTGACACATTCCGTTAGAATTTAGTTTCAGGACGAGGTTGATCGCGTATCACGAATACGCTGCCAGCTCCGCCACGGAATGCAATCCTAATGGTTGCGCTCGTCTAGCTTCGCGCCGCATCTTTTCAACACTGTCGACCGATACCCGAACTTCAGGCTGCGACACCATTCAGTGGCGTTGACCTGTCCGTGCCATGACGGTACGGGATCGGGACAATCGGCTTCGAGAGGATTTGGCCATGGTGCATTACGCGGACGGGCGGCCGATCGGCGATCTGACGCTCAGGACGCTGGCCATGCCTTCCGACGCCAATGCGGCAGGCGACATTTTTGGCGGCTGGGTGATGGCACAGATGGATCTCGCCTGCGGCATCCGCGCCGCCGAGCGCGCCAAGGGCCGCGTGGTGACGGCGGCGGTGAAGGAAATGTCCTTCGCCAAGCCGATGAAGATCGGCGACACGCTGTGCATCTATACGCATGTCGAACGCGTCGGCCGCACCTCGATGACGCTCAAGGTCGAGGCCTGGGCGCAGCGCTATCTCTCCGACCTGATGGAGAAGGTCACCCACGCCGACTTCGTCATGGTGGCGCTGGACGGCGAAGGCAAGCCGAAGGCGGTTCCGGCCGAAGGCTGACCCGGCCTGTTCCAGAAGACGGATTTAAACAGCCGTCTCTCCCGCGCGGCGGATGCGGACAGCGATCCCGCGTGGTCTTTGGCCAACGGGTTCCCGCATGCGCGCCTGCAGCGCGACCGGCGGGATCTTGGGAGGAAGACAATGCGTCAATACATGCTGAACGCTGCCCTGGCGGGTGCCTTTGCAGCCTTGCTCTGCCTGTCGTCCGCAAGCGCTTTTGCCGAGGTCAAAAAAGGCGATCCAGGCGCTACCTGCACGTCGGAAAACCGCACCATCAACGGGCAAGCGGCCAAGTGCGAGATCTGCTCGGCGACGAAATGCGACACCAGCGGCACGACGGTGAGCAATTGCCGCAAGGAGACGACCACGACCTGCACGATTGGCGGCAAGGTGGTCAGTCCCAACCCGAAATGGAACCGGATCGAGAAGCTGCCGAAGAGCAAGATGCAGTTACAGCAGTAGGGCTTATTCGCAGCATCCCCGACAGGTTCAAACCCTTGCAGAGCAAGGGTTCAGCTGTGCATGGCGTCGAACTTCTCGCGCGCGGCCTTGACGCGCTCGGTGTTCTTGCGTGCCCATTCGCCGAGCGCATCGACCGGCACCAGCAGCTCGTAACCAAGATCGGTCAATTCGTAGTCGACCCGCGGCGGGATGGTCGGGAATACCGTGCGGGTGACGAAGCCGTCGCGCTCGAGCCCGCGCAAGGTCGTGGTCAGCATCTTTTGCGAAATGCCGCCGACGGCGCTGCGCAGCTCGTTGAAACGCAGCGGCCCGTTGCCGAGCTTGCCAACGACGAGCACGGTCCATTTGTCGCCGACGCGCTGCAGGATTTCCGAGATGGCGCGGCAGTCCTCGGTGCGGTGCGGGTGCCTTGGTAACAAAAAAGTGCCTCCTTGCACATTGAGCGGCCAGTTACTCATATAGCTCAGGTATCTAAACGATACCAGTATTCCCGTAAGGAGAGCCCCCTCTATGTCAAAACCCAAAATCGCCATCATCATTGGTTCTACCCGCGCAGCCCGCTTTGCCGATGTCCCGACCCAATGGATTGCCAAGATCGCCAAGTCGCACGCCGACATCGACGTTGAAGTCGTCGACCTGCGCGATTTCCCGCTGCCGTTCTTCGATGAGGTCGCATCCTCCGCCTGGGTGCCGTCGCAGAACGAAGTGGCGCAGCGCTGGCAAAAGAAGGTCGCCGGATTCGACGGCTTCATCTTCACCGCCGCGGAATACAATCATGGCCCGACGGCCGTGCTGAAGAACGCCATCGACTACGCCGCCAACGAGTGGAACAAGAAGCCGGCCGGTTTCGTCGGCTATGGCAGCGTCGGTGGCGCGCGCGCGGTCGAGCAGCTGAGGCTGCATGCGGTCGAGTTGCAGATGGCGCCGGTGAAGTCCGCCGTACACATCGCCTGGGCCGATTTCCTTGCCGTCAAGCAAGGCGACAAGAAGCTCGATGAGTTCGAGCACCTCAACCAGGCGGCAACCGCGCTGGTCAACGACATTGCATGGTGGGCCAGGGTGCTGAAGACGGCGCGTCAGGCCGATGCCGTCGCCGAGGAAGTCAAGGCGGCCTGAGCACAGGTTCGAACAGTCCTCCCAAGGATTAATTCTCCCAAGCATTGGGGCGGCGCATGCGCCGCCCTTTTTGTTCATACGGCATGGACGTCCGCGCTTGCCGTGGCCTGATAATGCAATCGGCAAGGCGGTCCATCTCATTCAGTTCGTCGGCGTGATGCTGGCCCCACTGGCAAAGTGCCAGCAGGATGGGCTCGAGGCTGACGCCGAGCCGCGTCGCCGAATATTCGACGCGCGAGGGGATCTCGGCAAAGATCTCGCGGCGCACGAGGCCGTGCTCTTCCATTTCGCGAAGCTGCTGGATCAGCACTTTCTGGGTAATGCCGGGCATCAGCGCCTGCAGCGCCGACAGCCGCCGGGGCCCGTCGAAGAGATGGTACAGGATGACCGCCTTCCAGCGGCCCGAAATCACTTTCAGCGCGCGCTCCGCCGGCAGCATCGGCAGTCTCTTGATCAGCTTGGCCATGGTCACCTCCCGGTCAGCAGCCGACAAATCGGTGTGTAGTCGAAGCCAGGCAGATAGTGGCAAACAGCGGCCGATGCCAACAACGAACGGTGCATGCGATGAGAGCCATTCAACTGAACCGTTTCGGCGGGCCCGACGTTCTCGACATGGTCGCGGTGCCGAAGCCTGAGCCGCAAGCCGGCGAGGTCCTGGTCCGCGTTCGGGCGGCCGGAGTGAATTTCTTCGAAGTGCTGATGCGCGCGGATCTCTATGCGGTGACGCCGCAGCTGCCGATGATCCCTGGCGTCGAGGCCGCCGGGATCGTCGAGGCGCTCGGGCATGGGGTGGAGGCTTCCTTGCTCGGCATGCGCGTCGCCGCGCCGTTGTTCGCTTCGAGCCGGCCGTTTGGCGGCTATGCCGATTATGTGACGATCGACGCAAGCCTGGCCGTGCCGCTGCCGGATGCGGTCTCGTTCGAAGACGCGACGGCATTGATGGTGCAAGGGCTGACGGCGCTGCATCTATCGCGGCAAAGCCCGCCAGCCGGCAAATCGGTGCTGGTCGCCGCTGCCGCGGGCGGCGTCGGTTCGTTGCTTGTCCAACTTGCCAAGCGCGCCGGTGCCAGCCGTGTCATCGCGGCTGCCGGCAGCAAGTCCAAGCTCGACCTTGCTTTGTCGCTGGGGGCCGATGCTGCCGTCGATTACAGCAAGACGGATTGGCCGGAGCACGTCCGGGCAGCGACAGGCGGCGCTGGCGTCGACATCATCTACGACATTGTCGGCGGCCCGCTGACGGCGGTTGCGCTGGAGGCTCTGGCACCTCGCGGAGAGTTGGTGTTTGCCGCACTTGGCAGATATGCGCTCGGCGCCCCGCAGATGGAGGCGATGATCGGCCGCAACCAGTCGTTGAGAGGTTTTGCACTGCTGCCGCTGCTCTCTGCAGACTTGCTCCGTGATGACCTGTCGGAGCTCTTCAGTCTGGCGGCAAGTGGTGAGCTTAAAGTGATCAACGGCGGTCGCTTCCCGCTCGACCAGGCCAGTCAGGCGCATCGCCTGCTGGACGAGCGCGGCGCGACCGGCAAGGTCGTCTTGATACCTTAGTAGGTGCTCGGCAAGGAGCCGAGGATTCGGGCTTGTGCCGTTCCGGCCGTCAGCGAACCCGGTAGAACGGATTTGGCAGCAGGAACAGCTTCTCGGCATGCCCCCCGAACAGGTCGGATGGCTGGTCACCGACATTGGCAATTATCGTGTAGCCGGCCTTTTCGATTTCGGCCCTTACGGGTGCCTTGAAATCTGCGGCGGAGCCGTATTTGGCCCCAGGCTGGACCATGTAAAGGTGCTCATAGCCGGCATAGCCGGCCGACTGCAGGTTCTGTTCGGTTGCCTGACGCTGGTCCTCCGGACGTCCGGTGATGAAGAATACCGCGACTTTCGCCGTTTGCGCCTGCCGGAAAACCTCCAGCACCGGGTCGATAGCCGGATCCTTCGCAAGCTGGTCCCAGGCGGCCCAGCCACAGGGACCGTCGATTGCGATGTCGCAGGCACCGCCGATCGGGCGGCCGAAATTGTCACGTGTGATCACTTCCCAGTTGGCCAAAGCCGTCTCGTCGATGTCGAGCACCAGTGCGGGGCGAGGCACCTCCAATGCGCGCTTGACGACCCAATCGCCGGCCTGCTTCGCCACAGCGGCAAGGTCGCGATCATAGTCGCCGGAATCATGATAATTGGCAGCCGCCAGCATCGCATCGCCGACATTGGCTGGCTGGGACGGGCTTGTGAGAAGGAGCGAGTCGGAACGTGCCGGAACAGGAACATTTGTGCCAATCATCAGCACGATTGCCCCGGCACGCGCAATTCTATTCCAGCCAATCGCCCGCATCACGAGACTTTGCTGTCACGAGAAGTCGGCTGTCAAGCGAGGTCTTCCACAGGTCCTCGAGACTGCGACGCTGAATTGGACATTCCAGATGCCGAATGTCTCTATGGGTTGCTGCAAGCTACACGATTTCCGCCGTCGCGGTCTTTCCCTTCGACGGGTGACGCACCGCCGAAACCACCAGCAGAAGTGCGTCACCCGAAATCATAGCCACCGCGGCCTTTGACGGTGTCCTACGCCGCCTGAACGATCTCGACCAGTTCGACGTCGAACACCAGATCCCGTCCGGCCAACGGGTGATTGCCGTCGAGTTTGACGCTGGTGTCGTCCACGCCGACGACTGTTACCGGCATCGGGCGCCCTTCTGGGGTTCTGACCTGCAATCGAGCGCCGATATCGACGTTGATGTTGTCTGGTACGCGGGCGCGGTCGACGGTCATGACCGCTTCGGGGCGGTGGGGGCCGTAGGCGGCCTCGGCGGGAATGGTGACGGTGCTTTTCGCGCCCACCTCCATGCCCTCGACATGGGTTTCGAGACCGGCGATCACTTGTCCTTCACCCAACGTGAATTGCAGCGGTTCGTTGCCGGAAGAATCGAACTGAGTGCCGTCCGCCAGGCGGCCATTGTAATTGATGCGCACGGTGTCGCCATTCTTGGCCTGTGTCATGATAGCCATCCTTTGAAAGTTTCGAGGGGCCGGCAAAGCTCACGGTCCCGTCCTCGATCATCCACGCACTCGGGTGCGCGGCGCGAAACGCTAAAACTAGGGACCTGGCTGCCGATGTAAACCCCGATTGGGCTACGCCGGCATGATCCGCGGCGTTCGTCGCCTTCGGCAGGAGTGCGCCGGTCTAGCGGTCATGCCGGCTCAACCCATTCAGGCGGCGTGCAAATGGCGGCTAGATCAGGTTATGGCCGCCATCAATGCGGATTGTCTCGCCGGTCGTGACGTCGCTTTCCATGAGGTAGAGGTAGGCGGCGGCGACGTCCGCAGCGGTCGGAATTTTTCTCGATGGCAACCGGGCAGCCATGTCGGCAAAGAAGCCGGATTTGGCTTCTCCAACGATGTCCCACATCGGTGTGTCTACCCATCCGGGCGACACGACATTGACGCGCGTCGGGGCCAGTTCGAGCGCCAGGGCGCGGGCGAAGTAGCTGAATGAGCCGGCAATCGCGGAGACGACCGAGCCTCCCGGCACCGGCGGCTTGTCCTTGTTGATACCCGAGGTGAAGGTCATGGAGCCGTCGGCTTTCAGGGTGCGCACAGCATGCTTGGAGAGCATCACGGCGCCAATCAGCTTGTTATCGACGAAGCCTCGCACAGCCTCCATGTCTGTACTGCCGATGGGATCGCCGGGCGGCAGTGTTCCGGCGGTCGATATCAGGTGATCGAAGGGACCGACCTCTTCGAACAGGCGAGCAACGTCTGCTTCGTTGGTCATGTCGGCGACCACGCTTGTCACGCGATTACCTGCATTGGGCGTCCGTTCGGCAGCCTGCAGTTTCTCGGGCGACCGGCCGACGATCACGACCTTCGCTCCGCCGTTGAGAGCAGCTTCCGCGACCCCGAGACCGATGCCGGAGCTGCCGCCGACGACGATGACTTTCTTGTCCACGAGCGATGTCATGGGGCTCTCCATTCGTTGCGATTGCGGTGGGAGGGTTAAGCCTTGCCGGCGTAGGCGGCTTCGAGGTCGGCGATGATGATCTTGCGCATCCCGTACATCGCCTGCCGGACGCGGTTGGCCTTTTCGCGATCCGGATCGGCACTGAGCCGCGGCAGGATTTCCGGGATGACCTGCCAGTAGACGCCGTATCTGTCGGTGAGCCAGCCGCAGGGTTGTGCCCTGCCGCCGCCGGCGGTGAGCGCCTCATAGTAGTAGTCGGTCTCGGCCTGGTCCCTGGTCTCGATATAGAGCGAGAGCCGCTCGTTGAAGGGCGGCTGCGGCCCGGCATTGAGCGCTGTAAGGTGCAGACCCTCGAGCTCGAAATCGAAGGTGGCATGCGGGACCGTCTTGTCGGTTCCTGACACCCAGTCTGCGTATTCGATCGTCCGGAGCGCTTTGCCGTTCTTGAAGACCGAGAGATAGAAATCGCGGGCCTCCTTGGCGTCGGTGTTGAACCAGAGGAATGGGTGGATGGTGGCCATGTCCGTTCTCCGTTAATTCCTTGCGACAGCGATCTTTGGCGAAGAGCCTGTCCGCTGTTGCTTCGTTCAGGCTAGCGGTGGTCCGACGGCCGATAGACCGAGCCGTCCCAGTCGCGGGCAAATCCGAGGTCATCGAGCCGGCGCGTCGAGAAGCGTGCAATCTGCCGCTCGGTCCGGCGCCGCCTGCTCGAGGCGAGGATGCGGCCGGCCATGCCGGTCAGGACGTCGACGATGGGTTCAACTCGTTTGGCGGTCATGGTGCTCTCCCAGAATGGCGGCAGTTTTGGTTTCAGCAGTTGCCCCGCGACCTTCGTCAGCGAGAGTATCAGTCACACCGAACTCGCCTTTTGCAGCCGCGGTGAATGACTGATCACGCGAGCAAACATGCCGTCTTCCGGCCTGGACGACAAACGACTTATCGGCGACAATGTGTGAGCATCACTCACACATACAGGTATCGATCCATGCCCCGGAAGCTGCCTCCCCTCACCACCTTGCCGAGCTTCGAAGCGGCGGCGCGCCTGTTGAGTTTCTCCAAGGCGGCAGAGGAACTTCATGTCACCCACGGCGCCATCAGCCGGGCGATCAAGAACCTCGAGGATCAGCTCGGTGTGCAGCTGTTCGAGCGCGGTACGCGTTCGGTGAGCCTGACAGCCGTTGGCGAGCCCTATGCGCGGGCGGTGCGCGAGGTGCTCGACCAGTTGGCCACTGCCACCGCTGCGGCAACAGACCGCTATTCGAGCTCGACATTGAACGTCAGTACCTCCGATGGCTTCGCGGGGAGATGGCTGGTGCCGCGCCTCTATCGCTTTCACCGTGCGCATGGCGACATCGATGTGCGGGTTTCGACGAGCGGGAAACTGACCAACTTCCTCGGTGACGGCATCGATGTAGCCGTCCGCTATGGCAGCGGAAACTGTCCGGGGCTCACGTCAGAGTTCCTCACCGGCGAGGAGGTGTTTCCAGTGTGCAGCCCAAAGCTTCTTGAGGGCGCACATCCGCTCCGTACGCCTCAGGACCTCAGACACCACACGCTGATCCGTGACAGCTTTCCAATCGACTGGGCGACCTGGCTGGCAAGCGCCGGGGTCGAGGGCGTGGACCCGCAGAGCGGGATTACGTTCGACTCTGCCACCTTTGCCATGGAGTCGGCCGCACAGGGCGAGGGGGTGGTGCTCGGCCGGACCATGCTGGTTGCGGCCGACCTCGCCGCCGGGCGGCTTGTCCGCCCCTTCGGCCACGCCCTGAAATCCCCCTCCAGCTTCTATCTCGTCTACCCGCCAGAGGCGATCCGTCAGCGCAAAGTCAAGGCTTTTCGGGATTGGCTGCTTTCAGAAGTCACGCCGCAAATGGGTTGATCGGAGGCCCGAGCGGAGGAGACAGATTCGCCTAAAGGTGAAATGTCCGCAAAACGGCCCGGTGAATATCTGCTCCCCCGAATAAGGTGATGATCTAGGCGCGCGAGTCAAAAAGCACACCGTCCCGCGGTCAAATGCGCGTCGAGCAGATCGCGCAACCACCGCAGCGCCGCATCGACATCCACATCCGCGCGGGGGAGCGGATCCTTTACCAGTTGCAGGCCAAGCAAAGGGTCATAGGCAGCATCGACGTCCAGACCGTAAAAGACTGGTTCGTGGACTGGGTACGGCATTGCTGGCGCCGCTCTGTTCGATGACCTCCTCGGCCGGGTTATGCACCGACTTCCACCCCCGAACTGTCAGCCGCGCCGCGCCGCCTCGATGGCCGCAACGTCGATTTTCTTCATCTCCATCATCGCTTCGAATGCGCGCTTTGCTTCATCGCCGCCGGCAGCCATCGCTTCGGTCAGCACGCGCGGCGTGATTTGCCAGGAGATGCCCCATTTGTCCTTGCACCAGCCGCAGGCACTTTCCTGGCCGCCATTACCGACGATGGCGTTCCAGTAGCGGTCGGTCTCCTGCTGATCGTCGGTGGCGATCTGGAAGGAGAAGGCTTCGTTGTGTTTGAACGCGGGCCCGCCATTAAGGCCGAGGCAGGGGATGCCGGCGACCGTGAACTCGACGGTCAGCACGTCGCCCGCCTTGCCGGACGGGTAGTCGCTGGGAGCGCGGTGGACGGACTTCACCGAACTGTCGGGAAAAGTCTCGGCATAGAAGCGAGCCGCAGCCTCGGCGTCCTTGTCGTACCAAAGGCAGATCGTGTTCTTGGCGATTGTCATTGCTGGTCCCTTTGCTTTCGAAATCAATCTGGGCTTTTGAAATCAACCCGGGTTTTCACAGCCGGCATCGGCGTTGCACCACAAACATGGAAATGCGCTCGTGCCATCGACGTTCCGACAGCAACACCTGCACGGAATCAAGCTATCACGGCTGGTGCTTTCAGGACCAGATGCGGGCAGTGACTCGAACGGGCGACGGTCCGCCGGGTTCCTGACCGGCGGACTTCCCTTTTTGTCTGGGGCAGCGCCGCTTTGCTCAAGGTTGTGCTGGCCTTCCGTTGGCGCGCCGTTGCCTCAGAAGGCGCATGAGCAAGTTCCGTCTGTCCTTGCGGGGGACGAGTTCGATATCGCTGACAAGTTTTGCGCCGCCCTTGTGCCGCTCCAATGTGATCTTGCGGCTGTGGAAGGCTTCCAGCTCGGCGCGGTGCGCTACGCTTATGATGGTGACCTTCGGCAATTCGCGAATGATCATCTCCATCATCTTGTCCTGGCTCTTCTCATCGAGTGCCGACGTTGCCTCATCCAGCACGATGATATCGGGGCGGTGCAGCAGCAGACGTGCGAAGGCGAGGCGCTGCTTTTCGCCACCCGACAACGTCTGGTCCCATGGCGCGTCCTCCTCGATCCTGTCGTTGAGATAATCGAGTCCCACTTTGTCGAGGGCAGCCTTGATCTTATTCAGCGTCCAGTTGTCGGCGGCGCCTGGATAGGCGACTGCGCGGCGAAGCGTCCCGGTGGGGATGTAAGGCCGTTGCGGCAACATGAACAACCGCCTGTCGGCGCGGATGTTGACGCTGCCGCTGCCCCATGGCCACAGACCTGCGACGGCCCGCACCAGCGTACTCTTGCCCGAGCCGGATTCGCCGGCCACGAGCACCCGCTCGCCCGGTTCGATCACGACCTCGGTCTCCTTGACCACGGCGGTGCCGTCGTCGAGCGACACGGAGAGATTGTTCAGGCTGAGCATCGCATCGCCTCCGGTTTCGCCCCGCTTTATGCGTCCCAGCGTGTTGCTCTGCTCCGCCCGCTCGAGCCCGTCGAGCGACATCATCAGCGAGGCGATGCGCCGTGCACAGGCGTTCCAATCCGCGAGACGGGGATAGTTGTCGACCAGCCATCCGAACGCGCCCTGCACGATGGCAAACGCCGAGGCAGCCTGCATGACCTGTCCAAGTGTCATGCTGCCTTCGAGAAACTTTGGAGCGCAAAGCAAGACCGGCACGACAGGCGCAAACAGGCTCGACCCTTGCGACACCAGCGCCGTGCGCATGTGCTGGCCTGCAAGGAGCGCCCATTGCCTGAGCACATAGGCGAATGTCTTGTCCATGCCGCTGCGCTCCTCCTCCTCGCCGCCGAGCAATGCGATGCTCTCGCCGTTTTCCCGCACGCGCGTCAGCGTGTAGCGGAACTCGGCTTCCGCCTGATTTTTTTCCTCGGAGAGGTGGACGAAATGGCGGCCAATGACCGTCATCGAGGTGGACGTGATCGCGGCATAGAGCACCGCGGTGATGACAAGGAAGCCGGGAATGGTGACGGTCCAACCTGCGATTGTCAGGGTCAGGGCGCCGCCGATCGTCCAGAGCACCACGATGAAGGTCGCGGCCGACAGAAATGCGACGATAACACCGGCGATGAAATCGACGGGCGATTCGGTGGCAATCCGCAAATCCTCGGCGATGCGGGCTTCGGGGTTGCTGTGGTCGCCGCCGACCAGGTTCAGCTGATAGTAGCGGCCGCTTGCGAGCCAACGTGCGATGACCGCAGTGGTGAGCCAGGAACGCCAGCGGCGCTGTATCCTCATGCGAAAGAAGACTTGTGCCACCACGAGGCTGGCGCTTCCGAGCACGAGTGGCACGAAAACGGCGCTCAGCCAATATACGGTGTGGGCATCGCGTTGCTCAATGGCGTCGAAAATTGCGCGATTCCAGACATTGATCCCATACTGGAAGCCGACATTGGTGACGATCAGGACCAACAGCCCGATCGTCAACGGCCAAGCGACCCTGTCGCCACTGCTGCCCCAATAACCGCGCGCGCTGATCCAGAAGCGCTTCAGCAGATATCTCTTGCGCGCCTGCTCGGCCTCTTCAGGTGTCAGCTCCGGATCGGGTTCGATGAAATCCGGCGGCGGCGCGGGCTCGCCGACGACCTCTGACGCGACTTCGACGGTCGATTGCTTCTCGTGGCGCGACTTCTCGACATCGCGCGATTGGGCGCCGTCAACCGATTTCGGCTTGAATTTAGCCTCGGGCATCCGGCGATAACGGCTTAAAAATCAGAAGGTTTCATAGCGTCAGCCGCCGAGTGTCGCGAACTGTAGCGTAAACGGAGTGGGCCAACGTTAATTGAGCGCTGCCCATCCAGTCACAAGAATAAGGGCAAACGTGACCAACGCTCCAGAGACGTACAAGATCGTCCTGACACTATCTCCCTTGGCGGCGTTTCCGCCACGCAGGTAGAGGAGGCGTATCGCGACGTGGGTCCAGACCAATGTCGCCAAAGTGGCCGCTCCAACACCAACCATCATCGCTAGCGCCGCGGGCACGATAAAGGCCGCCAGTGCCTCGACCGAGTTCATGTGAACCCGGTCGATCCTATAGAGCCGGTTGTCGTCGTCTGCCGGGACTACCGGTCCTGCCAGCGCTCCTGCAAACCCCCTGGACGAACCCGAGTAGACTGCCAATACTGCCGATAGCAAACAGAGCGCGAGCACTTCGAGAATGCTTAACCAATAGACTTCCATGTTGTCTCCGCTCCCTGGCATCGCAGTGGACCAGACGGTGCTTGCGAGTCATGCTCGCAAAGGCGCGGACGGTCAGGCCGCCGCACCAGGGAAAAGGTCCTGGAACCGCCGCAGGTACAGCGGCCAGCCTTGATCGCTATCAACCCCTCCGCGCACGCCCTCCCAGCCTTCGCCATGGCGTTCGAGATTCCGGTGCTCGATCTCAACCCGGGTTCGGTTCTCCGTCTCAGCCGTGAACCTGACTTCCCATTCGCTGGTCTTGTTCAGGTCGCTCTCAATCTGCCACCGAGGACTGATGTCCCAGCTCAGAACCAGCCGGCTGGGGGGATCGTAAGCCAACACACGAGCCCAGCGGCGCTCGCTGCCGTCCACGCCGTGATCGTAAACGTGACCCCCGACCCAGGGTTCGAAGATCGTCTCTGCGATCGGCACGGCAAGAAGATTGTGCTCGCGAGGTTTGAATCTTCCGAAATCCTCGGTGAAGACCTTGAACGCACGCGCGATAGGTGCCTCGACAACGACGAAATGCCTTACGGGCGCGGTTGCAGCATGCTTGCTCATGGCTGGTCCTTCTTTGGGTGCTCGACGGCCAGTTTGTAGCTCGCCAGGGTCTTGCTCCAGAACTGATCGATTTCCGCGCGCAGACTTGCCAGGCCGTCCGGATCGATACGGTATATTCGTTCCTTACCGGAGCGCGTGTCGGCCACAAGCCCGGCCTCCTTGAGTACTTTCAAGTGCTGAGAGACCGCCGGCCTGGTCACAGGCATCACACGAGCAAGTCCGCTGACCGAACAAGGCTGTTCAACCAACAGTTCGAATATCGTGCGCCTCGTCGAGTCTCCGAGCGCTGTCCAATATTTCGCGTTAGTGGCCACTAACGCGAACTTAAATCGATGGGCCTGCGCTGTCAACCTGGAGCGGTCGACGGTGCGGAACCTCAGCCCCGGCCGGACCCTGTCGGTTAAGGGAAAAACTGTTGCTCGCGTTGTCGGAATTGCTCACGCGCCGGCGCTGAATTCCGGAACAAGGGTGCGATTTTGCCGTTGAGCCAGAAACTGGAAGCGACCCGCATGTCCGAATTGCCGAATGAAGAGATCGAAGGGCGGCTGAACGCCCAGCGCGAGACTTTGGCGCTGGTCGTCGCGCTGCTTGCCAGCAAGGATAGGGCGCCCGAGCGAATATGGGCCGAACTGGAGGCCCGTTTTCAGTTTCAGAACAGTCAGGAGGACCCTGGCGTCCTGCCAAGCCGCGCATTCGCCATCGAGGCTGCGAAGATGCGGGAGTTCAAGCTGATCGCCGAAGAGGCGCGGGCGCGCAATGCGGAATGGAACGGCAGGGACAAGCCACAGGGCGCCAGCTGAAGCCCCGGCGAGTGGTTGCAGGACTGGCTATTTTTGGCGAACAGGCGTCAGCTTTGCCCTAGAAGTGCACGCGCCAACTCTTGCCATTCCTCGTCAAGCGTTGAGGTCGACGGCGCGGCATTGCTGCGGCGATACCAGTATTCCGCATTCGACTGGTCGCCTTCCTTGCGGTGGAGATAGGCATGCACGTGCATGCCCGCCGTATCGTCGCGCTGCTGCGCGCATTCGTGCGCCTTAGCCCAATCGCCCTTTGCATCCCACCACAGCGCCTGCAGGGCAGGGCTCAAGCCGGCTGGCGGCTGTGGTTTGGCAATCGAATCCCTGAAGGTTTGCAGATCCATTTTTCCACCATAGCGACGGTACAGGGCGCCGATAATAACCGCGCCGGCAGCCAACCGATAGCGTGCATCGGGCGGGATAACCGGAATGGGTGTCGGGAGCCGATAACCGCACGGCCAGATGCTTGATTTGGTGACGTGCATGAAATAGTGCGCGTCACGACACCGTGATGCCTGAGACAGCGAGGATGAGTAGCGAGCCGATGACAGCCCCCGACAAGCCGCGCCAATTCTACCACGGCACCCGGGCCGACCTTAAACCGGGAGACCTGATCGAAGCCGGCTACAGCTCCAATTACGGAGCGAGAAAGCAGGCAGCCTGGGTCTATCTGACCGGCACTCTGGATGCGGCAATCTGGGGTGCAGAGCTGGCTGCTGGTGACGGACGGGAAAGGATCTATATCGTGGAGCCAACCGGCCCGATCATGGACGACCCCAATCTTACGGACAAGAAATTTCCCGGCAATCCGACGCAGTCCTATCGCTGCCGCGAGCCGCTCAGGATCACGGGCGAGGTCACCGAGTGGCAGGGCCACTCCCCCGAGCGGCTGAAGGAGATGAAGGACCATCTCGAACGGCTGAAGGCGCAAGGCATCGAGGCAATCGATTGATCGCCAAATCCTGCGATTGCCAAGCTTGGCTCTGACCTACGGTCGGTGGCAGTCGCCCCGAAATACGGCTCCACGTCCGCAATGGGTCCGCGAGTTGTCATTCCTTGCAGGCTGGAGAGCGGATGCTCCTTTTCATCTCGTCGCGAACGTGATGATCTCGGGGCTCGAAGGGCCAAGTGGGCTGCCGTCAAAGCCGCCGAATTGCTGTTCGATCCGTAGCCCCGCGTTCCCCAGCAGGCTCGATAAGGCGTCCATGTCGAGGAATCGCAAGGTGCTGCGACTAACTTGCGGAAGGCTCGGATGCTTTCCGCCGAACCTGTGGGTGAATGTCACCGTCTGTCCGTCGAACGGCATGATCACCTCTGTTGTGATCTGCACCAGAGACCCGTCAGGTAGCTCAACGACGACCGCATTTTCGGGTGTCCAGCGTTCCCACGCCCGCACCGAAGGGTTCCGCGTTTCGAACGCAAAGCATCCGCCTGGCACAAGGGCCTGTTGCGCAGCCGCCATGAAATCCCCCAGGTCTTCGTCGCTGACAAGGGCCTGGAATGCGTGCCCCGTCATCACAATGAGATCAAACTCGGCTGTCCAGCCCGCCGATTGGAGATCGCCGAGGACCCATTCGATATCCGTGCGCGTTCGTGCGCGATTCAACACGCCGGGTGCTGGGTCGATGCCGCAGAGCCGCCCTGAATGTCCGGCCAGGCGTGCCTCGTGAAGGAGGGTGCCCGTTCCACATCCGACATCAAGCACCGCGTCTGCTGTTAGAATGCGGGGCAGGTAGAAATCATAGTCGTCGCGCGCAGATCTCGGGTGCCAGGCATCGTAGACGGCAGCGAGATATGGGTCGGCGAAAAGGTGATCGACCATAGGCGGTATTCCCAATCAACTTTGACTGTGCGAGCGGTGTCGCCGCGAGCATATAGCCCACAAGTCGCGCCGCTTCTTACCGCACGACCTCGCGGTGGCGGCCGGGCAGGCGGGTGGCGATGAGCTTGTCGATGCGGCGGCCGTCGAGATCGACCACCTCGAAGCGCCAGCCTTGCGCGTCGACGCATTCGCCGGTCGCCGGCAGATGGTGCATATGCGACAGCACGTAGCCAGCGACGGTTTCGTAGTCGCGGCTCTCGGGCAGGTCGATGCCGAGAACCTCCGCCATCTCGTCGGCCTGCATGTAGCCGGCGAGCAGCCAAGAGCCGTCCTCGCGCTTGACGGCGTTTTCCTCGTCGCCGGCATCGAGGTCCGAGCGGAAGACGCCGGTAATCGCTTCCAGTATGTCGGCCGGGGTGACGATGCCTTCGAAATGGCCGTATTCGTCATGCACCAGCGCCATCGGCACGTCGGATTCCTTCAGCGTCGCAAGCACGTCCAGCGCGTCGGCCTGGTCATGCACGATCGGGGCGGTGCGTACGTGCCGGCGCGGGTCGAGGGCGCGACCGCCGAGCATCGCCGCCAGCACGTCGCGGGTCTGGACGACGCCGATCATGGCGTCGACGCCGCCGTCGCCGGCCGGCAGGCGCGAATGCTGGGTGTCCATCAGCAGCTTCCTGATGGCCGCCTCGTCGGATTGCAGATTGATCCAGTCGACCTCGGTGCGCGGCGTCATCACCGCGCGCACAGCACGGTCGCCGAGCCGCATGACGCCGGCGATCATCCGCCGTTCGTCGGATTCGATGGTGCCGTGGTGCTCGGCTTCGGCGACCAGCATCTTGATCTCCTCGTCGGTGACCTTATCCTCGCTCTGACCGTGCTGGCCAAGCAGCCACAGCAGGGCGCGGCCGGAAAAATCGAGCAGGAAGACCAGCGGCGCCGAAACGCTGGCGAGGATGGTCATCGCCGGGGCGACCCTGACGGCGACCCGTTCGGGGTCGCGCAATGCGATCTGCTTGGGCACCAATTCGCCGATGACCAGCGAGCCATAGGTGATGATGGCGACGACAATGCCGACGCCGAGCGGGTCGGCGAGGCTTTCGCGGACGCCGGCCGACGCCAGGAAGGTGGCCAGCCGCTCGCCGAGCGTGGCGCCGGAAAACGCGCCGGACAAGACGCCGACCAAAGTGATGCCGATCTGCACCGAGGACAGGAATTTTCCCGGATTGGCGCCGAGCGCCAGAGCCCGGCCGGCGCCTTTGACGTTGCGGTCGATCATCGTCTTGAGGCGCGCCGGCCGCGACGAGACGATGGCGAGCTCGGACATCGACAGAAGGCCGTTCACACAGATGAGGACGACCACGATGGCAATTTCAGCATAAAGCATGCCGGTCCATAGCATTGCCGCGCGGCTTTCGAAAATAGGACGGTCGCGCTTTTTAGATTTAGCGAGCGGGGCAATCAGGCGGCACCCCATGCCGCATCCCAGGGCGGCGCGGAAAAATGCTCGATCAGGGTGTCGACGACGACGCGCACCTTTGGCGCGAGGTTGCGTGTTACCGGCCAGATGGCATGCACCACGGTGTTTTCGACAAGACAGTCCGACAGAACCATTTCGAGTTCGCCGCGGCTGATGCTGTCGGCCGTCAGCCATGTCGGCAGATAGACGATGCCGCAGCCGGCCAGTACCGCATCGAGCATCGGTTCGCCGTGGCCGAGCACCAGCCGCGCGTTGGGCGCGAACTTTTCGAGGCGGCCGTCGGCATGCCTGACGGTCCACGGATGGACCGTGCCGTCGCGGCCGTAGCCGATCAGGCTGTGCCTGGCCAGGTCCTCGATCGATTGCGGCCTGCCATGGGCGTCGAGATAGGCGGGGGCGGCGCAGATGCCCGAACGTTGGGCATAGATGCGGCGCGCGGCGATGGAAAGGCTGTCGTCGAGGTCGCCCATGCGCACCGCCAGGTCGATGCCTTCCTCGATCAGGTCGACGCGCCGGTCGTTGAACGAGATTTCCATCGTCAGATCCGGGAATTTTTTGGAAATGTCGAACAGCACCGGGGCGACGCACCGGCGGCCGAAGGCCAAAGGCAGGTCGACGCGCAGCCGGCCGGAAGGCACCTGCTTGCGCGATGCCAACAGAGACTGGGCGGCTTCGATCTCGGCCAGTGCCCTGACGCAGGCTTCGTAATAGCTCAGGCCCTCGCTGGTCGGGCTGAGGCTGCGGGTGGTGCGGTTGAGCAGGCGAACGCCCAACCGCTGTTCCAGCTGTGCGATCGACTTGCCGACCGCCGATTTCGTGACATGCAGCCGCGCGCCGGCGCCGGTGAAGCTGCCGGCCTCCACCGTATGAACGAATGCGACGATGCCTTGCAAATTGGCCGATTCCAATGAAGCGCTCCTATTGTAGAGTTTTGCTCCTTAATCTGTTGCATAACATGCCACATGGAAGCACTTTTCTCCATAGTGAAACGGCGTAAATGTCTCGCGCAACCATCAACCACGGAGCGCGAACCAAATGAGCACCGAAAACAGATCCTGGCAGATGAACGGTTTCGGCCTGTCCAGGCTGAAGCCGGCTGAGGGAAAGCTGCCCCAACCCGGGCCGCACGATCTTCTGGTACGCGTCACAGCGGTATCGCTGAATTACAAGGACAGGATGATCGTCGATGGCGTGCTGATACCGGACCTCAGCTTTCCGTTCGTGCCGACATCGGACGCGGTGGGCGAGGTGGTGGCGATCGGCGGCAAGGTCAGCCGCTTCGGCATCGGGCAGCGCGTGCTCGGCCAGGTGATCGCCGACTGGCCGGACGGCGACGCGCCGCCCGTGCTGCACAAGCATACGTTGGGTTCGTCACTGCGCGGGACGCTGTCCGAGCATGTGCTTTTTCATGAGGATGCCGCCGTGGCGGCGCCGCCGTCGCTCAGCGACGTCGAGGCATCGACGCTGCCGATCGCGGCGCTGACGGCGTGGTTCGCGCTGGTCGAGGCGGCCAAGCCGATCCCGGGCGAAACCATTCTCATCCAGGGCACCGGCGGCGTGTCGCTGTTTGCGCTGCAATTTGCCGCCGCCTTCGGCCTGCGCGCCATCGTCACCTCGAGCAGCGACGAGAAGCTCAAGCGGGCGAAGGCGCTCGGCGCCTGGAAGGGGATCAATTATCGCAGCCAGCCGGCATGGGACGAGGCGGCGCGCGAACTGACAAACGGGGCCGGCGTCAGGCATGTGCTGGAAATGGTCGGCGGCGACAATGCGCGGCGCTCGCTCAATGCGCTGGGCGCCGACGGCAGGCTGTCGCTCATCGGCCTTCTCGGCAGCATGGAGCTCAGTTTTCCGATCATTCCGTTCCTGCGCAACCGGATCGTCGTACAAGGCATATCGATCGGCCACCGCCGCGCTTTCGAGCGAATGAACCAGGCGATCGAGACGCTCGCGATCAAGCCGGTGATCGACAAGGTGTTTGGCTTCGACGAGGTGCCGCAGGCATTTGAGCGCCTGGAGACGGGACGGTTTGGCAAAATCGTGATCACCGTGCCCTGACCTCGTCGGGACGAAAATGGCTGTCAGACGGGAAGGCCGATTGCGCGCCTACGGGAGTTGCAGCAGGACGCCGATGATGGCCTTGCCGTCGGTGAAATAGGGATCGCCTTCGCCGTTGCGCCCGGTCTTTGTGGCGCCGACGCCTGGTATCTCGCTGGTCTGGATCAACATGCCGGCTGCGGTGAGGTCGCGCATCAGCGCATGGCGCTCGGCGTCGATGTCGGGGCCGATGTGGTGGGTGATCGCGCCGGTGTCATGGCTGAGGCCGACGCCTTGGTCGAAGCTGGCCGAGCCAAGCCAAAGCGGCCGGCCGTCGTCTCCGGTCGCATCGGTCTGCCAGAAGCGGACGTGGTGGCGCCGGTCGGCGCTGTCGCCGACCGGCTTTTCGAAAGCGAGGTCCTGGGCGCGGCCTTCGAACAGCAGACGGCTGACCGGTGCGTCGGGATAGGGGCGGTTAAACAGCACGCTTTCGCCGATCTCGATGGCGGTCTTCAGCGTGACCGCGTCTGCCGTATCCCAGCCGGCGAAGGCAAAAGCATGGACAAGCTCCTTCTTGGTGCCGACAAGGCCGACATTGATCGGATCGCCCGGAATGCCTTGCGGCGTGTGCGTCACCATCTCGAATTGCTGATTGCGAAAATTGCGGTCCCGCAACGTCCAGAACTCAGGCGCGGCGAAATAGGCGAGCGAAAGATAAGCGGCACAGCATGCCACCAGCCAGGTCGTTGCACGTCGTCGAAGGCTTCGTTGGCTCAAGAGGCACCACCCAAGCGTCTGCGCACCACCTTAACCGGCGCAGCAAGTCTTGGGCAGGGGCTGCAATCACCGGCAGGCGCGATAGCCGTTCTTGCGGTTCTTGATATCGAAATGGAAATGGTTGCGGTGGTCGTAATTGTAGCCGGGGCCGAGCACGGTGGTGAAATACTGGCAGCCGTCGGCGCGCACATTGTTGAGGAAGCCGCGTGTGCGGAAGGCGAACAGGCCGGGCTTGCGGACGTCGATGTCGTCGCCATTGTTGAGCTCGATGCTCATCACGTCGAGCGCATTGCCCTTGCCGTGTTCCGACAAAACACCTTCGCCGGCAATCCTGCGGCAGGAATAGCTCGAGCCCTGGTGGATGGTCCTGACGCCTGAAAAATAGCGCCAGCGGGCCGACGGGACGAGTTCGTTCCTGGTCCAGCCGGCAAAGGTGGCGGCCATATCGCAGGTCAGCGTCGCGGCCGGCTTCATCTCGACGCTGCCGACGGCCGAGACCTTGACCGGATAGTCGATGCCGCACTGGCCTTCATGGATCGGCGCAACGTCGGTGTAGACGACGCCGAGGCGTTTCAGTTCCTTGCGGCAATCGATCTCTGCGGCCGGCATCTGTTCGGCCGGCGACATCGGGTTGTCCAGGCGCGGATAGGCGGCCGTCATATAGGGATTGGACGGGACGAGACGCTGCATGCCGGAATATTCTGGGCCGGAATCTTGGGGGCCGGAATATTGTGGGTCGGAATTGGGCGGGACGGCAGCGGTCTGGCTGCCGACATCGACGGCCGGCTGCAGCGACAGCACGCTGCCGGTGTTGCAGGCCGAGACCGCCGCAATGGCAAGCAGCGCGGCAAGCCTGCCGGCTATGCGCGCGCATTCTGTGTGCCGCGCAGCGGCAAACGCAGCGCGAAGTAGCCCGGCCATCGGAAGGGTTCCTGTCCCCAGATGGCACAGACTCTAAACCTGAAGAGTAAAGGAAAAATCAGCGGTACCGTTCACGCTTGCGGCCAAATTGCGGCGCCTCCTATCGGCGCCCGAGGTCATTGGCAAAACGTGCCGCCATTGCGGCGCGGTTCGAGGTCGAGGTGGAGATGCATCGAATGGTCGGCATCGCTGCCGGGGCCAAGCACGGTCTTGAACGGACCGCAGGCCGCCTTGCGCACTGCATCCAGGAATTTCGCTTCCTTCTCCGGTGGCGTCGGACCGACATCGATCTCCTTCCCGTCGGAAAGCGTGAAGCTGGCGATGTCGAGGGCGTTGCCGAAGGCGTGCTCCGATAGCTTGCCGCCGGCGTGGCGCGGCCGGCAGACGAAGGCGGAGGCCTGGCCGATCGATTTGATATCCGTGCCGAACTCGGCCTTTGCGGCAGGCTGGATGACCGAAGCGGCAAAGCGGACGGCCGCTTCCGCCATCTGGCAATTCAGCTCGGGCTCCGGGCCGATGGCGATGGATTTGCCGAGTGTCTTCAGCACGATCGGGTAGGGGATCGAGCAACCGACCGCCGTATCATGCTCGGGCTTGCGCTCCTCGAAATCGACGCCCATCGACTTCAGCCGCCTGCGGCAGGCCAATTCCTCGGCCGGCATTTCTTTCCCGGCAATGGCGACCGATCGAGGATCTGGAAGGATTTTTTGCTCCGCCTTCTCGTCTGCCTCTGCCGGGTTTGGTGGCGCGCCCGGTGGGCTTGCCGGCGGCTCAGCCTGTGCCGGCTTTTCGGGCGGCTGCGGTGCAATCGCCGGCGGCTCCGGCTGCTCGGTCTTTGGTTGGCCATTTTGGGGCTGGCCGTTCTGGGGCTGGCCGTTCTGAGATTGACCGCTTTGCGGCTGAGTGGCCTGGGGCGGCTCAGCCGCCGGGGCATCCGCCGGGCGCGGTTCGGGGACCGGGATCTCGGTTGGTGGCGGCGGGGTGGCTTCCTGGTTGAACTGCGGAACCGGTGCGGTTTGCGGCAGCTCGGGCGCCTTGGCTAAAACGGGTCCCGTCAGCGGCGTAGCCGCAACGGCCAGCAGCAATCTGCCCAATCTGAAGAAGCCAAACGCCGCCATTAGTTCGCAACGGCCAGAATGCGGGGAAGTTGCCTTGGGCGAGGGGGGCGGCCGATCACAATCGGTAACCGCGCCGTCACGCGCCGATCGCTTCCAGGCCTTCCTCGAGCCAGTCCGCCAGCAGCGGCATGCCGAGCAGATATTTTGCCGTGCGCTTGTTGGCGCGCTCGCGGGCGGCGGTCAGCGCGTCCGTCCATTCCGTCGCGTCATAGTCGCCGCGGCCGACCCAGGCCAACGCAATCAGTTCGGCCGCTTCGTCGACATTGAGATCGTCGATCAGCTCGCGCAGTTCTTCCTCGGTGAGGTCTTCGGAGCTTTCCTCGGCAAGGCCGTCATGATGGTGGTTGTCGTGCGCGTTGCCGTCGAGCTCTACCTCGTGCTCGGCGCCGTCGGCATAGTCTTCGTTGACGGCGGCGCTGAGCGCCTTCGCCTTCAGGATGAACAGGCGCACGGTGTCGGGACCGATCGAAAGCTCCCAGTCTCGTTCAACGCGTTGCTGCACCGGCCGTCTCCTGCTTCGTGCTCGGTCAGCCCGATGATAGCGGATTTGCAGCGCTCGTCACGTTCTCTTGCGCGTCGGCGTTAATCGTGAAGCATGATTTCCGATGCCTTCTGTTCCCGGGATAAGACGGCTTTGCTGGGAGAGATCGCGGTTTTGAGATAGGATGGCATTTTCCGGGACGAAACGGCTTTGGCCCGGCGTTAGTGTTGCATTGTCAGGTTCAAAGGAGAGTGTAATGCGCAGACGACTGCTGATTCAGGTCATGGCCATCGCCGCCCTGCCGCTGTTTGTGGCGCCGGCGTTTTCGGCTGGTGAAGGCGGAGGGGGCGGCAGCGATGGCGGCCAGACGCAGTGCAAGAAGGGGGCGGTTTGGGACAAGAAGCAGAAGAAATGTGTCTCGCCGAAGCAAGGCATGCTGGACGACGACAGCATCTATGATGCCGGTCGCGCGCTGGCGATGGATGGACGCTATGACGAGGCGATCGCCGTGCTCAGCCTCGCCGCCAACAAGCAGGACCCGCGCATCCTCAATTATCTCGGCTATTCGCACCGCCATTCCGGCCGCATCACCGTCGGCCTCGGCTATTACGAGGAAGCGCTGCGCATCGACCCGAATTACACGCTGGTACGCGAATATCTCGGCGAGGCGCACTTGCAGATCGGCGATCTTGCCGGCGCCCAGGAACAGCTCCGCGAAATCGAGAAGCGCACGGGCAAGGGGTCTCGCGAATACGGCATGCTGTCGGAGCAGATCGATCATTTCATGAGGAGCTGATCCGACCTCCGGAACGCTGCTCATAACCGGCTGCGGCGATCGCAGCCGGTTTTTTACTGTGCTGCACATGCTGCCCCGAACCGGAATTGGCCTCACGGTACACGTGATGCGCTCCTTGACGTTAGGTCAGCCGCGCCATCGGTGGATGATTTTTCAAAATCCGACTTTTTGGACGTGAAAAACCCGCGAAGATTGCTATATCTTGCAAGATTGTGGTGAGACGGTTCCGTTAGCGAGGCTGCCGGACCGTTTTCTTTTTGTACCATCGACAAGGTCGCTCCCGATTGCGGGGGCGGCGGCAGGAAAGGTCAGGCATTATGAACAAGGTCCCGATGACAGGCGAGGGGTTCGCGTCATTGAAGGAAGAACTGCGCTGGCGCCAGCAACAGGAGCGGCCGCGTATTATCGAGGCGATTTCCGAAGCGCGCTCGCATGGCGACCTCTCCGAAAATGCCGAATATCACGCGGCAAAAGAGGCACAGAGCCTGAATGAGGGCCGGGTCAACGAACTCGAGGACCTGATCGCGCGGGCCGAGGTGATCGACGTCACCAAGCTCAGCGGCGACAAGGTCAAGTTCGGCGCCACCGTGGTGCTGGTCGACGAGGACACCGAGGAGAAAAAGACCTACCAGATCGTCGGCGACCAGGAAGCGGACGTGAAGTCCGGCCGCATCTCGATCTCCTCGCCGATCGCGCGTGCCCTGATCGGCAAGGAAGTCGGCGATGCCATCGAGGTCAATGCGCCGGGCGGCGCCAGGGGCTATGAGATAGTCCAGGTGCAGTTCATCTAGAACCTTTTTGATAATTCTACTCTGGCGGCCGACTAGAGCGGTTCCCCCTTTGACGGAATCAAAGGGGATTCCAGATTTATCTGTTTTGTGATTCAAGATGCTGGCTGGAGTGGAGGCCAGCATCGGA
>NZ_JAMYTU010000039.1:0-47709 GCF_040322615.1 Mesorhizobium sp. M0119
CGCTCAGCGGCAGCGCAAGATCGTTCATGGTGGGTGTGGTCTCCGGGAAATGGTTCGGATCGGCTTAAGCAACCAAATCCTACGTCATTTCAACGATCAGATCCCGAGCAGCCAGCCAGTATTCTATCGTCGCTGGCGCCTCCGCCCACTGAGGCCTTGTGCTTCCTCCAGCGAGTCAAGCCGATCACCATGCGTGTCGCCAGTTCTGGTGCTCACCCACGTGCCATTTGCGATCTTGTGTCGGTGAGAGCACCGCAAGCACCTCCCCTGCTGGAGGCAAGGCGGCTTGCGTCGCCCGTGTTGTTACTATTCTTCGCTGTGGTCGGAGTTTTTTCCTTGGCTTCGGAATCGGGACATTCGGCTTTGCAAAAAAATAGGCCATCGTGGTCGATCGTCACGCCCCCGAGTTCGGCGGCACGATGGGACGACAACGGCAGCGCAAGCTCCATTTGCGCGAGGGGCTCGTCCCTTCAAATACTTGATGCATTTGCGCTTTGCGTACCTCCGTGCATGTTGCTCGATGCCAGGCGGAGACCTCTGTCTAAACGATCGCGCATCGATGCAACGCCCACGCGTAGATCGCCATCATCGCGGCGATCGCTTTGCCGCGATCGCCGCAGCCGTTTTCGAGCACGACAATCATGCCGGCGCTGTCGGCAGCGATGCGCATGCAAAAATTCACAGATGCATTCTGGCCAAATGCTAGCTGCCCAGCAAATGTCCGGCATTTCGCAAGGCCCCTAGGAAGAGACTGGCATGGCCGTTGGCATCGATCTTGGCCTGCATCGACAGGGGCATGCTGTGCCAGTTCTCCAAGGGCGCAATGAAATGTGAGAACGTACCGTTGACGATGCAATGGTGGGTAACAAGGCCCTGTCTGTCCAACGCCAGCACGCCGATCTGGTCGCCCTGATATCGGATGGCTGCGACCCGCTGGACCCCCGCATCACCGTCGACCCGCACGTCGAAAAGCAGGATGCCGCGGCTCCTGGTGGCTACCTCGGCGGCCTTTTCAGCGAAGCTTAAGGAGAGCGAGCGGACGCTTTCGACCGCCAGCTGTAAAACCATCAAATCCAGTTCATCCACTGCCATAAGGTACCTGCGCGCAACACATGGGTGATAGCAATCGACCACACCGCTTGTTCACAGATGTCGGCTCACGACCGATCATTCAGGTTGTTGCCGGACGTCCATTGACCGAGGGAGTGCTCCGGTTCGAACCGATCCTGAAGCGGAATGCGCTGGATCTACGGAACCCGAGAGCAGGCCAGCCAAAGTTGCCGCGACAATTGATGTCGTGATCATTCCAGACATCTGCATCGGCGTCGCTGAACATCCCACTGGTAAGTCCGTTCTCTTGCGGCAAGCCCATCCTCGGGCCGTCTTGTACCTGAAACCCTCGCGGTGGCGTCCCTCGAAGCTCGGGACCGCCGGGCGCTTGATCGTCGAGAACTTTGTTTACGAAGGTCCGGACCTCCTGCAGAGCATATTCCGGTGCGCTCGCCTTTGAGCATTCCGCTGAAGCGTGACGTTTCGCTAGTCCGTGTTCCTTGCAGGCTCACCGCGAGGGCGCCTTGCACACAGCGGCACGTCAGCGCATGAAACTCGTCCCCCGTTCACTTCACAAAATGGATTTCCTGAAGTACTGGGAGCGCAGAGAAATCTCCGGTCGCAGCCTACCCGGTTAAAACAAGGACCCAACAATGAAGACTCTCGTCGTCTGCTCCGGCGGATTGGACTCCGTCACCCTTGCTCACAAGGTGGCAGCGGAGCACGAACTCGCCGGCCTCTTATCTTTCGATTACGGCCAACGGCATAGGAAGGAATTGGGCTTCGCCGCCCTTTGTGCGGAGCGACTGAGCGTCCCGCACCGCATCATCGACATCCACGAGATCGGCGGCGGCCTTTCCGGCTCCGCGCTGACCGATAATGTGGACGTGCCCGACGGGCACTACGCCGAAGACACGATGAAGGTCACGGTGGTGCCGAACCGGAACGCCATCATGTTGGCCATTGCCTTCGGCTTCGCCGCAGCGCACGACGCTGACGCGGTGGCGACGGCCGTGCATGGTGGGGATCATTTCATTTATCCCGACTGCCGTCCGGCCTTCATCGACGCTTTCCAGATGATGCAGGACCACGCGCTCGACGGCTGCGCGAAGATTCGCATTTATGCACCCTATGTGAATCTCACGAAGGCGGACATTGTTAGGAATGGAGCAGCATACGGCACGCCATTTGCGCAGACCTGGTCCTGCTACAAGGGCGCCGAGCGTCACTGCGGGAGGTGCGGGACCTGTGTCGAGCGGCGCGAGGCGTTTCATCTCTCTGGGCAGCCGGACCCCACCGACTACGAGGACTCCGACTTCTGGCTCGATGCGCTGCGAAGGAGGACCGCGTAATGTTCCGCATCACCAAGGAATTCCACTTCTCAGCCTCGCATCAGCTCACCTCGTTGCCACCCGATCACCAATGCGCGCGCCTGCACGGGCATAACTACATCGTTGAAGTGGAGCTTTCAGCGAATGGACTGAACGAGAACGGCTTCGTGCGCGACTATCACGATTTGGCGCCATTCAAACGCTACATCGACGAGAGCTTCGACCACCGACATCTCAACGACGTGCTGGGACATGAGCAAGTCACGGCGGAATATCTGGCCAGACATTTTTATGAATGGTGCAAGGCACGCCTGCCCGAAACCTCGGCCGTGCGGGTGAGCGAAACGCCGAAAACCTGGGCGGAATACCGGCCATGACCGATACGCATCCCGCAATCCGCGTGAGTGAGATTTTCGGGCCGACGATCCAGGGCGAGGGCGTGCTCATCGGTTTGCCGACGGTCTTCGTCAGAACCGGCGGGTGTGACTATCGCTGTTCCTGGTGCGACAGCCTGCATGCGGTGGACAATCAATTCCGCCATGAATGGGAGATGATGTCCATTGCCGCGGTGTGGCAAAACGTGCTTGCGCTTTCCGGTGGCCGCCCGCTGATGGTATCGCTGTCAGGCGGCAATCCGGCCATCCAGCCGCTCGGCGCGCTCATCGAGCGAGGCCATGGTGAAGGTTACCGTTTTGCGCTGGAAACCCAAGGTTCGGTGGCCAGGGACTGGTTTGCCGACCTTGACGTGCTAGTCCTCAGCCCAAAGCCGCCGTCAAGCCAAATGACGACCGATTGGGCCGCTTTCGAGGCGTGCCTCCAGGCGGCACAAGGCAGGCCGCAAGTCGTGCTCAAGCTCATTGTTTTCGACGAAAGGGACTACGCCTACGCGAAAGACGCCGCTGCGAGATTTCCGCGACTTCCGATCTATCTGCAACCCGGCAATCACACGCCGCCACGCCCCGCAAATGAAGACGCTCCTGTCGACCTTGACGGAATATTGAAGCGCATGGAGTGGCTGGTTGATGCCGTGACCCGCGACAGGTGGTTCGAAGCCCGTGTGCTGCCGCAGCTGCACGTTATGCTCTGGGGTAACAAGAGAGCCGTCTAGCCTAGGCCCGCTTTTCACTGAAACTGCGCCGGCGGATATTCGGGTGGACGGGTTGTCCCACGCTTGACGGCGCTGCCGGGGTGCTTGCGGACTTTCTGCCACCGGCACCAAGAGCGTGGCCAGCCGCTTACGACTCGGAATGTTGCCGAGGCTCGGTTTCGACGGGCGTCGGCCTAGCGCGAACCAATCAAAGGTTAGCGCGAGCCACGGGTGGATAGTGTGGTGGTGCGATGCGGCGGCGCCTGCTGCAGCTGGCACGGTCCTTGCGGACCCTTGTTGCAAGGCCGAAGGGAGCTGTCGGCCGACAACCATGATCTGGCCAGGACGATTGTCGACTGCTTCCGATACAGAAAAGAGGCCGGACTCGACGTGGCGCTTCAGGGACTGCGAAATGGAATACGGCGCCGGAAGGCACGACCGGACGATATCGTCGCTATACCAAGACGCGTCTGGTCCGCTCCGAATCCTGTCTCGACACGACGGTCGCCGATCAACAGTGAAAAATGTAGCGCAATCGGTTCACGATCGACTGAGAACCATGACCGTTCCTCTGCGGTGCTCAGACTGCCGCTGAGTGCCTGGCCGTTCCACTTTCGAAATATTTGTCGAACTTTGCCGCGATGCTCCTGACAAAGGGCCGGCTTTCCGCAGGCACGACGAAGCGGTCACCATCAAGTTCAAGCAACCGCGCAGGATCTTGGAGGGCCGTGGAACTCGCCTTGAGGAGAAGTCTTTGGCCGGCTTCGCCAAAGCGCTCCACCAGCTCAATCGCCGAGAAGGCGAAGTCACACATCAATCGCTCGATGATCCAGCCGCGAACACGGTCGTCGTCGGAAAGCGCGATACCCCGAACAGCGGCCAGCCCGCCATCAGCAACCATGCGTCCATACTCGGCGGTCGAAGGCATATTCTGTGCATAGCCCTGGCGAAACTGGCTGATGGACGATGGGCCGAGGCCGATCAATGTCTCGTAGCAGTCCTCGGTGTAGCCTTGGAAGTTCCGGTGCAAAGTCCCGGCGCGTGCCGCAAGCGCCAGCGCATCGCCCGGCTTGGCGAAATGATCGAGCCCGATTGCTTCGTATCCCTGGTCCATGATCGCCCGCGCTGCCAATTGCGATTGGGCAAACCGCTCCGCCGGACCCGGCAACCAGGCCTTGTCGATCATCGTCTGATGTTTCTTGAACCACGGCACATGGGCGTAGCCAAAAAGCGCGATCCGATCCGGTTCCAGGGTCAGGGCCTGTGCAACCGTGGAGGCGACGCTCTCCCTGGTCTGATGCGGCAGGCCGTAGAGCAGATCGAGATTGACGGATTCGACGCCGCGCGAACGAACGCCATCAACAACTGTCTTGGTCTGCAGAAAGCTCTGCTCGCGGTTGATCGCTTTCTGCACCTTCGGGTCGAAATCCTGGACGCCGAGGCTCGCCCTTGTCATGCCGATTTCGGCAAGTGCATCGAGGCGGGCATCGTCCATATCGTTGGGTTCGATCTCAACGCTGATCTTTGCACCGGGGAGAAACGTGAAGCTGTTGCGCAGGACGGTTCCCAGCGCCACGATATCTTCCGGTTTGAGCATCGTCGGCGAACCGCCGCCGAAATGGACGGCACGCACGCGGCCCTTGCCTGCGACAAGACTGGAGACGGTAGCGATCTCGGCATCCAGTGAGCGCAGATATGTGGTCACTGGTTCGTAGTGGCGTGTCTGCTTGGTGTGGCAAGCGCAGAACCAGCAAAGCTTGTCGCAATAGGGAATATGGAGGTAAAGCGATATCTCGTCACCACCTTGGAGCGCCTCCAACCAGCCTCGGTAAACGACGGCATCGACCCCCGCATGGAAATGCGGCGCGGTCGGATAGCTGGTATAGCGCGGGACGTTCTCGCCAAGTCTGGCAGCTAGCTCCAGTCGCATGTCGTGGTCCACCGTGTTTGCGTCGCCGGAACTGTGGATGCTTGGATGAGCCTAAGCCCTGATTTCGATCAACCTTCAGCACGGACAAACTGCCGCAAGGATTTTTCTACCGTCGATTGCTATCCTGCCCGCACTGGACCGGTAGAGCGATCGAATGACATTACGGCAGGACATTCACAGTTCCGGCATTCCCGTTCTTTGCCTGTCTTGCGAGGCACGGCACCGCGGTGTCTGTGGTGCGCTCGAACCAGACCATTTGGCTCAGCTCGCCAAGACGTCGTCGCGGCACAATATCGAGCCGGGGGTCGAACTGATCGGCGACGCCGAGACGGTCGACTGTTATTCAAACGTGCTTTCAGGCGTGGTGAAGCTGACGAAGAGCCTTTCGGACGGCCGCCAGCAGATCGTCGGCCTTCAGTTCGCGCCGGATTTTCTGGGACGGCCCTTCAAGATGAAAAGCGCGATCAATGCGGAAGCGGCAACAGCTGTCTCGCTATGCTCGTTTCCGAGAGCGGCCATCGAACGGATGATGAAGGAATCACCGGAATTTGTGCATCGCCTGCTCAAGCAGGCGCTGAACGAACTCGACGAGGCACGCGAATGGATGGTGACTCTGGGGCGCAAGACCGCACCGGAGAAGGTGGCGAGCTTTCTCCTCATGATCGCCCGGAATATCGGTTCCAGTGTTGACCCGGCGGCTAGGTCGGCGTGCTTCGAGCTGCCGATGACGCGTGCCGACATCTCTGATTTCCTTGGAATTACAAACGAGACCGTGAGCCGTCAGCTGACCAGCCTGAGAATGGACGGCGTGATTCGGATCGAGAACAACCGCCGTGTCACCGTGGACAGCATGAGCCGGCTGGAACGGCGCTGCGGCGGCCGAGGCGCAACCACCGTTTGAATGACACCGAAGCTGCATGGCCTACGTCACTTACTTCGTTCGGGGCAGGGCATGCTCGCGTTGGCCTTAGAAGAAGTCGCATAGCGACAGCCCGCTCTCCATCCGATCGCATGAGCCAGGTGCGTTTCGGCCAACTCGTCGGCGAAGCATCCATCCTCGAGGTGCTCGACGTGCAACCGGCTGTTCCAGGCAGGATCGCACTCGGCCGAAGTCAATACGCCTCATACGCAGGGGAAAATCGCCGTCTCCCCGAACCATGAATGTCACGAAGGCAGCGCAACGCTGGCGCTGGCTGTCCCAAGGCATTGAAACGATCGACGTTCGGCAAGGCATCGGCCTACTTTCCAGCGTCACAGAAGGCGCGCTTCCCCACACGCCCGCGATCGCCTCCATACCCGGCCCGACCGGGGACGCGGGGCCTGTCCATAAGCGTGGCGGCCGGTGCTGCGCTTCCACATTCGATCGCCACAGTCTGATCGCACCGAACTCGATGCTGCTCGAAGCAAAATCGTGCGGCTCTGACATGGATCAGGGCGAGCAGGCCACGGCTGCGCAATAAGGCACTGCGGTTGGCGCCCGCCGGAATTGGAAATCGGGGCTTGCGATGAAATTCGGCACAGAGATCGTCCTTCTAAGCCTGTTTGCGTTTGCGGCCCTGGTGGCTGCCGGCTTCGGCGTAGATGAACCTTTTCGGCGGCATATGTGGGTTTTGTTCTTCGCCGTGGCTGGCTTCACGGCGATTCTGTTGCGCAACACGGAGTTCAAGCCGGCAGTTCCGATCGACCCCGCCGCTTACATGGATGGGCCGATCCGCTACGGTGCCATCGCCACCGTATTCTGGGGCGTCGTCGGCATGCTGGTCGGCGTGGTCATCGCCCTGCAGCTCGCCTACCCCGATCTCAACATCCAGCCCTGGTTCAATTTCGGCCGTTTACGGCCATTGCATACGTCGGGCGTCGTCTTCGCCTTCGGCGGCAATGCGCTGCTCTGCACGTCGCTGTATGTCGTCCAGCGCACCTGCCGCGCTCGGCTGTTCGGCGGCGATCTCGGCTGGTTCGTGTTCTGGGGCTACCAGCTCTTCATCGTCATGGCGGCGACCGGCTACCTGCTCGGCATAACCGAGAGCCGCGAATACGCCGAGCCCGAATGGTATGTGGACCTGTGGCTGACCATTGTCTGGGTCGCCTATCTCATCCTGTTCCTCGGCACGATCCTAAAGCGCAAGGAACCGCACATCTATGTCGCCAACTGGTTCTACCTTGCCTTCATCGTGACCATCGCAATGCTGCATGTGATCAACAACCTGTCGATGCCGGTCTCCTTCCTGGGCTCCAAGAGCTATTCAGCCTTCTCCGGCGTACAGGACGCCCTGACGCAATGGTGGTACGGCCACAATGCCGTCGGCTTCTTCCTCACCGCCGGCTTCCTCGGCATGATGTATTATTTCGTGCCCAAGCAAGCCAACCGACCTGTCTATTCCTACCGGCTGTCGATCATCCACTTCTGGGCTTTGATCTTTCTCTACATCTGGGCCGGTCCGCACCACCTCCACTACACCGCCCTGCCGGACTGGGCCCAGACGCTCGGCATGGTGTTCTCGATCATGCTCTGGATGCCCTCGTGGGGCGGCATGATAAACGGCCTGATGACGCTCTCGGGCGCCTGGGACAAGCTGCGCACCGACCCGATCATCCGTATGATGGTGATGGCCATCGCCTTCTACGGGATGTCCACCTTCGAAGGCCCGATGATGTCGATCAAGGCCGTCAACTCGCTCTCGCACTACACCGACTGGACCATCGGTCACGTCCATTCGGGCGCGCTCGGATGGGTTGGCATGATCTCGTTCGGCGCGATTTATTTCATGGTCCCGAAGTTATGGAACCGCGACCGGCTTTATTCGCTGCGGCTCGTCAACTGGCACTTCTGGCTGGCGACGCTTGGGATCGTCGTTTACGCCGCGGTGATGTGGGTCTCCGGCGTCATGCAGGGCCTGATGTGGCGCGAATACAACGAGCAGGGCTTCCTGGTCTACTCCTTCGCCGAAACCGTCGCCGCCATGCATCCCTACTACATCATGCGTGCCATCGGCGGCGCGATGTATCTGTCGGGCGCCCTCATCATGGCCTGGAACATCGCCATGACCATCCTCGGCTACCGGCGCGAGGAGGATCCGATGCCGCGCTCCATCCCCGCCCTCCAGCCTGTGCGATCAGGAGCCAGAAAATGGGCTTGATGGACAGACACGCGGTCATCGAGAAGAACGCCACACTGCTTCTCCTCGGGTCCCTGCTGGTCGTAACAATCGGCGGTATCGTCGAGATCGCGCCGCTCTTCTATCTCGACAACACGATCGAGAAGGTTGAAGGCATGCGCCCTTACTCGCCACTCGAACTGGTGGGGCGCAACATCTATGTGCGCGAGGGCTGCTACCTCTGCCACAGCCAGATGATCAGGCCATTCCGCGACGAAGTCGAGCGCTACGGCCACTATAGCCTGGCGGCCGAGTCGATGTACGACCACCCGTTCCAGTGGGGCTCGAAGCGCACGGGGCCGGATCTCGCCCGGGTCGGCGACCGCTACTCCAACGCATGGCATGTCCAGCATCTCACCGAACCACGCTCCGTGGTGCCGGAATCGATCATGCCGAGCTACGCGTTTCTGAAGCACATGCCAATCGAGGTGAAGGATTTCTCGACGCATCTGATCGCCAACAGCCGTGTCGGTGTGCCCTATTCAGACGACATGATCGCTCATGCCAATGCCGATCTCATGACGCAGGCCGATGCGAATGCCGACACATCGGGCCTGGAGAGACGCTATCCGAAAGCCAAGCTTGGGGACTTCGACGGCGATCCGCAGCAGGTCACCGAAATGGATGCGCTGGTCGCCTATCTCCAGATGCTCGGCACGCTGGTCGATTTCAGGACCTATGACGAAGCCGCCGGTTACCGCTGAGGAGAATGGCGATGACCTACAATTTCATGCGGGAGTTTGCCGACAGCTGGGGCCTGCTTGCCATGGCACTTTTCTTCCTCGGATGCGTTGCCTTTGCATTTCGTCCCGGCAGCCGCAGGCAAGCCGAGAGAGCCGCTCACATTCCTCTCAAGGACGACTGATCATGGGCAGCGAGCATATCGACGAGGTTTCGGGCATCTCGACGACCGGCCATGAGTGGGACGGCATCAAGGAACTCAACAACCCGCTTCCGCGCTGGTGGGTCATAACCTTCTACATCACCATTGCCTGGGCGATCGGCTACACCGTCGTCTATCCGGCATGGCCGATGCTGACTTCCGCGACCAGGGGTGTGCTGGGGTATTCGAGCCGCAGAGACGTCAAGAATGAACTGGCGGCGGCCGAAGTGGCCAAGGGTAAATTTGTCGCTGCCATTCAGGCGAAGACCGTCTCCGAGATTACAGCCGACAATACGCTACGCGAATTCGCCATCGCCGCAGGTGGCGCCGCGTTCAAGGTCAATTGCGTGCAGTGCCATGGCTCGGGCGCTCAAGGGTCCAAGGGTTTTCCCAACCTAAACGACGACGATTGGCTGTGGGGTGGCAACGCCGAACAGATCCAGCAGACGATTGCGCACGGCATCCGCTTCGCATCAGACCCGGATACGCGCCTGTCGGAAATGCCTGCTTTTGGCGACATCATCACGACGGATCAGATCAAGCAGGTCGGCGCCTATGTCGCAAGCCTCTCCGATCCTGTTCAGGACACAAGCCTGATCGAACTCGGCGCCAATGTTTTCGCCGAGAATTGTGCGGCCTGTCATGGTGAGAATGCAAAGGGCAACAGGGAGCTCGGCGCACCCGACCTGACCGACGCGATCTGGCTTTACGGGTCTGGCGAAACAGCCATCGCCGCGCAGGTCCGCGCCCCGAGGCATGGCGTCATGCCGGCCTGGATCGGGCGTCTCGGCGAGATCAAGGTCAAGGAACTCGCGGTCTATGTCCATTCGCTTGGCGGCGGAGAATAGGAACGCAAGCCTATTCTCGTCCTCCCCCCAACCGCCAAGCGACGAGGCCCGGCGCGAGCCGGGCCTCGGCATCATCCAGAAACCGATGGGTCGGGCTTCCGGCGAAATCGTCGCTGGTGACTGGAGCTTCTCGTGCTCGATAACACGCAAATAGAACGGCTCGAAGCCGATGCGGTCAACTCCGCCAAGACCCGTCAGCCGCTCTATGCCGCACGCAAGAAGATCTTCCCGAACCGGGCCTCTGGCAGTTTCCGCCGCTTCAAGTGGTCGGTGATGGCAATCACGCTGGGGATCTACTACCTGACACCTTGGCTGCGGTGGGACCGTGGCCCGTTTGCCCCTGATCAGGCCGTGCTGCTCGATGTCGCCAACCGGCGTTTCTACTTCTTCTTCATCGAGATATGGCCGCAGGAATTCTACTACGTCGCCGGCCTTCTGGTCATGGCCGGTATCGGCCTTTTCCTGATCACATCCACCGTCGGTCGGGCCTGGTGCGGCTATACGTGCCCGCAGACCGTGTGGGTCGATCTGTTTCTGGTCGTCGAGCGAGCCATCGAGGGCGACCGCAACGCGCGCATCAAGCTCGATGCCGGTCCCTGGACTGCGCGCAAACTCGTGCTGCGAACATCGAAACACGCCATTTGGCTGGTCATAGGGGTGCTGACCGGCGGCGCCTGGATCTTCTATTTCGCCGATGCGCCGACCTTGCTCATCGAACTCTTCACCGGCACGGCAGCGCCTGTCGCCTACATCACCGTCGCTGTGCTCACAGCGACGACCTATACGTTCGGCGGGCTGATGCGCGAGCAGGTCTGCACCTATATGTGCCCGTGGCCGCGCATCCAGGCGGCCATGCTCGACGAAAGGTCGCTCACCGTCACCTATAATGACTGGCGCGGCGAACCGCGCTCGCGCCACGCCAAGAGGGTCCTTGCCGCCGGGCAGCCCGTCGGTGACTGCGTCGACTGCAATGCCTGTGTCGCGGTGTGCCCGATGGGGATCGACATTCGTGATGGCCAGCAGCTTGAATGCATCACCTGCGCGCTCTGCATCGATACCTGTGATGGTATCATGGACAAGCTCGGCAGGGAGCGCGGACTGATTTCCTATGCGACGCTGGCCGACTACAACGCCAACATGATGCTGGCGACCCCGGGCGGCTCCGGTTCAGTCAACCCGTCAGTGGTCAGGAGCGCTGACGGCCTGTTCTCCGACAAGGTGGCCCGTTTCCATATCCGCAAGATCTTTCGCCCGCGCACCTTCATCTACATGAGCGCCTGGTCGGCGGTCGGTCTCGCGCTGCTCTATTCGCTGCTGACCCGCGAACGGCTCGAATTGAATGTCCTGCATGATCGCAACCCGCAGTCCGTGACGCTGTCGGACGGTTCGATCCGCAACGGCTACACCGTCAAGTTGCTCAACATGATCCCCGAACCAAGAACGATCATCGTCACGATGCAGGGCCTGCATGGAGCCGAAATGAGCGTTGTCGGCATCAACCTGCCGGCGGATCGCTCCTTTGCCATCCCGGTCGAACCCGACCGGCTGAAGATGCTGAAGGTTTTCGTCCGCCAGCCGGCTGAACAGCTCAAGGGCCAAGCGCAAACATTCAAGTTCCGGGTCGAAGACAAGGCAAGTTTCGAAGTCGACGAATACACGGCCACGTTCAACGCTCCGGAGACCGTTAGATGAGCGTCAATATGCGAAGACCCCGCGAATTTACCGGAAGGCATATGCTGCTTACCATTCTCAGCTTTTTCGGCGTGGTTGTTGGCGTGAATGTGACCATGGCGACGCTGGCCAGCACGAGCTGGACCGGTCTTGTCGTTGAAAACACCTATGTGGCGAGCCAGCAATTCAACAAAAAGGCCCAACAAGGGCGAGCTCAGGCAGCCCTCGGCTGGACTGGCAAACTCACCATCGCAGGCGGTGAGGTCCGCTACAGCCTCACCGATGCTGGCGGCAAGACGGTTGCCGTGCATGGCGTCAAGGTGCTGTTTCGTCATCCCGCCTACGAGGCCGAGGACAAATCCGTCACTCTTGCCGCTGCCTCCGGTCAGATATTCGCCGCGCACCACATCCCCAAGGATGGCGTCTGGATCGTCGAAATCGACGCCGATGCGAGCCTTGCGGAACCCTATCGCGACGTTCGCCGGATCGTGATTTCCCGCGGGGCGCTGCAATGAGCTGCTGCGCGCCAGGCGCCGAAATGGCATTGGACCTGGAAAAGGTCACACTGGTCCTGCCTTCTGGCCAGGAAATCAGACTGGCGAGCCGCTCGATTGGCGAAAATCTTCGCCAGACCGACCTTTCGGTGCCGGCTGTGCATTGTGCCGCCTGCATCCAGACGATCGAGACGGCGATCGGGAAGCTGGATCGCGTCGAAGGCGCTCGTGTCAATCTTTCAACGAAACGTGTTTCGGTCCGGTGGCGCGGCGACGAGGTTCCGCCATTCGTCGCCACACTTGGACGGCTGGGCTATGGCGCGCACCTGTTCGATCCCGAGGCTGACGGGAAGGACAGGACGCTCTCGGAACTGATCCGCGCCGTCGCGGTCGCCGGCTTTGCGGCGGGCAACATCATGCTGCTATCAGTCTCCGTCTGGTCCGGCGCGCAAGGCGCGACCCGCGACCTGTTCCATTGGGTCTCGGCCTTGATTGCCATTCCTGCGCTCGCTTTCGCCGGCGGCATCTATTTTCGCTCGGCCTGGAATGCGCTGCGCCACAGCCGCATGAACATGGACGTGCCGATCGCGGTCGGGGTATCGCTCGCTTACGCCATGAGCCTCTACGAGACGATCAACCATGGCGACCATGCTTATTTCGACGCGTCGGTGTCGCTGCTGTTCTTTCTGCTGATCGGCCGCACGCTGGATCACGTGATGCGGGAACGGGCGCGGACGGCCGTGAACGGACTGGCTCGGCTGGCGGCGCGCGGCGCCATGGTGCTGCGCGAGGATGGTTCGCGCGACTACTTGCCGGTTGGCGAGATCGAACCAGGAATGGAGCTCTTGATTGCGGCTGGCGAGAGGGTGCCCATCGACGGCAGGATCATTGGCGGGGCATCGGATCTCGACTGTTCCCTGGTTTCCGGGGAAAGCACGCCCAGAACGGTGGGCCCGGGGGCGCAGGTCCAGGCCGGTACACTCAATCTCACCGGTCCGCTGACCATCGAGGCGACGGCCGCCGCGAAGGATTCCTTCCTGGCCGAAATGGTTCGGCTGATGGAAGCGGCAGAGGGCGGCCGCGCCCGCCATCGCAGGATCGCCGATCGCGTCTCCGCGCTCTACGCCCCCGTGGTCCACCTCACCGCCTTTGTGACGTTCCTCGGCTGGATGGCGGCGACCGGCGACTGGCACCGGGCAATAACAATCGCGATCGCCGTTTTGATCATCACATGCCCGTGCGCGCTCGGTCTCGCCGTGCCGATCGTGCAGGTGGTCGCTGCGCGGCGGCTGTTTGAAAGCGGCGTCATGGTCAGGGACGGCTCCGCCATGGAGCGCCTGGCCGGGATCGACACGGCATTGTTCGACAAAACCGGCACGCTTACGCTCGGACTGCCCAGGCTGATCAATGCGCCGTCCATCGATCCGACGATGCTCGCCATGGCGGCCGAGATGGCAGCGCATTCCCGCCATCCCTTTTCGAAGGCAATCGCTGGCAATGCAGCCTTTGCCGGCCAGCCGAAACTCGCGTCCGTCAGCGAGCATCCGGGCTTCGGCATCGAAGCCATCGCCGAGGGCAGTACCTGGCGGCTGGGTCGCCGCGGATGGCGTGAGTGGAAAGCTCGGACCGGCGGCGAAGGCAAACAAGGCTATGGCGGAACCGTTCTGACGAAGGACGGGGTCATTGTCGCGACTTTCGATTTCGAGGATGAGCTGCGTGCCGATGCCAAGGCGGCCATCGAGCAACTGAACGGCGCCGGCGTGTCGGTGGAGATGCTGTCGGGCGACACAGAAGCTGCCTGCGGCGAAGTCGCGGAAGCACTGGGCGTCGAGCGCTTCGTTCCCTCGTTGCTTCCCTCCGGGAAGGTCGAACACGTCGAAGCATTGACGCGAACTGGCCACAAGGTGCTGATGGTCGGCGATGGGCTCAACGACACGCCTGCATTGGGCGCCGCACACGTTTCGATAGCTCCCGCCACGGCGGCGGATATCGGTCGCAACGCCGCGGATTTCGTGTTCCTGCGTAAAAGTCTTCTGGCGGTCCCACTTGCTTTAGACATTTCGCGGAAGGCCGGACGGCTGATCCGGCAGAACATCGCCCTCGCGATCGTTTACAATGGCATCGCCGTGCCGGTCGCCCTCCTGGGGCACGTTACGCCACTGATCGCGGCGGTCGCGATGTCCGCCTCGTCCCTCCTGGTCATCGGCAATGCGCTACGTCTGCAAGGTTTCGTGTCAAATGCATCGGTGCAAGATGCCCGACATGACAGGCGCTCGGACATTGGCGCACTGGCACAATCCTCATGACGACGCTCGCCTACCTCATACCTGTGGCCCTGTTCCTCGGAGCGCTTGGGCTGGCGGGGTTCCTGTGGGCCTTGAGGAGCGGCCAATATGAAGATCTCGATGGCGCCGCCGAGCGGATCCTGATCGACCGCGACGAGCCACGCAGTTGACCCAGCCTGCCCTGCGGGGACTCGCTCGAATATTTTCCGCGGTTGCTTCGCGTCATGCCGATTTCGGCGCGCGACGGGTGCGAACGGATCAGCCAGAATACGTTGCCGAACTTTCGGCCAGGAAAGGGCCGCACCGAACGGGAAGCCGGCCATTCCATGATGACCTGACCAGACCATGGTGTGGCGGTCGACCAGTCGACCGTGAACCCGCCGTTGCCGCGTTTATCGAGCCTGGTTGATCCACATCAGGGTTATCTCTTCATAGGCATGGTTTCATTGAGCATTTTTGAACGGAGAACGGATGTCTAACGGACGGTTAGGTCGCGTGGAGACGCTTGGGGAGATGAGCCGCAAACCGTGGATCGATTGCGATGCGTTCCAGTGCCCTTCGTCGCAGATAGCCGATGCAATGGCGGCACGCTGATGGCCGGCTCTGTCGATAGATTCGACGTTATTGTGGTCGGAGCCGGGCCGGTCGGACTTTCCTTCGCCGCGTCGCTTGCCCAGAGCCGACTCAAGGTGGCAGTGGTTGAACGGCAGTCGCTCGAAAGCCTGGCGAATCCGGCTTTCGACGGTCGCGAGATCGCGCTGACCCACGCATCGGTTGGAATCCTTCGCGAGCTCGGCGCCTGGGATGCCATCCCCGCTTCGGACAAATCACCACTTCAAGGCGCGCGCGTGCTCAACGGATCGAGCCCTTTCGCCCTGAGCTTCGATTCTCCCAGCGGATCTGGGGAACCACTCGGAATTCTGGTCCCAAATTTTCGGATCCGCGACGCCCTGTTCAAGCTTGTCCACTTCCAGGATCATGCCCAGCTGCTGTGCGGCCGCTCGGTCGTCAATGCAACAACCAGCCACAAAGAAGCAGTCATAAGGCTCTGTGATGGCAGGCAATTGGCCGCTCGGCTGCTCGTTGCAGCGGATTCGCGTCTGTCCGCGACGCGCGACCTGCTCGGCATTGGGGCCGACATCAATCGGCTTGGCAACTCCATGCTGATTTGCCGGGTGAGGCACGAGCGCGCCCATCACCAGATCGCGGTCGAATGGTTCGATCACTATCAGACGATAGCGATGTTGCCGCTCATGGAAGGCGTGTCGTCGCTGCTTCTCACGTTGCGCTCAAACGAGGCCGACAGACTGCTTGCTCTCGACGACGATTTGTTCCTGATGGAATTGACGAACCGTTGTCGAGGACGCCTCGGAGAGATGACCTTGGCAAGCACCCGCCATGCCTATCCGCTGGTCGCGACCTGGGCGCACAAGTTCTGGGCTCCGAGTGCGGCACTGATCGGCGATGCTGCCCTCGGCATGCACCCGGTGACCGCGCATGGCTTCAACATCGGCCTCAGCGGCCAGAAGCAACTCGCCGATGGAATCCTGGCGGCATGTCGTGAGCGCCGCGACATTGCTGATCCTGACATGCTCGGCAGATACGAAAGCCGGCTGCGTCTGTCGGCGGCACCGCTCTATCATGCTACGAATGTACTTGTCGCTCTCTACTCAGGCGAGCACCCGACGGCACGGCTTGCAAGACATGCGGGGCTTCGCTTTGCCCAATATCTTCCCTTTATCCGCCATGGCATTTCGGCCATGCTCAGGCGGTGAATCGCAGGCAGCGCTGCCGCTCTGGAACGCTATCTCGGCCCGGCTTCCTTTTGTCTCTGACGTTGCCGATCCTGGCATGATTCGGATCAAGAACGCGCGCGGACGAGACCTTGATGATCAGCCGGCAATCCTCAGAGCAGACCTGCGACCCGAAGCCATGGTGAGCGCACTGGTTACCCCCGCTGGATAGTTAACCCGTCCTTCAGTGGGCCTGCGTAAGCTTGTCCTCGCGAACAACGATGGGAGCAAGCTGGTCCGTCCATGGCCCCGAAGAAAGTAGATACGCTGGAGGCCAAAATCCGTCAGGATCAGCTTGCTGACCTGAGGACCGGCCTCTTCGTGTCGATGCCGATAAGCGGTATCCTGTCAGGCCTGATTTGGGCGGTGCACGCCCTTTCTGGCAGCGGCTTTGCCGCTGCAATCTGGTTCCTGGTCGTCAATGCGATAAATGCCGCCCGCCTTGCACTCGCGCGTTATCAGCTAAAGGAAACGGGGCGCCATGACGGTTTAGTGGGGGTTTTGCCGCGGCTTCGCTGGTTTGGCATCCTTGCTCTTCTGGCAGGGTTTGCCTGGTCCTTCCTGGCCGTCCTGACTGTTGGATACACGACACCTCAAGCACCGCTGCATCTGGTCATTCTGGCGGGCATTTCCGCTGGTGCGGTTACATACGGCAGTTCGTATGCCGCGGCGGCGACCAACTTCATCACACCTCCGCTCCTCATCACGGTGGGTTGCCTTTTGGCGAAAGGCAATTTTGAAGACTACATTCTGGCTTTTACCGTTCTGCTCTTCATGGGCGGCTTGGTTCGAGCTTCGTTTGTTGGGCAAGCACGGTTCCGCGAAGCGAGCCGCCTGAGGCATGAGGCCGAGCGGCTTGCGGCGGAGATGAAGGCCAGTTCCAGGCAGGACCACCTGACGGCCCTTCTCAACAGGCGTGGCCTCGAACACGCTATCGGACGGTTCGAGACCGCGGATGGCCCCTTCGTGGCAATGCTGATTGATCTGGACGGGTTCAAATCCGTCAACGATACCTACGGTCACAGGACCGGTGATGAACTGCTTGTCAGGATCGCCCGCCGCATAGAGGAGGAAGCACCGGAAGGCTCAACGCTCGCTCGTATCGGCGGCGATGAATTCGTGCTGTTTTTTCCCTCAACGAGGGTTTCGCTTTCTGCCAGTGATCTCGCCTCCAATATCATAGCCAAAATTGCCCGCCCCTATATCGAGGTCGCGTCCGTCCGTGTCGGGGCATCGATAGGAATATACTTGGCGCAGACGCCGGGCCTGACCGAAATGTTGTTGCGGGCGGATATCGCCCTTTATACGGCCAAGCGTCGTGGCAGGAACGAATTTTGCCTGTTCGATGCCGAACTCGACAGGGAACTGCAACGCCGCCAGTCCGTCGAACGGGACCTTCATTCGGCGATAAAGACGAGAAGCTTGCAACCTTGGTTCCAGCCGATCGTGAAACTCGACACCGAGGCCGTGGTCGGTTTTGAAGCCTTGCTGAGGTGGTCCCATCCGACTCATGGTGCCATCTCTCCACCCGAAATCATCACAGCTGCACGCGAAACCGGTATGCTTCAGCTGCTGACGCAAACCGTATTCGCCGACTGTTGTGCTTTTATCGACGGCTTGGTGAAAGCTGACTGTCGTGATCTCCGTGTGGCGATGAATGTTTCACCGCGCGAACTGGAAGCCGGCGATATCGACGACATGGTTCTGGATGGTCTGGCGGCAAGAGGTCTGCCTGCAACAATGTTCGAGATCGAGATTACCGAAGAATCCCCGGTGGACCCGGACAGAGTGGATGAAAAGCTCGGACGGCTTTCACATGCCGGCATTTCCATCGCGCTCGATGACTTCGGCACCGGCTTTTCCACGTTGGCATCGCTCAAGGACAGTCGGATACGCAAGGTGAAAATAGACCAGGGCTTCATTCGCGGCTTGGCCAAATCCCGAGACGACCGACTGCTTGTCAAATCGGTCATCGATCTCGGTAACATGCTCGGGATCGAGGTCATGGCCGAGGGCGTCGAAACAGAGGCGGATCGGCAAACCCTGCACAAGCTTGGCTGCCGAACCGCTCAAGGCTTCCTGTTCTCCAAGGCTGTGCCTCTGAGCCAAGCACTGGAAATGGCAGTCAAACAGCACGCGAACCAGTTGTGACCGCTCCAGCCGCGCTGTCTCTCGCGGCCGTGCGCTCATGAATGGCGGGTATCTGAACTTCCTTGTTTGAAGAGCATGACAGTCCGTGCTGTGCGTCAGCCGGCGAACAGTTCCTTGTAGCCAGTCGTCACCATCCAGTTCGCCCGGTCGATATGGCTGCGAAGAGCCTTGCGGGCGCGGACCGGTTCAAGGGCCGGGTCGATGCCGAGAATGAGATCAGCCATCTCCTCTTCGCTGGCATTGTCGGCGCAGGCATCCAGGATCCGCAGGTAGATCGTGAAATGCTCCCTGTCGTAGCTCGTGAGGTTCTCCGACCAGGGGACTTCGTCGCACAGAGTTGAGTTTCGAGTCTCATCTGTTCCCATTGATCGATTCATGCCTGCGAACCTCGGCTGTTGAGCGCCCGCAGCATATCCCAAAATGGGATAATCCGAAACCGGGATTAGTCGCTGATCCGGTCTTTACCCGACCGGTTCGCCTACATGCCCAAATCTCTTCGCTCGCCCCGCCACCAGCGGTTTCTGGCCCAGCTGGTTTCCCTGCGCAAGGCCAAAGGCCTGACTCAGGCGCAGGTGGCCGAGAAGCTTGATCGTCCCCAATCCTTCGTGGCCAAGTACGAAGGTGGAGAGCGGCGTCTCGACGTCATCGAGTTTCTCGACTTAACTGCGGCGCTTGACGCTGATCCGTGCGAGATTCTGTCCAGCCTGCGGGCTAACGGGCGCCTGCGCGTCTAACGGCTCGCGCCGGTACCGTGAACCGAGCGTGCTTTTCTTCGGCAAGCTGCCATTCCGCTGCGGGTGGGTCTTTACCAAGCCATGCCGATATAGGATGATAATCCTAGGTGGGGCGATTCCTCAACGGAGATCGCAATGGCTAGGACCAAACTTTCCAAGCAGCTTTCACAGGCTGAAATCGAGCGCTTTCTCGCGGAGGCGGAACGGCTGCACCAGAGCATCGTCCAGCCGCTTCTATCACCTACCAGCAACCATTACCGGGCTCTCCAACGCACCCATGAAGCGCTGTTGAAGACGGTGAAGGATATCACCGGTAAGGATGCGCCGTTCATTCAATGGTTCGGAACAGGACCGGTGAATTAGACCAGACTTATAGACTCCAGGCTGCAAACGTCGCATTCTCTCTTCGGGGAGAAGGGGCGTGGGCAACCATCGCTATCAAGACAATCGGTACAACCGTCGCAGGTATGGCGAGCGCCATCGTTCGAAGGACGTTCCGTTGTGGGCAAAGATCGTTGCTGGTGGAACAATCCTGGCTGGCTTTCTTGCCTTCGAAATCGGCCCTGCCGCTCTCGGCTGCAACATCAAAGCCAATATCAGCTACAACACGGGCGAGCGCATCTATCATGTTCCCGGACAGGAATATTACTGGGAGACGCGCATCAACCTGTTGAAAGGCGAGCGCTGGTTTTGTTCGGAGGAAGCCGCGCGCAAGGCTGGGTGGCGGAAGTCTCGGGTCTGAGCGTCCGTGGTAAATGCTTGCGAAAATGCTGCATTGCACATGTTTTCGGTGCAGCATTCATTTGAAGTATTTATCGCGATCCGTTCGAAAAATCTGTCCAGCCTGCCGTCCTGGCGGGCGCCCGCGCGCCTGACGACGCGCACCAGGTGCTCGTGAACCGAGCCCGCTTTTCTTCGGCAAGCTCAGGCGGTCTCGGCCATTCGGCTTCGCCCCTTGGCGTGGGCAGCCCTTCGGGCTGTGACGGCCGCCGCCCTTGCGGGCGGCGCGGTTTGTCTGTTGGCCTTTCCCGGTGGCGCGGGGTGGGCGGCACTCCCTTCTAGGCCCGCCGCGGCAGCCCGCAACCCTTCGCGTGCCGCTCAGGGTCCTCCTCTTCGTTCCGGTCCTTCGGATGCGGTCCGCCTACCACGGCGGGCCTTTCCGGTCGCGACTCGCCGCCCATCCCGCTTCCGGGGAAAGGCGCGGCGATTGGCGAGCGAAGGATGAGACGATGCATGCAAACAGCAAGCGTTGTGCCAGCACAGAGGCTGGCGCAGGCAAGGGCGGGCGCCCCGGCGCCAGCCTTTATCAGGAGATCACCGACCGCATCATTGCCGAGCTGGAGCGCGGCACCGTGCCGTGGGTCAAGCCATGGGGCAGCGCAAGGGCAGGCCTTGGCCTGCCGAGGAATGCATCCTCTGGCCGCACCTATTCCGGCATCAATATCCTTATCCTGTGGGGCGCGGTGATCGAGCGCAGCTATCCCAGCCAGAACTGGCTCACCTTCCGGCAGGCGCTCGTCCTTGGCGGCAACGTCAGGAAGGGCGAGCGCGGCACGACCATCGTGCATGCCGACCGCTTTGTCCCCAAGGACGAGAAGGAGCGCGCACGCCACGAGGGCGATGAACCACAGGCCGTGCCTTTTTTGAAGCGCTTCACCGTCTTCAATGTCGCGCAGTGCGATAATCTTCCGGAAGACCTCTATGCCGCCGCCGAGCCGCTGCCTCAGTGCGAGATCGTGCCGCAGGCCGAGACGCTCATTCGCGCCAGCGGTGCGGATTTCAGGGTCGGCGGCGATCGCGCTTTCTACATGCCGGGCAGCGACCACATTCAGGTGCCGCCGCAGCCGGCGTTCCATCACCAGATCGACTATTACCGGACCTGCTTTCACGAGCTTGGCCACTGGACCGGCCACCCGACGCGGCTTGCTCGCGACCTCTCCGGCTCGTTCGGCTCCAAGGCTTACGCGCGTGAAGAATTGGTCGCCGAAATCACTGCCGCCTTCGTCTGCAGCAATCTCGGTATCGAGCCGACCGTGCGTCATGCCGATTACATCGGCTCATGGCTGAAGGTGCTGCGCGAGGACAACCGCGCCATCTTCCGTGCCGCCAGTCTTGCCTCCAAGGCCGCCGATTTCCTGCTTGGCCTTCAGGCCGATGCCGAAGGCGAGGCGCAGGAAGGGATTGCGGCATGACGATGCTCGATCCGCAACTGACCGCGACCGAGCCGACGCCGCAAGGCGAGCAGATGCTCATTCCCGGCGTCCGGCCGATCACCACGCGCGATCGGATCACCCTCCTGATGGACGCGCCGATGTGTCCGCGCGCGGCGCAAAAGCCGCTCGATATCGGCCTCTTCGATGAAGCCAGCAGAAATCAACTCGACCTGTTCTGACAAGGAGTCTTTCCATGATCCTGATCACCGATCCACTGCGCGCACGACTGCTCGCCAATGGCGCCGCCGACGCCGACATTGACCATTTTCCCGTTGTGAAACTGTTTAATCCGACAGGTGCCGCGACGTGGCTTTTGAGCGAACTCGACGCCGATGGCGACACGCTGTTCGGCCTTTGCGATCTCGGCTTCGGCTTCCCCGAACTCGGCAGCGTCAGTCTGGCCGAGCTTGCATCCGTAAAAGGTCCGCTTGGCCTCGGCATAGAGCGCGACCTGCATTTCCAGGCGCGCTTTACGCTCTCCGTCTATGCCGAAGCCGCCCGCATGTGCGGCCACATCACCGAGGCCGAGCGACTTCTGCGGCAGGCAGCAGACGCCCTTTCAAAGCCCCATTCCGAGCTTCCGCCCGACACGGCGGAACAGCAGCGCCGATTGGCGAAAAAACGGGCCCGCCGCGCGGGCCTTCGGCCTGGGCGGCGGGACAACCTCAACCAAAGCGAAAGAGAGTAACCATGCAGCTTGCCCACGATCAGCTCAATACTTCCGCGCTCAACATGCGCCATGGAAAACGCGCGCCCGACATATCCGACATCCTGCCGTCAGTGCGTGCGCGCGGCGTGCTGGTGCCTCTCCTTGTGCGGCCCAACGGCCAGCCGGAAACCTTCGAGATCGTTGCCGGCAGGCGGCGCTATTTCGCCGCGAAATCGCTTGCCGACGAGCGCGGCGAAGGCGATCCCTTGCCCTGCGCCATCATGGAGGACGGTGACGACGCCGATGCGCTGGAAGCCTCGCTGATCGAAAACCTCGCCCGCCTCGATCCTGACGAAGTCTCGCAATGGGAGACGTTTTCGCGGCTCGTCAGGCAAGGCCGCACCGTTCCAGACATCGCTGCGACCTTCGGCATCACTGACCTGAAGGTCAAACGCATTCTGGCGCTTGGCGACCTCTTGCCCAAAATCCGCGAAGCCTATCGCCGCGAGGAGATCGACGCCGAGACGGTGCGCCATCTCACCATGGCGTCCAAGGCGCAGCAGAAGGACTGGCTGGCACTCTGTGCCGATCCCGATCAATACGCGCCGCGTGGCTTTCAATTGAAGCAATGGCTGTTCGGCGGCCAGTCGATTTCCACCAAGGTGGCGCTGTTTGCCATCGACGAATATCCCGGCCTGATCACCTCGGACCTGTTCGGCGAGGACAGCTATTTCGCCGATGCCGACCTGTTCTGGCAAAAGCAGAACGAAGCGATTGCCGCCAGACGCGACACCTATCTCAACGACGGCTGGAGCGAGGTGGTGCTGCTGGAGCCGGGCCAGTATTTCCACGCATGGGACCACGAGAAGACCCCGAAGAAGAAGGGCGGCAAGGTCGTCATCACTGTCTCGCATCGCGGCGAGGTCGAGTGTCACGAGGGCTGGCTGTCACGCAAGGAAGCGCGCCGCGCCCGCGAGGGCGGCGAGCAAGAAGAAACAGCCGCCAAGCCGCCGCGCCCCGAACTCACCGGCCCGATGCAGAACTATGTCGATCTGCATCGCCATGCGGCCGTGCGCGCGGCCATGCTCGACCATCCCGCCGTGGCGCTGCGACTCGTGGTGGCGCACGCCATCACCGGTTCCGGCTTGTGGCTGGTGCGCCGTGAGCCACAGCGCGCGGCCAACGAGACGGTGACTGCCAGCCTTGCCGGCTGCAAGGCCGAAGCTGCATTCGGCAAAAAACGGCGCGAAGTGTTGGCCCTGCTCGGATCACCGGATGAGGATGGCGTGGTCGCCGGCAGCAATGGCGACGCCTTTGCTATCGCCGGCGTGTTCGCGCGCCTCTTGGCGCTCTGCGACGACCATGTCATGCGCGTTCTCACCCTTGTCATGGCCGAGACGCTTGCAGCCGGCAGCGCCGTCATCGAGGCGCTCGGCAACCATCTGAACGTCGATATGGGCACATGGTGGCAACCGGACGATGCCTTCTTCGACCTCTTGCGCGACAAGGAAATCGCCAATTCGATGCTGGCCGACGTCGGCGGCAAGCTGGTCGCGGATGGCAATGTCGCCGAGAAGGTCAAGACGCAAAAGAAGATCATCCGCGACTTCCTGGCGGGCGAGAATGGCCGCCAGAAGGTCGAGACCTGGCTGCCGCGCTGGATGAAATTCCCCGCCGAAAGCTACACCAGTCGCGGCGGTTTCCGCACCGCCGATCAGTGGGCACAAGTGCAGCCGCTGTTCGCGCGCGAATAGTCGATCAGGGCCCGAGCGGCGGTTCTCTCGAGTACCGCTGCTCAGGTCGCGCGCGCCGCTCCGGGCCGCGCCGGCTGCCGATTGGTCGTCTTGTCGAGCCAGTGCCGCGCGCGAGAAATCCCGACGCCAACTCGCCCCCATTTGGGCAGCCCTGCACCGCGCCGGGTTGCTTGCCGAGGCGCCCAGGCGCATGGGGCCAATTGTCCGATCGGGTTGCCGACAGAGCCCGCGCAGCCGGCGCCCTGTAATGCCGCCTGCTCGTTGTGCCGCCGATCGCGCCACCTGTCTCCATGGTGTCTCAGGACCATTCCCCTGCGGCTGGCTTGACGACCTATGGGCGGATCCGGCCCGCCCGAAACCCTCGCCAGCAGCTTTTTTCCCCGCCGCCTGCGGCGGCTTCCTCGCGCCGCTTCGCTTCAAAAAAGCTGTCCGCTCGGGTCCTCCGCTATCGCTGCGGCCGTCCCGGTTCCGGCGGTCCGGACGCGACCATCACGGTCCGCCATCGCAGGGGAATGGTCCCCGGCGAGCACCAAAAGGAGACTAAAAATGACCGCGATCGGATACGTCACCAAACAGGAAAACGGCGGCTACAAGGGCCAGCTCAAGACGCTCAGCGTGCGCGCCGACATCGACATCGTGCCCAATCAGGCAAAGAGCGCCGACACCCATCCCGACTTCCGGGTGCTGACGCAAGGGGTCGAAGTAGGGGCCGGCTGGATCCGCACCGGCGAGACCTCCGGCAAGGACTATGTGAGCCTGTCGATTGCCGCCCCGGAGTTCGGTCCGCGCAAGCTCTACGCCAATCTCGGCCGCGCCGCCGGCCAGGATGACGACGACACATACGCCATCATCTGGAACCCCGTCGACTGAACCGCCAGCCTCGCGCCCCGCGCCGAAACCGGCGCGGGGCTCTTCTCAAGAAGGGGCGGCGAAAACTCGCCCCCCACTCTTCGCCCGTCCCCAAAACGATCTCGCTCGCCGATCCTCGCCTTCGCTTGTCCGTAGCGAAACGAGGATCATCATGGACGACGAAAACGAACGCGCGGCCCGTGCCAAGAAGGGCAGTCCGTTTCTCAACACCGCGCAGGCCGCCTTCTATATCGGGCTGTCCCAGCGCACGCTGGAGAAGATGCGGCTCAAAGGCGGTGGCCCGCAATTCCGCAAGCACGGCCGCTATGTTCGGTATCACATCGACGAGCTCGACGACTGGTCGAAAGGGCGCGCGCAGGAGACCAGGCCCGAGGATGGCGGCCACGATTCCGGCTCGGCCGGTGCGGGAGGCCGCTCATGAGCCGGCGTCCCACTATCCGTCTGATCGGCAGCCATCTGCGGCGCATTCGGGCGCGCAAGACGATCGCCGTGGCCACAATAGGCCTCGGCCTGATCGGCTTCGCCGCTTTCGACAACCCATCGCCCTGGCTGGTCTGGAACGCCTCGGCCAGTGCGCCGGTCGGCCTCTATCGCGTCGCGTCCGGATCACCGGCTCGTGGCGATCTGGTGCTCGTCCGCCCGCCAAAACCGGTCGCCGATCTCGCCGCCGAACGCTTCTATCTGCCCAGCAATGTGCCGCTGGTCAAGCGCCTTGCCGCGCTGCCTGGCGAGCATGTCTGCGCCTTCGGCGACGCCATCATCATCGGCGGCGAGATCGTCGCGCGCCGGCTGGCAACCGACACGCAGCACCGTCCGCTGCCTTGGTGGAATGCCTGCCGCAAGCTCGCCGCCGACGAGTTTTTCCTGCTCGGCAACGATAGAAATCACTCCTTCGACAGCCGCTATTTCGGGCCGGTGCCGGCCGAAAATATTGCCGGGAGGCTCGTGCCGCTATGGACCGAGTAACCCTCCTGATGCTCGGCATGGTCGCGATAGCGCCATGCGCCTGTTCCGCCGCGACCGACGCTCAGCCGGCCGCCATCTCCCGTGGTCCGCAGCTGGCAAGATGGCAGCCCTTGGTAGCCGAAGCAAGCCGGCGTTTCAGCATTCCACAGCCCTGGATTTATGCCGTCATGGATGCCGAAAGCCGGGGGCAGACAATGCTGGACGGACGGCCGATCGCGTCACACGCCGGCGCCATTGGCCTCATGCAGGTGATGCCCGGCACCTATGAGGAGATGCGCGCAGAGCTTGGCCTGGGGGCCGATCCGCACGACCCTCGCGACAACATTCTGGCAGGCACTGCCTATCTGCGCGCCATGTATGACCGCTTCGGCTTTCCCGGCCTGTTTGCCGCCTATAACGCTGGGCCGGACCGCTACGAACAGCATTTGCAGCGTGGGCGACCGCTGCCCAGCGAGACGGTTTCGTATCTGGAAGAGGTCAAGGCTGCGGGGATCTCGGCCGCCGACATGGACGCGTTCACCGGCAAATCCCGTTCCGGAAAAGCGCCGGAAATCCCGTCCGGGCAGTCGCTGTTTTTCCTGCGAAACGGTGTTTCCGCGACCGATCCGAATGGCCAAATTGTGGTGCCGCTCGGATCGGAGCGAGCAAGGTCAGGCCGGCCGGATCGCAGGTGAGGGCAGGGGTACCGTGGGTCGGGCGGGGCAGGGATGCAGGGAGGCAGGTCCGCGGAAGGCAAGATAAAGGCATCGCCTCCTGGAGGCGGCGAAGTCTTTGTCTGCACATCGTTTTCCACGGAGGCTGCCTTCAGCGTCAGGAGAGCTGCTGCCGACAACCATATGATATTGCTTAAGATTACTAGGAGGCTCAATGCAGGATGAAGAGTTCAAGCCGAGCCTGGGCAAAATCGGATCGCGCGGCTCGAAGGCAGGCAAGCGTTTCGCCGGCCAGATCCGCGCCGCGATCAACCGAGCCGGCGGCGGCAGCGGTCGCCGTGGCCGCTTCATCGGAAGCCGGGCGGGGCGCGGCGGGGCTGCTGCCGCCGTTCTCAGAGCGCGCGACCCCCACGCGGCGTTTCGGCAGCGGCGCGCCGTCGTCAAGGCCCGTATCGTCAAGCTGGCCGGCAAGGGTGTTGACGGGGCACGTGCACACCTTCGCTACCTCCAGCGCGACGGCGTGACCCGCGAAGGCCAGCCTGGCGAGCTCTATAGCGCCGACAGCGACCGCGTCGATGGCAAGGCCTTCATCGATCGTGCCGATGGCGACCGGCATCAGTTTCGCTTCATCGTCGCCCCTGAAGACGGCATCGAGTATGATGACCTGAAGCCGCTCACGCGGCGCCTCATGGCGCAGATGGAAGAAGACCTCGGCACCAAGCTCGACTGGGTGGCCGTCGATCATTTCAACACTGGTCATCAGCATACCCATATTATCGTCCGCGGCAGGGACGACCGCGGCGAAAATCTTGTCATCGCGCGAGACTACATCTCGTCTGGAATCCGTGAACGGGCGGCCGAGCTGGTCAGCCTCGACCTTGGCCCGAGAACGGACCGGGAGATCGAGCAACGCCTGCGCCAGGAAATGGAGCGGGAACGCTTCACCAGCATCGATCGGCAGCTGCTCCGCATACGCGACCATGAGGGGCATGTCTCACCGGCCAGCCGAGACACGTTTCGCCAGACGCTGCACCAGGGGCGCCTGCGCAAGCTCGAGCGGATGGGTCTGGCTGAGGAAGTCGGCTCGGGCCGCTGGCGCCTTGATGGCGAGCTTGAAGCGACGCTGCGCCGCATCGGCGAGCGGGGCGACATCATCAAGACAATGCACCGGGAACTGACCGGCAAGGGGCTCGCCCGCAGTGCCGCCGACTATGTTGTCCATGATCGATCTGCAGAGCAGATGCCGCCTGTCGTCGGCCGCATCGTTGCGCGCGGCCTGACCGACGAAATCACTGACCGCCATTACCTCGTCGTCGACGGCGTGGACGGCAAAAGCCACTATGTTGATATCGGCAAAGGCGAGGCCACCGAACCAACGCCAGAGGGCTGCATAGTGCGGGTCACGCCGAGAGACACCGGGCCAAGGCAAATCGACCGCACAATTGCCGAGATCGCCACAGCCCATGACGGGCGCTACAGCATCGATATCCATCTCAAGCATGACCCGTCGGCCACCGAACGCTTTGCCGAAACGCACGTGCGGCGACTGGAGGCGATCCGCCGGGCGACCGGTGGTGTCGAGCGCGAGCCGGACGGCACATGGACTATCGCGCCGGACCATCTCGACCGCGTCGCGGGCTACGAGCGTCAGCGAGCGAGGGCCGAGCCTGTTGTCGTCGACAAGCTCTCATCAATGCTGCTGGAGAGCCAAGTCAGCTTCGACGGCGCCACCTGGATCGACCAGGAGCTCGTATCAGCTCATCCTGAGCCCTTGCGCGACTCTGGCTTCGGTCGCGAAGTACGTCAGGTCCAGGCCCGTCGACAGCAGTGGCTGATCGCGCAAGGTCTCGCGCATGAAGCCCAGGATCGGGTCATCTATCGCGCGAACATGCTTTCGATGCTGCGCCAACGCGAGTTGAACCGCGTGGCCGGCCAGTTGTCGAACGAACTCGGTCTGCCCTATTCTGAAGCCCAGAGTGGAGATCGAATAGAAGGCACGCTCCGCCGCTCCGTCGAGCTCGCCGGCGGAAAATACGCTGTCATCGAGAAATCGCGCGAGTTCACGCTGGTGCCATGGCGGCCGGTGCTTGAGCATCATATCGGCAAGGAGGTTTCCGGCGTCGTGCGTGCAGAGGGGATTTCATGGACCATCGGCCGGCAGAGAAGCGGACCAAGCATTTCGTGACATGGCTACACAACTTCTTTTGCCCGCGTTGAAACAGGTACTCAGTCCGGACGGAGTTCGCCTGCTAATTGCCCGCGGCATTGATCTCGCGAGGGATAAATGGCTGGTCGTGCAAGACTTATCGTTCGCTCTACAAAAAGCGCCGCGATGATTCATCGTGTTCCATGATTCTGAGCCAAAACCCTCCTGCGCCACACTCTTCCCGGTGCCACGGAAGCCGCGCCGACGCGGCGGTGCCGGCCTGGTTGCGCAGGGCTGCCCCCGACCCAAACAGTTGCGGCGCATTGAGGACATTGCAATCACTGACGGTGCGGCCATCGGCGCGCTCGATGAGATGGTCCGCCAGCTAGAGAGGTGGGCTGGCGCCTGGTGACAGCGCCTAGGGCTTTCGGCGGCCGTGGTACGGCGAAGCAGGCTCGCGGCGTCGAGGATGAAGCCGCACTTCGCGATGTTCTTCTGCTCACACGACCGGGAGACAAGGTCGACCCCGCGGGCCGGATGCTGTTGACCGGGCGTGAACTGGCAGCCCATCCCGCTGAGGATCTTCTAACGGGAGAAACCTCGCTGCGGTGGGGAAGATTTCGGTCGTCGCCCGCGACGACGAGGCGGTCAGCGACCTGGCCAGACGAGCTCGGCAGCTTTCCGCTGCGGCATGGTGACCGGCGCGATCATGGCCGCCGAATGAGATCGCTTCGAACGCACCGTCGGATGCTGGCTCGCCGACGCTTTACTGGCGCAGCGCCTGGGAGGGGCAATGCGGTGCCGCTACTGGGCACCGAGGCAGCTTTGGGCATGAGACCCGATCAATCGCGCCGGGCCGCGACGGTCATTGCGGCATCTGGAGTCGAGGCCGGGTCAGACCGGGGGAAAAACTGCTCGTCGCGTAGGAGCCCCGCGTTGCGCGCCGTCGATCTTTCCGCCCAACTCGGCGCCGCGCGGACCGGGGCTTGCCATTGCCCCGAAACTGAGGCCAAGGCGACGGACCCGCCCTGCGTATACCGACGCCATCCGCGCCGCCGTCGGCGGAAACGAGCGAGCCGTGGACCTCACACAATCTGAGGTGCTGGTGACGATGTGCATCGCCTACTTCCATCCGCACTCCTACCCACGAGCTCACCCGTGCGCCCGCGGTGCTGCGAACCCGCCGGCGAATATTTGGCAGAAGCCGGAGTGGGCGCTCACCCGCGACGATTTTTTTGGCCTTGACCGGGCCGGGCGGCGCGACCCGAGCGTCGGGACAAAAAGCCGGGAAGGGGAGGGCACCAGCCCGGTTGAAGCCAAGGGCATGATGATGTGAGGACGATCTGCTGGCAAGAATTTGCGGAGATCGATGCTGTCCTGGCGCGCTCGTCGAAGATTCTGAGCGGCGCCGACGTGGCTGCTCGAAGGGAGAACACTTCACTGCGTGACCGTCCGGACCTGATTACGATCTCCATTGGAATAAAGAAGAACGACGGGCCGAATGGCAGGGTGGATCGCCAAGATGCGCGATCTGCCGGCTGTCCTGCGCGCGTGCGGGAGTCGCCACCATGAGCTTTACGACAAAATTGCCGCACAGGCCGATTTCAAGAAGGTGTTGCTCCAATGCTATCGAGGAGGCGATCGCACGCAGCGCGAGATCGGCCAGTGCGGATTCTTGGCCAAGCTGCTCGGCGCGTCGTGAGATGTTGTCCGTCGGGTGGGTGACGCTTTAGATCAGGCTCCGCCGGTAATGGAGAGGATGAGGGCCGCAGCAGGTCTCGCGAGCAGAATCGAGTTCGCCACTTTGCTTGGTTTGGCGATTGCTGTCACAGCGATGACAATTCGCAGGATTGTGCGCCACCTTGGATATGTGTCGCGGAGCTATGCTTAATTTATGATGTGACTGCCGACAGTTGGCATTGAAGTCATTGGCGAGCCATGCCGGCGTGGCATTCCCCTCACGGATCACTTGATCCGCCGCCCGAAGTAAGGCGTGCCTGTAGGCCGGGATCGGTCCCGAATGCTCGTAGGACGGCAATTCGCTCGGGAGCCCGATCAGATTTGAAGCTCCGCGACCGTCTGGCGCCGACGGCAGCCAATAGAAGCGCGTCTGACCGATCGTCGCGTCCATCTCCAGAAGCCCGCTAGCAGGTTGTGACCATTGCTATGGCAATGCAGCAGTCCTGGATGGCTGCATCAAATCCACGCGCGCGCTGAAGCATCGTGAAAAACTCATGGAATATTTCAGCTGATAAAAATGAGCCGATTCAATTTCGATCGATCAATCAGCGCCCTTCTCGGGGCTGTCGGTCCGCGTCGCGCCTGACGGCGGCGCTATGCTGGTGCTCCTACGGCCGCCCTGTTGAACCGCTTTCTCCAGCACCGAACTGAATTGGTCCCGCTGGCGGACATTTCGATGCTTCCGCCTTGTAGGCCTTCTTTGTTGCGGCCGGCTCTGCGGCACGGCTGCGCCGACGTGAACGTGCTTGGCGGCACGTTTTGTGAGGGAGGGAAAGAGGCGCGCGGCCCTCTCCCTGCAAGCCGCCGATGGCGGATTCCTCCGTCTGCCCGCTTCGCTCCGTGCAGACCGGGGAGATCCCTCCGCCCCCTTGCTCGCCGCTGCTCGCCACGATGCAGGGGGACAGGCGACCTGAACCCGTGCCCAAGCCGATCTGATGGCAGAGGCGGTGGGGCTGGACATTGCCCGTGGTGGGAGTACGTGCCACACAAATCCTCATGCTCGCCTAACCGGCCGCAACGTATGGCAATCCGGGAAGTCCCGACGAAAGATGGAGTAGGTCTCGGCCATTCCCGTGTCCGAACCCAGAAAAGTTACTGGTTTCCTTACGGGCGCGATACAAAGGGCACAGGCTGGACTTGGCTGCCGGGGGCGGGGCTTGTCGACCGCTCGATCGAAAGTGAGAGACGAGGAGGAGAATCACCGACCTGCAGAGCGGCAAGGCGCTCGCCTACCTCCCTGTCAGTCACCGTTAGCCGATGGTTTAGACGAAGATAGTCCGTCCATGTCGGCGTGCGGAATGTCTCGGTCCAAAGAGTCGAGTTCTGAAGATCGCGCTGGAGAGTCCAGTCCCGCGCACCGGCACGGCTCTGAACGCGCCGCCTTTCGCGCATGCAGCTCAGAAATTCCTCGATATTCTCCTCGGGTATCGAGTACTCCACCTTGATCACGATCGGGCCGCTCCTAGGCTTCAAATCGAGGGCCAGTTCTGGTGGCCTGAAGTCGAAGGCCCCTTGATCCGATTCCTCCCATAGCCGTACCGGCAATAGCTTTCCCACGGCTGCAACCAGCAACAGCGCCGCTGCAGCACCTTCCAAAGCCCACGTCAGGGAATAGTACTGCGCGACAGCACCCCAGATCCAGCTGCCCGCTGCCATGCCGCCGTAGGTCAGGGCGTAATAGATCGACAGGGTGCGACCAACGACCCACCTTGGGCTTGCCAACTGCACACACACGTCGGTTCCGGTCCAGGTGACAACCCAGCCTGCGCCAGCGATTGCAAGCGCGATCGCTGCTACAGCCACCGATGATGTGAGAGCCAGTAAAAGGCAACACGTTGCGCAAGCAACGGATGCGAGCGTGATCAATCGATTTTGGGACGTGATGCGTCGCAAGTAGCTATTGCCAATGCCGGCGATGAAGGCGCCTGTGCCGAAGCCGGCTAACAGGACGCCGTAAACAATTGGCCCCCCCGCCAGTTGGTCGCGAACCACGAGGGGGAGCAGAGCAAGGATCGAGATGCTTGACAGCCCGAACAGGGTTGCGCGCACGATCGCCACTCTGATCTCCGATGAGATTGCCGTGAAGCGCATGCCATCATGAATGGCCGTCGTCATCCGCTCGCGCGGAAGAGGCGAAGAGCGAACTTGCCACTTGGAGCGCAGCACAGCGCTCAACGGGACCAGGTCGGTCAGCGCAGCGAAGGCGAAAGCCGTAAGGGGGCCCAGCAAAGCCAAAATTACACCGCCCAGCGCCGGTCCTATACTCCGAACCACGTTGTACCCCACCGACATCAGCGTCACTGCAGCGGGTATGTCGCGCTTTTCCAGGATGTCGCCGACCGAGGCGTGCCAGGCTGGATCATTCAAGGCAAAGCCGCATCCCGCCAAGAAACTCAGTCCCAAGATCAGCCATGGACTGACAAAGCCCAGTCCAACAGAGAGAGCCAGCGCCGTGGATGCCAGTGCGATCAGGCAATGTCCGGCAAGCATCACGCCGCGGCGGCTGAAGCTGTCTGCAATCGCTCCAGCAAGGATCGACAAGAAGAAGGCGGGCAGTGTCGATGCAGCCTGCACGAGCGCAACCATCAGATCGGAGGCTGAAATCGTTGCCATAAGCCAGCTTATAGCCACGCTCTGCACCAGCCAGCCAAGGCTGGATATCTGCGTGGCTGTCCAGATCGAACGAAAGACCGGATTCTGAAGAGGGATCAGTGTGGTTGCCGCAAAGGGCGGGGAATCTTGACGCCGCATGACTTCTCACCTCCACCACGTAGTTCTTTCACTCACTCACTTGCTGACAGCGGTGCGCTTACGCACAGCTGCGTCACAACCAAGTTCCGATATCGCGCTCGCAACAAAGTAGATGTCGCATCCACGGTGCTGATGCGCGATGAGTGTGCCAGTTGGGCGTCAGCTGGTCTGGGTCGCGCAGCCCGATGGGGTGCGGTCTGCCCTGCGACTCTTGGCCTTGGACGGTGCTACCGCCCCGATGGGCGGGTTGTCAAACTGCCACAGTGCTAGCAGCGCCCATCCCATCCTGACAGGCATGAGCATACGACGCAGTGCATCGCTGGTATCGGAGGCGGGTGCAAGATCAAGGGTGGCGTCGTCTTGACAAGTACGAGCTGGTGGGCGCCTTTGCCCGACCTACACATCGGCGATTCATGGGGCCGCCGTTCAACTCGTTGGTCTATGCGCAAAAAAACATAATACGCTTGTAAAAGACGTTTCGTGCCGGCGCAGGCGCCGAGGAGGGCGCGGAAGCCTTCACCATCGTCATCCCGCCACCGAACGTCACCGGCTCGCTGCATATGGGCCATGGGCTCAACAACACGCTGCAGGACATTCTGGTGCGCTTCGAGCGCATGCGGGCAAGAATGTCCTTTGGCAGCCGGGCATGGATCATGCCGGGATCGCCACACAGATGGTGGTCGAGCGCCAGTTGATGGAGAAGCAGATCCACCGCCGCGACCTGACGCGCGATGAGCTCATCGAGACCGGCGGCGCGATCCTCAACCAGTTGAAGCGGCTGGGCGCCTCCGCCGACTGGAGCCGGGAGCGTTTCACCATGGACGAGGGCCTGTCCAGGGCGGTGCTCGAAGTGTTTGTCACCCTCTACAAGGAAGGCCTGATCTACAAGGACAAGCGCCTTGTGAACTGGGACGGAAGCTCTTGACTGCGATTTCCGACCTTGAGGTCGAACAGCAGGAGGTCAACGGTAATCTCTGGCATTTCCGCTACCCCGTCGAGGGCGAGGTTTTGGATCCGGAAAATCCTAAAACCCTTCATCACCGTGGCGACGACCCGCCCGGAGACGATGCTGGGCGATATGGCGGTCGGCGGTGCATCCCGACGACGAGCGTTTCCGGCATCTTGTCGGCAAGAACCTCATCCTCTGCCGATCGTCGGCCGCAGGATCGCGGTGGTGGCGGACGAGTATTCTGATCCGGAGAAAGGCAGCGGCGCGGTCAAGATCACGCCGGCGCACGACTTCAACGAATTTGAGGTCGGCAGGCGCCATAAGTTGCCGGCGATCAATATTCTCACCATAGAGGCGGCGGTCACCCTCACGGACAATGACGACTTTCTCGCCGGGCTGGAGGTGACGCCGTAGCGCCATGCGGTCCGGGACGAGCTCGACGGTCTGACGCTTACATCTCGCCGAACTGGTATCCAAGCAAGCATGAATTCCATAACCAGGTGCCGACGTGGAACTATCTCGTCGTCCACGCCCACGGACGCATCACTGTCCGGGATGATGAGCGCTATGTGTGCGCCGTAACGTGGCGAAGCTCACTCACATGCATGAAGCCTCGCAGCCTGCCCCGTGGAAGATGGGCGACGCGCCGAAGGACTTCATTGACACGATGGTGAAGGCGATCGTCGCCCTGGAAATCGAGATCACCACCCCGATTGGTAAATCAAAACTCAGCCAGAACAAAGAGGTGCGCGACATTCAGAACGCTGGTGAAATGCTGAATGCCCGAGGCGTCAATGGGATGGGAGAAGCGATGCTCGCGGCTGCGGCGGCCAAATCCCAATAGCAACTATCTTGTCCCGACAAGCCGCTGGTGCTGGATTTCCAACGGGTGACCTTGAGAGACAAATGCTTCGGCTCGCCGGAAACGCGACCAGCATCTGACCACCCGCTATGCGGCAGATGGACAAGAACTCAGGCCGCCATCGCCAGCCACATCCGCAATGCCGCCGGATCGATGGAAGCTGCTTACCCCGCCAGCCTCTCCGGTCATGCCGCCTGCGTCGTTAATACCTTGAACAGCAGCCTGGCGGTTAAACCGCCTTGCGTGTTCGGTATGGCGGCACAGCGGTTTGGAGATCGGAGCCGACTGGCAGCGAACGCCACGCCCCACGGTAGCGATGCCTCGCAGCCAGGTTGGATGACCAAGCAGCGGCATGTGCGGCAGGCTTGCACCCGCTTCAGATGCGAGACGGGTCAAGACAATCATCCTGCACAACGCCACGCGGCGGTGAGCCGGTTTCGAAAAGGGCCGGCCCCGGCCGTTCATACAAGTGGAGTTGGGGGCGCGGGGCCGGATCAAGCCTATCGCGTTGGACCCGCCGGGACCGCGCGTACATCATCCCGGCAACGCCAGGCGCTCGCCTGGCGTCATGCGGGCTTCGGCTTGGCGCGCCGAATGTCTGGACCGGCATCGCGGAGCAATGGCGCACCAGTCTACGACATGGTGCGTAGTCGCCATGCTGCCCCTGGCCAGATCGTAGATGACCTCGGCTTGTTCTCCATGGCGAGCCGAAGCACGTTGACGGCCGTGCCGGGTGATGCGCCGTCCCAGACTATCATCCCAAAATCGGCGCGCGCCATCTCCCGGTCTTTGGCGGCGTAGATCCAGTATCCTCTAGCGCCTTCAGGAGACGGGACCCGGTAGGCAGCCCAGTCGCCCAGATCATTGCGGGGTTCCTTGGCCGCATGGAAGACCCCGACATGTTTGTAGCCGTAGCCCGCGAGCAGGCCCTGCGCCTCGGCATCGGCTCCAGACGCGTCGCCAATCAGCACGCCGTGCACGGCAACAACGATTGGGCGGATCCGAGCGATGGCAGGTTCCGGCAGCTCAAATATCTCGCGTGAACCCCCTATGAATATCATCGACATCATGACTTTCCCTTCTCTCCAGGGCTCCCTCGCTCTGACCGCCGTCTCCCTCTGGCCCTGCGTGAGGGGTCACCCGAACGCCGAGACGGCGAAGCCGGCTCGGGGAGCGGCGGGACGCCGCAACTAGAGCCCGGTCGGCGGCAGGCCGGCGCGCAGACCTGCCGCTTCCGGAGGCGCTACGCGCGCGGAGCTAGTGGCCTTTGTCGGCCAGCCAGAGGCTCACGTCCTGGATCGAGCGCATGAGCACCGACGGATTGTCCCGCGCGGGAATGAAGCCCCAGCTCTGCCAGTAGCGCTCTGCCTCGGCGTCGATCGCCCGCACCACCACCGCGCGGCCGCCGACGATGTCGGCGCCGGCGACGCAGCGATACAGCGCGTCCTTGACCAAGCCGCTACCGACGCCTTGTCCGGCATAGCGGTGGTCGACGGCGAGTTGTCCGATCAGCAGGCAGGGGATCGGATCGGGCGGGCGTCCGGTGCGGATGGCGCGCGGTGCGCTATTTGGCTGGATCACGCCCGGCGCGAGGCCGTAATACCCGACGACTGTTCCCTCGTCGTGAACGACCAGGACGCGGGTAAACCCGCGGGCCTGGTTCGTTCGCGCGAAGCCGGCCAGCCAAGCATTGAGCGCCGGCTTGCCGCAATCGAAGCTGTCGAGGCGGTGTGCGTGGTCGAGGAGTTCGATGCCTGAAAGCGCCACCTAGCTGTCCCAGGGCGGGGACCGACGCAGCCGCTCGGCCGCCTTCGTCGGGGGCGCAGCGGCCGGGGCTGAGATCGCCTGCATGAAGGCGTCATAGGCTTCCGGGGACACGCGGATGACGGTTTCGTTGAGGATGGCCGCCTGCGCCTCGTGCAGCGCGGCGCGCCGCATGAACTCCGTGCGCGACAGGCCGAGCAGCTCCGCGCCGCGGTCGATGATGGTGAGATCATCGTCGCGAAACCGCATCGAGACGGGTGCTTCCTTCCTGGTGGGTGTGGTGGCCATGGCGCGCTCCTGTGCTGCGAACGTATATACGTTAGTGTAACGCGGAACGCAATACTACGTTCCCTGGCGACGTTTCGTGGCGGATGGTCTTAGGATTTCTCGCCGGATCGGTTCTTCTCGGCTTCTCGCCCCAGTCGCCATTGCCGCAATCCAGAGCAAGGTGGCTTTGGTCAGCTCCGGCGGATCAATTACGGCTTTAGGAAGTGCATTTGTTTTTGGCGGCCGGATGAGCGGGTCCAGAAGCGAAGTCGCTGCCATGACTGTCGCCGGACGAGCCCCGGCTATCCCGAACCTGATGAACATCTGACGCGATGGCGACTTTCGGGCCGTCACGCCACAAAGGAGGAACGGCTATGAAGGCTGGGCGGCGGCACTTTCATTCTCAGGCGCCGCTCTATGCCACCTGTCGGCCAATGTGACATCGCCACTGCGGTCCTTCGAACAAGTCGATTCGATTCTGAATTTCGGCCTTTAGATGATTGTAGCGATTGAATCAGCGACAAGGGCTGGGCAATCGCGGTTGTGGTGACCGCGAGCCACTAAGCTTGTGCCGTACCCTTACAATGATTCATCAAGGCGTTTACCTCGGCAATCACGAGATCCGGCGTGATGTCGAACTTGCATCGGACTTTGACCGGACAATGCCGCACTTGGTCCAGACCACATCCGCGACATTCAATAACACTCATAAGCATGCTGACCAAGGGACCTCGAAACCCCCAAATCTCCGGTAGATGTGACGCCGTGAAAATGCCGATAGTAGGGCGGCCAAGCTGGGCAGCGACATGGCCGGTGCCTGAATTGTTCGAAACGACGAGCGCGGCCGAATTCACGAGACAATTGAATTCCAATTCTGACAAGTCGACAGCCGTCCGAATGTTCGCGGCCCCACGTTCCCTAGCTATCTTCGCAACCTCCTCAAGCGCTTCCAGGCATTCGCCACGGCCAACGAGGACCACCTCACCACGGGTCGAAAGAGCAGCGACAACTTTGCCAAAACTTTCAATCGGCCAATCTCGCAGGCTGGAATTGGAGAACGGAGCCACGACAATCGGGGCATTGCCTGTAGTCGAATTCTGTGGGTGACCCGCTCCGCTTTCGAAATAGGCAGCTGCCTTTGCGACCAGAAAGAGGAGGATTTCTGACACATGCTGGAGACGCACCTGCTTACGGTCAATGAACCAATCAAGCCATCTACGGGGGATTTTGTTAGCAAGCCCTATTTTTTGGACCAGCTTGTAGAAAATGGTTCTGCGCAGTTTCAGATTGAATGGCGCTATCGCAATATCGATCTGATGCATGCTGTACGGATCAACTATCGCCGCACGGTGCCTGGCGGGAACTTCAAGCAAGATCGGCCTTGTTTCTTCCGGAACACGCATATCAATGGCAAGATCAAACTCGCCGGTCAGCAGCGGCCTTATGTCCGCGGCTTCTTTGCGCGTTTTGACTTTTGGGTTGCGAGGAAAAAAGTCAAAAGCAACGTGATCGTCGGCGAGGTCGAACTGTTTTGCAGTAGCGATGTTCCAGCTTCCCACCACCAGCGTAATGTGGGCATGCGCAAAACGCTGACGAAGGTCCTTTAGAGGCCCTAGAGACATCCAAAAGTCGCCGACATGATCAAGCTTGAGGACCAAAATTCTCATCCTTGCGCTTGACTGTTCCGGCTCTTCCCAGCTGCGGTATATAATTTGATTGCCGTCGTGCTTTGTAAAATATGCCATTGCCATTCCGAAAATTATACGGTCAACACTGATAGCCCAGTGACGCGTGTGTAGGTTGGAGTGCTCCCCACTTTGTCCGCGTCTCCGCAAGAATTCTGCCATCAGATCCAAGCCGCGCTCCAGCAGGAGCTGTTGGGCGAAGTCTGCATCTCTAGCGATGGTAGCGCGCCAAGAAAGCCAGCTATGTCCCGACCCGCAATGTGAAGGGCTTCGTCACGGTCTCGCATGCAGTGAGTTCGGCAACGCCGAGTAGACGGTGATCGCCAAGCCGCCGTCCCCAGATCTCGGAGCATAACGGCAGTGGCCTCGCTCTTTGGTCGATGCTGATCCTGAATGCGACCGTCGCCGCCGGCGACGACACCGCCGGCCGCATTGACCGTCTCGGGCACGCCCTGTCGCTGTGGTCCCGCATCACGGTCGCTAGCAAGGACCCGCCGCAGCCGCTTTTTTCTGCGCGTCCGGTCGTCCAAGGTGAAGTGGACGAATCAACCCTGTGATGAAGTCGACTGCCTGCCAGCGGTGAGGTGGCAGGCGGCATCGATGAACACCATTATTCGCCGAGCTTGGATAGCGGCACCTCTATCACGCTGAGAGCCTGTTATGCTGGTCCAGCGTTTGATCGCAGTCTTGATCCATGCGAGCAGCTTGTGAGGGATGCAATCGAACGAGGCGCTGCTCCCACAGCCGTCGCAGGCCCTCCATCAGAGCTTCACGCTTAGCCTGATCCGGCGCAATTGTATTGAGGAGATCTCCCAACACGGCTTCGCCCTCAATCCGCATCAGCAGATTAAACAAGTCGTGTGAAATTCGTACACTGTCACTGCTGAAGTGGGTCGTGCTGATCTCGCAGTGAGTCTCCCGACGATCTGGCGCTTTGTAAGCGCGGGTTTGATGGAGGGACACATAGGGCGGCAACGAAACCGCAAGCGTAGTCCAATCCTGCATTGTTGCAGCCCGCTTTTTTACCAGGAAGGGCCCGACCACAAGTCCATCCAGCTCTGTCGTCAGAAAGGTGGCAATCGCGTCTGCAACCGAATCCACGATCGGTTCGGCATTGTTGTTAAAGGACGTATTGAGCAGAATTGGAGTGCCTGTGCGCTTCTTGAACGCATTGATGACCTCCCAGTACGCGGGATTGGCGTTGCGCGATACTGTTTGCAGGCGAGCGGTACCGTCGACGTGCGTGATGGCACCGAGCAAGGCGCGCTTTGAGTCACGCACGCGAACGACGAAATTCATGAATGGAAATTCGTGCCTACCGTCCGGGAGGTCGAAAAATTCGCTCGCATCCTCCTCCAGCACAGATGGCGCGAAGGGCCGATAGCCTTCGCGCTTCTTGACCATCGCATTGATCCGGTCCTTGTTTGCGGCGGGCCGAGGGTCGGCAAGAATGCTGCGGTTGCCCAGCGCACGTGGCCCAAACTCCGAACGACCCTGCACCCAGCCGATCACGGCGCCGTTGGCGATCCAGTCGGCTGCACTGCTTGCCACGTCATCAGAGCGTTCAACCTCGAGATGTCCGGCCCATGCATTCAGTTCCTGTTGCACGGCGCGCTCGCTCCCGAGATCAGGACCCCAATAGACCCCCTGCAGTCGCTCACACGGCGCGGGGCGGCCCATCTCGTTAGAGACTATCAGCGCAGCTCCCAATGCGCAGCCAGCGTCGTGAGACGCGGGTTGCACGAAAATGTCTTCGAAAAGCCCTGAATACAGCAGCTTACCGTTCATCGTGCAGTTGTGGGCCACCCCCCCCGCCAGGCACAACCGCTTCATGCCGGTGGCCTCACGGTGATGCCGGAGAATGTGGAACACGATCCGCTCAAGCGCTTCCTGCAGTGACGCACTCACATCTCGATGCTGCTGGGTGAAGGGCATTCCCTTTCGCCTGACCTCGATATTGCGGAGCAACGCCGGACCGATGCGGTCGAGGTGAACACGGTAGCCACCGCCGTTGGCGGAGAGCTCGTAGAACTGCTCGAAGAGCTCGCGATAGGGAGCGGGGTCGCCGTAGGGCGCGAGTCCCATTACCTTATACTCGTCGAACAAGCCGTAGCCGAGATAGCGGATCGTCTCGAGATAAAACAGCCCAAGAGAATTGTTCTCGGGGAAAGCCTCGAGTTGCGTAATTTCTGTGCCAGACCCTACCGCCAAGAGGCCCGATAGGAAATCACCAGAGCCATCAATCGCTAGAATGAGACTTTGTTCGAAGCCCGACATTGCAAAGGCGCTCACGGCGTGCGCCTGATGATGACTTACGAATGAAATACGCGAACTGTCCAACTTAGTGCCGAACTCACGCGTTAACAGATCCTGCACCAACGTTTTAGCATCCAACGGAATGGAGAGAATGTCCGGGTGGGATGCGGACATACCTTCAAGCATGGCGTTGGCATAGGGCTCGCTGGCGTAGAGCGCGACACGATCAATGTCGTTGAGCTGAACCCCCGCCGCTGACAGACAGTATTGAATCGAACGAATTGGGAGCTTGTTGGAGTGTTTCATCCGATTGAGGCGTTCCTCTTCGACGGCTGCTATCACCCGTCCGTCTCGGACGAGCACCGCGGCGCCATCGTGCATAAAGGCGTTCCGAAGCTCGAATCGGTTTTCATGGACTTGGTCAAGTCCGCCGCTAATTCCTAGACACAGCATTTCTTTCTCCACATAGTGACGGGCAAGCCAAATTGGCCTGCCTCAGACCGTTTCCAACTAAATAGGCCGCGTTGTCGCTTGCAGCTGCAACCGCCTGTCAGGCATCACCGGCATCAAAGAACGCCTCATAAGGGTCCGCCTGAATCAACATGAGATGCTTCGATCGTGGCGCCTGCCATTCCATGACGCCGAGAGCTTGGCTGGATCATCGAATCTTGAGCGGCTGCTGACTTGCATGCCGGCGATGCCGTTTTCATCTGCAGCACGAACTTGTGACGCGGGCTGCCTATATCCTTGCGAAGGGGCGGCTGTTGACGAATAATGCCGCGCCGTGAACTGGCCCGATTTCATTCCCCGAAAGACCGTCGCATAGGCGACTGACATGTGCTGCACTGTCCGCCTGCTTCCCGGTCGCACATCCGATAACGCCTTCGCTTGTGCAGGAGGCCGCATCGCGTCATTCGTCGGCCAAACATGGCACCGACTGGAAGCCCGGCAATACCGCGTAGATGTAAAGTGCGCTGATGTTGTATGGTAGCGCTGCCGGCCGGGTCTCCAATCCGCTGCCCAAACGAGCGGACTGCCTGCGGCAAAAAGCCCGCCACAAGCAGAATCGCGCTGGGCAGCTGGCTCGCCTGCAAGACTTCGCAGCTCAGGAACATTGGGGACGACTAGCGTCGAACCGCCGACATGATCGGCCAGTTGCAACTCACTTCTCGGCACGACCTCCACTGCACGTCAGGGCGCATGGAAGATTTTCTCCTTTGGATGGGTGACCGGTGCGGACGTGCTTTTGTCCATGCAAGATTTCCGAAGAGTTATGAAATCGTTTGTTTCGATCAAAGTCATCCACGCTATGAATAGCTGCCGGACATGCGCTTCAAAGGGGCTTCAGGCTTCCCGGATGGCTACTCCGATTCGAAGCGCGTGGCATTCCATGCGCTCTATGACAACATTTTTCAGCAAAGGGTATGAGAGCAAACCCACACTTCTTTTTCAGAAGTCGCTTCGAAGCAGCCGAGGCCTTGATGGGCTTCTTGACCAAGTTCGGCGATGGTGCCGCAGACATTCTTCCTCTTTCCGGGCTGAACAAGCGCAGAGTTCGCGCCTTGGCAGTGTATCTGGGCGCTCCGTCTGATCTTGTTGAAAAGATCCCGACCGCCGACCTGGAGAACCTCGTCCCGGTCTCACATACGATGAGATTGACGACTTCCTCGAAGGCGAAGAGATCAACGAAGCGGCGCACAGGCGTATACTTCATGCGCATTCCGGCACAGCCCATAAGCGAGCGCTTCCCGTCACAACGATTGCCATGACGGGTTCGATATTTAGGCATCGGCAATAGCGTCTCAACATACACGATCGATGGGCTTGCCGCAGTTAGGCAGCTAGCGGCCTGAATTACCGCTGGAGCGAAGCGCTGCTCTTTCAGCCCGCATGCGGTCATGAGGTTGACAGTGTCGGCACGTATCGCCGAGGCCGGCACGCGAACTCATTCTCCCTGAATGCCTGCTCTATCGATCTTCCGCAGCGTACCCACTTGACCGGTCGCTTCGACATTCCAGGCACCTGGATTCTAGCCGATCCTTGCCGCTCTCCTTCGGCCGGTCGCAATGCTGGACGTGCGGCCGTTACGCGATGCAGAGCTGGTTGTCAGATGCGTGATGCGAAACGTGAGATGCAGCTCCAGTTTTGGCGATGGCGGGCTCGCCGCATTGTTGATATCATCCGCACAGAACAGGCGCGCAAATGACATCGGATTCAGAGAAGGCTGAGGCGGTCGAGCAGTTACTTGATACACCTGACCTTGCAACCGCACTGGAAAGCGAACAGTTCAAGAAATTCCTCGACCAGGTGCCGATCGCCATAGCCGTTTCGGACCTTGCCGGTGAAGAGCGCGTGGTCTACGCCAATCCGGAATTCGAGAAACTCTCAGGCCTGATGGCCGCCAGGCTCACCCAAGAAAACTGGGCGGCCCTTTTAGGCACGGGCCTCCATCAGCAAAAGGACAGGCCGCTAGCCGAGGCGGTGGTCGAGGGAACCGATTTGGTCGGCACCTTCAGGCTGGAGCGCCGCGAGGACAAACCCGCGATCGTCGACGTTTATTCCAACGTGATCGAAGACGACAACGGCAAGGTTTGCTTCCGACTGGTGGCCCTGGTCGACGTATCGGCTCACGGCGAGGCGGGAGATCAGCGCTCGGCCGAGGAGCGTGTCAGCGAGAAAGACACGCTGCTGCGCGAACTGCAGCACCGGGTGAAGAACAACCTGCAGATGATCACCGCGCTGATCCGGCTGGAAAGCCGCAACGCGACCGAGGCCGACCGGAGACGGTTTGAGCGGCTCGCCGGTCGCGTCGACGCTCTGGCGATCCTCTACCAGACGCTAACGGCCGACGAGCCGAAGGAGGAGGTCGATCTTGGCGTCTATCTCAGCCAGATCGCGTCCGCGGTGATGAGCTCGCATGCAGTCGAGGGGATCCGGCTGGATATGAAGGTGGATACATATCCCGTGTCAATAAACGTCGCCATGCCGGCCGGGCTGGTCGTAAACGAATTGCTGACCAATTCACTAAAGCATGCGTTCCGGGGCCGCGATGGCGGCACGATAACACTGCACAGCGTCGTCGATGGCGACGGCTGCCGGGTTATAGTGGCGGACGACGGAATCGGCCTGCCGGAAGGCGAGGTGTGGCCCAAACCAGGCAAGCTCGGAGCGCTGATCGCGCGATCGCTGACCGAGAACGCCAAGGCGCAGCTAGCCGTCGAGTCCAGCGCCAACAAAGGGACGAAGGTGACCATCGTTTTCAAGCGGTCGGCGGCAGCAAGCTGAACGGTTGCTGTCGAACTAGCAGGCTGGCGGCTGGCTTCATGTCGCGGCTTTGAGCAGGTGGCTGCAAATAGGCTAGGTCGCCCTTCACGGCCTGCTTCACATGGTCGAGGTCTTCCATTATGCTCCAGGCTTGCTGCTTCTGACTTCGGCGGCCAGTCCATCCCCACCTAGCGGAAGGCACTCCCGCCTGATTACGTTGCGGCTTGAGTCTTGACGGCGGGGGCACCTGACGCCTTCGCGCTCATCACGCGCGGGCCGGCAATTCAGCAGCGAGTCATCGCTTGGCCAATCTTGCCGAGGACGAAGGTCTAACCTACAAATAAAATTGGTCCGACTGTTCGTGGCCGGAGGTAACCGCGAATTTGCGCTATCGGGACAGGAGAGCAGTGCTATAGGCAAACCGCGATGCGTGCATTCGTTCGATTGGTTCTACGATTATCCTGACGCCTGGGGTGACCAGTTGCACCAGTATTTCCTACTACGCGCAATCTTTGCAGGGTCATGTGCAGATCATCGCGGCCCGCCAAGACATCGGAAAACTGATCGACGATCCTTCAACCCCTGAGATATTGCGCGCCCGAATGGCATCGGCGGCCGCCATATAATAGTTTGCGGCAAAGACGGCCGCGATCGAACGGCTGAGGACGCGCTCGCCAACAGATTGCGCGACAGACGATGGGGTGGATACCGCGGATACGACGCCTGGTTCGATGCTCCGATCAACAACGCGAAGCTCGCCGCGACTTCCGTCTACAGCGATTCGGTTCAAAGGCTTGGCGCGTTGGACAAAGCTCGCCGCGCCGAAGCGCGATGCATAGAAGCCGGGATAGTCGCCCGAACACAAGTCGAACAAGCGGAGTGGTCGACCGTTTCGTCCTCCCCGGGGACGAGCCGGTTGCTCTGGCCTGGGGCGACCTGATGGGTCTTGCGGAGCACCGTCTCCAGCATGGCGATCAGGTCTTCGGGAAGTATGGCCTCATTCTGCACAGACGGTTTTGCGTGGCTGTTACGGATGCCGGCGGGCACGGTGGCGATATGGCGGTCCTTTCGATCGAGCGGCTCGCCACGCTGCGTATAATTCCACGCCAGGGAGGAGAGACGGCGCTCGATCGTCGCCACAGAGTTTGGTTTCTTGTCTCCTGTAACCTTTCTGGATGCACAGGCCGTGATGTAGAGGCCGACGGTCTGCGGATCAGGCGGCAACACCTCCGAGGTGCTGCCGGCGCGCCCAGGCGCAAAAAATCCGCTCTCGACCGAGCGGCGTCAGACCGGTATTCTTATGGATGTTCATCCGGTCCCCCTGGAGTCACTGAAGCTTCGACAATCTCAGCTTTCCCGGTTCGGACCGGATGGACAAGCTACTGAAAGCTCACAACTAGCTACCAATGCGATCAGCTTTCGGGCTATCGGGCGCATCCAGGGAGGATGGGTATGTTCTTGGCTAACGGGCTCAAGCTGCGGGACCGCGGGTGCACGCTGGCACTGATGTTGGCGATCATATTTGTATGTGCGCCTGCACTGGCGGCAAACGCGTCGGATCAGGCGTGCCGGTCCATCGCCAAGCTCAAAATTCCAAGCGTGATCTTTACCGAGGCTAGCCTTCAAAAGCCGCAGGAGATCCCCGCAGATCCCTTCACTGCATTCACCGGCGCCTCGCCTCAGGCGGTAAAAGTGGGCGGGCACTGCCTTGTCCGAGGTGTTATCGGGAAACGCCAGGGGGTCGATGGTCAATCATATGGCACCCGGTTTGAGGTGCGTCTTCCGACGACCTGGAACGACATGTTCCTTTTCCAGGGCGGCGGCGCAGTTGACGGCTTCCTGGCGCCGGCCGTCGGGACCATTCCTTGCCGGAACTCGACCGCGGCTCCCGGGCTCTTGCGCGGCTACGCTGTTGTAAGCATGGATGGCGGGCACCCAAGCCCCGATCCGGCTTTCGGGGTCGATCAAGCCGCACGCATTGATTTTGCGTACGCCTCCATTGGCAAAGTCACTTCGGTCTCGAAGCAGGTGATTGCAAAGTTCTATGGGGCGGCTCCGAAAAAGTCGGTGTTCATGGGATGCTCGAATGGCGGTCGTGAGGCGTTGATAGCGGCTCAGCGATATCCGCTCGAGTTCGACGGCATTGTTGCAGGTAGCCCGGGTTTTCGTCTCAGTGCCGCCAACATTGCCGAAGCCTGGGATACTCGCCAGTACATGAGCATCGCTCCCAAGGATGAGGCCGGCCATCCCATTCTATCCCGCGCCTTCTCCCAGCAGGATCTGAACATCGTCGCCAAGGCGGTTCTCGCTGCCTGTGATGCTCGCGATGGCATTGAGGATGGCGTCATCAACGCCTGGCAGCAGTGCCGGTTCGACCCAAAGGTCCTGTCCTGCCAAGGCGATAAGACGGACAGCTGCCTCACGGCTGGTCAAGTGCAGGCCATGAGCCGCGCGTTCGCGGGTCCGGAAAGCTCCGATGGCGAAAAGCTTTACAGCGATTGGCCATATGATACGGGCGTTGCGGGCGCGGACTGGAGAATGTGGAAGCTGGGCAATTCCCCCACTTCCCAGTCGGATGCAAATAACATCGTTCTGGGAGCCCGCTCGCTTCAATACTACTTCATGACGCCCCCGGCGCCGAATTTTGACCCCCTGAAGTTCGACTTCGACAAGGATCCGGCACGCGTTGCGGATACGGCCAAGCTCAATGATGCGACCGGCACGTATCTCGCCAGCTTCGGTGCCCACGGTGGAAAGCTGCTCTTGTTTCAGGGACTTTCCGATCCGGTCTTCTCACCCAACGATCTGGTGCGCTGGTACAAGCAAGTCGTCGAGGTCACAAGCGGCGGCGATTTGGAAGCGACTCGCCGTTTCGTGCGCATGTTCATAATCCCGGGGATGACCCACTGCGGCGATGGCCAAGCCTTCGACGACTTTGATCCTTTGGCCGCCATCGAGGGCTGGATAAACCAAGACAAGGCTCCGGATTCTCTCGCGGCTGGCAGCAAGGCATTCCCCGGCAAGCACCAGCCGATCTGCGCTTATCCCACTCAAGCTGCCTATGGCGGTAAAGGAAATCCCGATGAGATCGCGAGCTATTCGTGTCGGGGATAAGAGACCTCGTCATTTGTTCGCTTCAATCTGCGCGCATTCCCGGAACAGGTCTCCCGGACCAAGGATCGGTTGGAAAAGCTAAACCCGGAATTTGTGGGCCGTGCCATAACGCAGTTGATGATCATGCCTGACTACGAAGCGTCGGCCGCCGATAGTCTGGATACAGCGCTCGCTGTGCTCGATGAGGTATTGTTATCGCCTGGGATCTGACCGCCTCATCCCAGCGGACAAAACGGGGGCATCAGAGCCCGGACGCCTTGGTGAGATTTACGCGGAAACGATCGCGCCGGCGCTGATAATTTCGCGTCATCTCCGCGGAGGCATGGCCGAGCTGTTTTTGCACATAGCGTTCGTCGACCTCGGCCGACGAGGCGAGGCCGGCGCGCAGTGAGTG
>NZ_JAMYTU010000040.1:0-46566 GCF_040322615.1 Mesorhizobium sp. M0119
AGAGAAGCGAGGCCCCGCGAAAGACGTCAAACGCCGGAGAAGCCGCAAGCTCGAAAGCGCTTGACCTCAACATGCCGAATAGAGAAGTGCTTCAGAGCTGCTTCAAGCCGGAGTTTTTCAACACAATCGGCGCGAAGCTGACCTTCGGCCTGCCTCACCGCCCCCTGGCCAAACTCCCCAAAATACCCCGCACGATCGCCCGTCCGACCGACGAGCCGACCGAGCGCACGACTGATTTGATCGCAGCCTCCGCCACCGTCTGGCGGTTGGAGGGCCGCGGCGCGCGGCGGGCGCCGGTCGGCTGGGGATCGTCGTTGCCGAAGCCGGGAATGGTCCAGCGCGAACGGCCTGCGTCCTGTTGCTGCGCCTGTGCCGCCTGGGCGTCCTTGGCCTTTTTCTGCAGGATTTCGAAAGCGGATTCGCGATCGACGGTCTGGTCGTACTGTCCCGCAACCGGGCTCTCAGTGATCAGCTTGCGGCGCTCTTCGGGCGTGATCGGGCCAAGGCGCGAGGACGGCGGGCGGATCAGCGTCCGCTGCACCATGGACGGCACGCCCTTGGCTTCCAGCGTCGAGACAAGCGCCTCGCCGGTGCCGAGCTGGGTGATCACGGTTGCGCAGTCGAAATCGGGATTGGGTCTGAACGTCTCGGCCGCTGTCTTGACGGCCTTCTGTTCGCGCGGCGTATAGGCACGAAGTGCGTGCTGCACGCGGTTGCCGAGCTGGGCCAGGACCGTTTCAGGGATATCCAGCGGATTTTGCGTGACGAAATAAACGCCGACGCCTTTCGAGCGGATCAGCCGGACGACCTGTTCGACGCGGTCGACCAGCACCTTCGGCGCATCGTCGAACAGAAGATGTGCCTCGTCGAAGAAGAAGACCAGCTTCGGCTTGTCCGGGTCGCCGACTTCGGGCAGTTCCTCGAACAGTTCCGACATCAGCCACAGAAGGAACGTCGCATATAGCCGCGGATTCATCATCAGCTTGTAGGCGGCGAGCACGCTGATGGCGCCGCGTCCATCGCGCGTGGTGCGCATGATGTCGGCGATCCGCAATGCCGGCTCGCCGAAGAAATTGGCCGCGCCCTGCTGCTCCAGGACCAGCAGCGTGCGCTGGATGGCGCCGACCGAGGGCTTCGTCACATTGCCGTAGCGGGCGCCGATCTCTTCGGCGCGGTCGGCGATGTTGGCCAGCAGTGACCGCAGGTCCTTCAAGTCGAGCAGCAGAAGGCCTTCCTCGTCGGCGATGCGGAAGGCGATGTTCATGATGCCTTCCTGCGCCTCGGAAAGGTTCATCAGCCGCGACAAAAGCAGCGGCCCCATCTCAGAGATGGTGGCGCGGATCGGGTGGCCCTGCTCGCCGAAGAGATCCCAGAAGATGACCGGGAATTCCTGGAACTCATAGGGATCGAGCTTGACCTGCTCGGCCCGCTTGACCAGGAAGTCCTGCGCCGTGCCCATCATGGCGATACCCGACAGGTCGCCCTTGATGTCGGCGCAGAATACCGGCACGCCGGCATTGGAGAAACCCTCGGCCAATATCTGCAGGGTCACCGTCTTGCCGGTGCCGGTCGCGCCGGTGACCAGGCCGTGACGATTGCCATACTGCAGCAAAAGCTGTTCGGGCCGCTGATAGCTGTCGTCCGGCTTGCGGCTGGCTCCCATGAAGATACTGGTGTCGTCGGCCATGTGTCCGGTCTCCGCAAACCTGTAGGGTTGAATGCCCTGATCCCTTGAAGAAAGGGGAGCCCCGCCGCAGGTATAGTGAGGCCATTGCGCAGCGACAATGGGCGTCGCCGAAAATGGTTTTTGGAGCTTGCGGAACCTGCCCATGTTTGGCAATCGATTGACGGTCGCCGTCACGGAAGGCGTGTTGCACGCATGTGTGCTGCATTGTGATATGGGGCCGGGGACCGTAGACTGACATAGTCGGCCGCTGCGGCCGCTAGAACGAGGAGAACGGATGGTCGCCGGTGCCTTGACCCAGGATGCCCAACTTCCGAACGTCGACCGGCAACGATGGCTGGCGCTGGCAGAGAAGGCGCTGGCCGGCGGGTCCTTCGAGGAAAAGCTCGTCTCGCATACGGACGACGCCATCCGCATCGAGCCGCTCTACGAGCGTTCGGTAACCGCCGAGCCTGTCGTGCGCGCCAACCCGGAATCACCGTGGATCGTCAGCCAGCGTATCGACGATCCGGACATAGGCCGCGCCAGTGCGCAGGCGCTGGAAGACGTCGCGCAGGGTGCTACCGGACTGTCGCTTGTCTTCGAAGGTGCGCCGAACGCCTTCGGCTACGGCTTGCCGAGGACGGCGGAGGCGCTGGAGGGTGTACTCGACGGCGTGCCGCTCAACCGCATCCAGATCCGCATCGACGCCCATCCCTGGAGCCGTGCCGTGGCCGACTGGCTGGTGGCGTTTTTGACCAAGCGCCGCTCCGACCCGGCAAAGCTCAACCTCTCCTTCGGCATCGATCCGGCGGCGATCTTTGCCGGGACCGGCAGGCTGCGCATGTCGATCGAGGCTTTGCAGGCTTCTATGCCGCAATCGCTGGCGCATTTCTTTTCGATGGGCGTGCCCGGCGTGCTGCTGGAAGCCGACGGGCGGGTATTCCACAATGCCGGTGCCACCGAGGCGCAGGAGCTTGGCACCATGCTCGCTTCGGCCGTCTCCTATCTGAGGCTGTTCGAGAAGGCGCGCCAGCCGCTTGTCTATGCGGCGCCGCATATCGGTTTTGCGCTGAGCGTCGACCAGGACCAGTTCGTGTCGATGGCCAAGGTCAGGGCGTTGCGCAGACTGTGGGCGCGTGTCCAGGAGGCCTGCTCGATACCGCCCTCCACCGCCAGCATCCATGCCGAAACCTCCTTCCGGATGATGACGGCAGCCGACCCGGAAACCAACATCCTGCGCACCACCATCGCCGCTTTTGCGGCTGCCGCCGGTGGCGCGGATTCGATCGCCATCCTGCCGCACACCATCGCGCACGGCCTGCCCGCAGGTTTTGCCCGCCGCGTTGCCCGCAACGCGCAACTGATCATGGCCAATGAAAGCCACATCGACCATGTCGCCGATCCGGCTTGTGGTTCGGGCGCTGTCGAAGCGCTGACTGCGGAGCTCTGCGCGGCGGCCTGGCAGGAGTTCCAGCAGATCGAAGCGGAAGGCGGCGTGCTGACCAGCCTTGAGCAAGGCCATATCCAGAAGCGCGTGCAGGCAGCTTCCACCCGCCGCAACGCTGCCTACCAGGCGGGCGAACGGGCGATGATCGGCACGACGCTGCACCCGCCGCAAACCGAGCGTCCTGTCGAGACGCTGGCGGCAGAGCGGCGGCCAGCCTTCACCGAAGGCGTTGCGGTGTGCGAGCCGCTGTTTCCGATCCGCATCGATCAGTCGATCGGAGCCGTACCATGATCCCGGATTTTAGCCAGATCGGCTGGTCGCCGCCACGGCGGGTTCCGGTCGAGGTCAAAGGCCAGCGGATGACGCCGGAAGGCATCGCCGTCAAGCATCTCTACGACCAGGGCGATCTCAAGGGCTTGCCGCATCTCGATACCTATCCAGGCCTGCCGCCTTTCGTGCGCGGCCCCTATCCGACGATGTATGTCCAGCAACCCTGGACGATCCGGCAATATGCCGGCTTCTCGACGGCCGAAGAGTCCAACGCCTTCTACCGGCGCAACCTTGCCGCCGGCCAGAAAGGCCTGTCGGTCGCCTTCGATCTCGCCACGCATCGCGGCTACGACAGCGACCATCCGCGCGTCGCCGGCGATGTCGGAATGGCCGGCGTCGCCATCGATTCGATCTTCGACATGCGCCAGCTGTTCGACGGCATCCCGCTTAACGAGATGACCGTATCGATGACGATGAACGGCGCTGTGCTGCCGATCATGGCGCTCTATATCGTGGCGGCGGAGGAACAGGGCGTCGCGCAGAAGGATCTCGCCGGGACCATTCAGAACGACATCCTGAAAGAGTTCATGGTGCGCAACACCTATATCTATCCGCCAAAACCTTCGATGCGGATCGTGTCGGACATTTTTTCCTACACGTCGAAGCACATGCCGAAGTTCAATTCGATCTCGATCTCCGGCTACCACATGCAGGAGGCGGGAGCGACGGCGGATCTCGAACTCGCCTACACGATCGCCGACGGCATCGAATATGCCCGCGCCGGCGTCGCGGCCGGCCTCGACATCGACCGTTTCGCGCCGCGCCTTTCCTTCTTCTGGGCGATCGGCATGAATTTCTTCATGGAAGTCGCGAAGCTGAGAGCAGCGCGCCTTTTGTGGGCCAGCCTGATGCTGAAGAACTTTTCGCCTAAGGACGAGCGCTCGCTGTCGCTGCGCACCCATTGCCAGACTTCGGGCTGGTCGCTGACGGCGCAGGATCCCTACAACAACATCATCCGCACCATGATCGAGGCGATGGCGGCGACTCAAGGGCATACGCAGTCGCTGCACACCAATTCCTTCGATGAGGCAATGGCGCTGCCGACCGACCATTCGGCCCGCATCGCCCGCAACACACAGCTCATCCTGCAGAAGGAGTCCGGCACGACGCGCATCATCGACCCGTGGGGCGGCGCCGCCTATGTCGAACGGCTGACGCATGATCTGGCGGCGCGCGCGCTTGCGCATATCGAGGAGGTCGAGGACCTCGGCGGTATGGCCGCGGCGATCGAAAAGGGCCTACCGAAGCTGCGCATCGAAGAGGCTGCCGCGCGCACCCAGGCGCGCATCGATTCCGGCGAACAGATTGTGGTCGGCGTCAATGCCCACCGCCCCGGGACGGACATCGAGGTCGACGTGCTGAGGATCGACAATGCCGAAGTCAGGGCGCGGCAATTGTCGAAGCTGCAGCGGCTGAAAGGCACGCGTGACGTCGCCGCCGTCGAGAGCGCGCTCGATGCGCTGACCCGTGCTGCCGGGAGTAACGGAAACCTGCTGGAATTCGCCATCCGGGCCGCACGCGCCAACGCCACGGTCGGCGAGATTTCGTTGGCGCTGGAAAAGGTTTTCGGCCGCCATGTCGCCTCGGTGCAGACGATCTCCGGCGTCTACCGCAACGCGCTCGGCCACAATCCAGTGGTCGACCGGCTGCAGGACAAGATCGTAGCGTTCGAGGAGAAGTCCGGCGGCAAGCCGCGCATTCTGGTCGCCAAGATGGGGCAAGACGGCCATGATCGCGGCCAGAAAGTGATCGCCACCGCCTTTGCCGACCTCGGCTTCGACATCACCGTCGGGCCGATGTTCCAGACGCCGGACGAGATCGCCAGGCTGGCGGTCGAGCATGACGTGCACGTCGTCGGCGCGTCGTCGCTGGCAGCAGGCCATTTGACGCTCATTCCCGAACTCAAGCTTGCACTGAAGAAGCTCGGCCGCGACGACATGCTGATCGTCGCCGGCGGCGTCATCCCGCCGCAGGATTACGATGCAGTCCGGCAGGCAGGCGCCACTGAAATATTCCCACCCGGCACGGTCATCCCGGAAGCGGCGGACCGGCTGATGGACCGGCTGCTGCGGGGGGCTGACGCTTTGTTATAATGTCTGTTGCAACGAAAACACGCTGAGTTATAATCAGCGTTGCAACAGGATGTCTCACCATGAACACGACCATTCGCAAGATCGGCAATTCCGAAGGCGTGATCCTGCCGAGGGAGCTTCTCGACCGCCTGAATCTGAAGGCCGGCGACCAGCTTCAAATCGTTGAAACAGGTGACGGTCTTGCGCTGAAGCCGGTGGACGACAGCTTCGAGCGGCAAATGAAAGCTGCCCGCGAGGTGATGGACAAATACAAGGTCGCGCTTCAGAAGCTCGCTGAATGAGTTGGGAGTTTCTGACGCGGCGTGCGGTGGAAGCCATGCACGCGGAGCAGTTGCGCCGACACGGCGGAGCACAAGGCTTGAGGGATGAAAATGCCCTCGAATCGGCGCTCGCCCGCGCCGAGAACAAGGCCAACTACGGAGACCCGTCGGTTGAAGAACTCGCAGCCGCCTATGTCTTCGGCATTGCCAGAAATCATGCCTTTGTCGACGGCAACAAACGCACCGCCATTGTCGCTGCCGGCGCATTTCTGATTGTGAATGGTTATGCCCTGTCGGCCAATGACGGCATGCTTTACGAATTCGTCATGGGCGTCGCCGCCGGCGAAATCGACGAGGCTGGTGCCGCGGCGTTCTTCCGCGATCATGTGGTGAAGCTCGAAGACTAACTGTCGGAAAGCTTGACGATCTCCCATTCCTTGCCGTTGACTGCGGCAATTTCGCCGACCTTCTTGCCGAACAGCGCCATCGCCATCGGCGACATATGGGAAATTGTCCCCTTGGCGGGATTTGCCTCATCCTCGCCGACGATCTTCCAGTGCACCTTCTTGCCGTCGTCGCTTTCCAGGGTGACACCCATGCCGAAACGAACCAGGTCGCTACCCGGTTCCGGCACGGAGAGCTCGGCGCTTTCCCGCCTTGCCGTCCAATAGCGAAGATCGCGCGACACCAGCGCGATCCGCTCGCGGTCGGCCCTCTTTTCGGCTCTGCCCAGTTCGTCGCGCAGAGCGGCCACCTCCGCATCGATCAGCGCCAGGCCGCGTTCCGTCACCAGATTGCGGTGATGGCTGATCGGCCGCTCGCCGATGCCGGCGATGGCGTTTTCGCTGTCTTCCTCGCGGGTGAAGGCCCTGCTCATTTATCGAACTTATGCCTGCCGCGACGACTCCACAAGCCGTAGCCGGCGAACCGACGTCGGGGCCGATCCGGCCGACCCTGTCTGGCACGAATCCTGCGGCGCGACCGTTGAACGCAAGGAATCTGTGCCGATGTTGAACAGACGAACGCTGCTTGCGCAGACCGCCGGCTTTGCCGTCATGGGGCTTTCGCTCGGCAAGGCAGCGGCGAAAACCCGCCCCGGCATCGAGAAAGCCGCGATGCGCGGGGGGATCAACGCGACCGATCTCGGCGTCCGGCCCGGCGCGCTTGACGACCAGAGCAAGGCCTTCACCAAGCTGCTGCGCGATGCGCACGACCGCGACATGCCGGTGTTCCTGCCGCCGGGGATCTATATCGTTTCCAACCTGTCGCTGCCCGGCCGCGTGCGCCTGTCCGGCGTGCCGGGCGCATCGCGGATTGTCTACGGCGGCAACGGCCATCTCATCATGGCCGAACAGGCCGAGTATATCGAACTCAGCGGGCTCGTGTTCGACGGCAGCAACCGCTGGATGGGCGACTACACGCAAGGCCTGCTCGATCTGCGCCACATCGCCCATCTGGTCGTCGACAATTGCCAGATGACCGGCAGCGGCAAGAACGGCCTGGCGCTCGAACACGCCTCGGGCCGCATCCAGCGCTCGGAGATTTTTGGTGCGGCCGATGCCGGCATCTATTCGGTCGAGGCCGATGGCCTGGAAATATCAGGCAATTGCGTCTCCGACTGCGCCAATGGCGGCATCCTCGTGCACCGCTGGCAGGCGGCGGAAGACGGCACCATCGTCAGCGGCAACCGGATCGAACGCATCCGGGCACGCAGCGGCGGAACCGGCCAGAACGGCAACGGCATCAATGCCTTCCGCGCCGGCAACGTCATCATCTCCGGCAATATTGTTTCGGACTGCGCGTTCTCGGCGATCCGCGCCAACAGTGCCAGCAATTTGCAGATCACCGGCAATACCTGCTCGCGCTCGGGCGAAACGGCCGTGTATTCCGAATTCTCCTTCGAAGGCGCCGTCATCGGCAATAACATCGTCGACGGCGCCGCGAACGGCATTTCGATCGTCAATTTCAACGAAGGCGGCCGCATGGGCGTCTGCTCCGGCAACATCGTCCGCAATCTGTCGACTAGCGGCCCCTACCCTGCCGACGCGCCCGGCTTCGGCGTCGGCATCAGCGCCGAGGCAGACACCACAGTTTCCGGCAATGTCGTCGAGGATGCGCCGCTCTACGGCATGCAAATCGGCTGGGGACCGTTCATGCGCAATGTGGTCGCCACGGGAAACGTCATCCGCAAGGCGGGGACCGGCATCGTCGTCACCGTGGTCGAAGGTGCCGGGACGGCAATCATCTCCGACAATGTCATCGACGGGGTCCAGAACGGCGCGATCGTCGGCCAGCGCTGGGCCGAGCCGGTAACCGGCGACCTCGCCGCGTCAGGCAATGCCGGCTATGCGCATCTGACCGTCGAGCGCAACCAAGTCAGTTGAGGGCGGCCGTCGGCCGGAGCGCGCCGACTTTGGCGCCGATCCGGCTTTCGATGGGCGGATTTGCCTGTTCGATCAGTTTCGCCGCCAGCGCGTGGTCGGCGTGCAGCAGCTTTGCCAGCACGGCCGCGACCATCACTTCAGCGGCGCGGCCGGCGCCGTCGTCGCATTTCAGCGCGATGCCAAGGCCAAGCTCCGGAAGGGCGGCGCAAAAAACACCTTCGGCGCCTCCCTTGACGAAAATCCGGCCCGGCGCTGCCTCCATCATCGCGACATCGGACCTGCCCGTGCCGGCGACGAAAAACGGCTCGGCCATGCAGGCGGAAAGCAGCCGCTCCGCCGCCCGGGCGCGCACCGGCTCGAAGCCGGCACCTGTCGCCATGCGGGCAAAGCCAAGGGCAAAGCTGCGCAGCGGCACGGCATAGGTCGGAATCGAGCAGCCGTCGGTGCCGCGGTGATCGGCGTCGTGGGCGGCACCGGTCACCGCCTGCATCGCTTCGCGCACCATCTCCTGCGACGCATGGCCAGCCTTGACGTAACCGCGATGGGCGATGCCGCTGTGAACGCAGGTGCATAGGAAGCCTGAGTGCTTGCCAGAACAATTATTGTGCAGCGCGTTCGGCGCGCTGCCGGCGCGGGCAAGCGCCAGCGTCGCTCCATGGCTCGACGGCCAATGCGCGCCGCATTCGAGTGCCGTCTCGTCGAGGCCGGCCTTCGCCAGCATGGCCCGCGCGAGCTCGACATGTGGCGGCTCGCCGGAATGCGAGGCGCAGGCCAGCGCCAGCTCCCGGTCACCGAAGCCGTAGGCATCGGCAGCGCCGCTCTCGACCAGCGGCAACGCCTGGATCGCCTTGACCGCCGAACGCGGGAACACCGGCTGTCCCGTGTCGCCGATCTCCCAGACAGGCTTGCCGTCGGCGTCGAAGACGGCAACAGCGCCGCGATGCGCGCTCTCGACGATTGCGCCGCGCAAGACTTCGACCAGAACCGGATTTGTCATGTCACCTCCCGCAATGCGGGCGGGTTTATCTGATCCGGTCGAGAATGGAAACGTAGTTGGCGACCGCAGCACCACCCATGTTGAAGATGCCGCCGAGCTTTGCTCCCGGCACCTGGATGCCCCCGGCCTCGCCGACAAGCTGCATGGCGCTCAGCACATGCATCGATACGCCGGTGGCGCCGATCGGATGGCCCTTCGCCTTCAGCCCGCCCGACGGATTGACCGGCAGCCTTCCATCTTTCGCCGTCTCGCCATCCAAGGCCAGCTTGGCGCCCTCGCCCGGCTTTGCCAGGCCCATCGCCTCATACTCGATCAGTTCGGCGATGGTGAAACAGTCGTGCGTCTCGACGAAGGACAGGTCGCCGAGCGTCACGCCCGCCTTCTTCAACGCCTGGTTCCAGGCCTGCTCGCAGCCTTCGAAGGCGAGGATGTCGCGCTTCGACATCGGCAGGAAATCCTGCACATGCTCATTGGCGCGGAAAGCGACCGCGCGGCGCATCTTCAGCGCCGTGGCGGTATCGGCAAGGATAAGTGCGGCGGCGCCGTCCGACACCAGCGAGCAGTCTGTGCGCTTCAGCGGACCGGCGACGAAGGGGTTTTTTTCGCTTTCCTGCCGGCAGAACTCGTAGCCGAAATCCTTGCGCATCTGCGCGTAGGGATTGTCGACGCCGTTCTTGTGGTTCTTGGCGGCGATCGTCGCCAGCGCATCCGACTGGTCGCCGTAGCGCTGGAAATAGGCTTGGGCGATCTTGCCGAAGACGCCGGCGAAGCCTGCCGGCGTGTCACCGTCCTCCGGCAGATATGAGGCCTTGAGCAGGTTCTTGCCGATCTCCGGACCGGGCGTCGTCGTCATCTGCTCGGCGCCGACCACCAGCACGATACGGGCGGCATTGGCGTCGATGGCGCGGATGCCTTGCCTGACCGCCGCCGAGCCGGTGGCGCAGGCGTTCTCGACGCGGGTCGCCGGCTTGAAGCGCAGCCGGTCGTCGGCCTGGAGGACCAGGCTCGCGGTGAAATCCTGGGCGGAAAACCCGGCGTTGAAGTGGCCGAGCACGATCTCGTCGACGTCATCCGGACCGATGCCGGCATGGTCGAGCGCCTCGACTGCCACCTTGGTGATCAGGCCCTCCAGCGTCTCGCCTTCGAGCTTGCCGAAGCGCGAATGCGCCCAACCGACGATGCATGCTGTCATGGCGATCTCCATCCTGTGGACCTGGGCTACGCGATACTGCGGCGCGCCTCAGCATTGTTCAAGCATGAACCGTTCCGCCGGCGTCGTGAAGGGGCCAGAACCGCACAATCGCTTGATCTTGATATCTGGTCATAGTGCCTGGCTTTTGCCAGCAAATCAGGCTGGATTTTTGTTGATTGATGCGTCAATAAAAAATAATCTTGCCACGACAAGACCGGAGCAAGAATGCCGAAACTCGGAATGGAGCCGTTGCGCCGCAGGGCGCTCATCGACGCAACGATCTCGGCGATCGGCGAGCGCGGTTCGCTTGATGTGACGATGTCGGAAATCGCCGGGCGCGCCGGCGTGTCCTCGGCGCTTGCCCACCATTATTTCGGCGCCAAGGACGAATTGCTGTTGGCGACGATGCGGCACATCCTGAGCGAGCTCACCGCCGATACACGCCGTGCACTTCGCGCGGCCGGCACGGCGCGCCAGCGCGTCTCGGCAGTGGTCGCGGTCAATTTCTCCGACATCCAGTTCCAGCCCGAAACGATCGCCGCCTGGCTCGCCTTCTACGTCGAGGCGCAGAAATCGGCAGCACTTCGCCGGCTGCTCAAGGTCTATGCGCGGCGGCTGCATTCCAATCTGCTCAGCGGGCTGGCCGGCATCCTGCCCAGAAGCGAGGCGGACCGGGTCGCCGAAGCGACGGCGGCGCTGATCGACGGCCTCTATATCAGGCGCGCGCTGAAGGACGGCGTCCCCGATGCCGCGACCGCGATTGCACTGGTCGAGGACTATCTCGAAACGAAGCTCAGCGGACGGCAGAAGCAGTGACATCCAAGCGACCCAACATCCTGATCGTGATGGTCGATCAGCTCAACGGAACGCTGTTTCCGGACGGGCTGGCGGACTTCCTGCACGCGCCGCATCTGAAGGCGCTGGCCACACGTTCGGCGCGTTTTTGCAACAATTACACCGCCTCGCCGCTCTGCGCGCCGGGCCGCGCCGCATTCATGAGCGGCCAGTTGCCGTCACGCACCGGGGTCTACGACAACGCCGCCGAATTCGCGTCTTCGATCCCGACCTTTGCCCATCATCTGCGCGCTGCCGGCTATCACACCTGCCTCTCCGGCAAGATGCATTTCGTCGGCCCGGACCAATTGCACGGTTTCGAGGAGCGGCTGACCACCGACATCTATCCGGCCGATTTCGGCTGGACGCCGGACTATCGCAAGCCCGGCGAGCGGATCGACTGGTGGTATCACAATCTCGGCTCGGTGAGCGGCGCCAGTACTGCCGAGATCACGAACCAGCTGGAATATGACGACGAGGTCGCCTTCCATGCGGTGCAGAAGCTTTACGATTTTGCCCGCGTCTCGGACGATGCCGCACATCGGCCCTGGTGCTTGACGGTTTCCTTCACCCATCCGCACGATCCTTACGTCGCACGCCGGCGCTACTGGGACCTCTACGAGGATTGCCCGGCGCTCGAGCCTGAGGTCGGCTTCATTCCTTACGACAGGCAGGACCCGCATTCGCAGCGGCTCTACCGCGCCAGCGACTATGATAGGTTCGACATCACCACTGAGCAGATACGCCGCGCGCGGCGCGGCTATTTCGCCAATGTCTCCTATCTCGACGACAAGCTCGGCGAGCTGCTGTCGGTGCTCGAGACGACGCGCATGCTCGACGACACGATCATCCTGTTCTGCTCGGACCATGGCGACATGCTCGGCGAGCGCGGGCTGTGGTTCAAGATGTGCTTTTTCGAGGGTTCGGCGCGGGTGCCGCTGATGATCGCCGGCAAGAGCATACACGCCGGGCTGATCGAGACGCCGGTTTCCAATCTCGACGTGACGCCGACGCTTTGCGATCTCGCCGGCATCGACATCAGCGCGATTGCGCCGTGGACCGACGGCCAGTCGCTGCTGCCGCTGCTAAACGGAAAGAAACGCTCCGCGCCGGTGCTGATGGAATATGCGGCCGAAGGCTCCAATGCGCCGATGGTGGCGATGCGCGAGGGCCGCTACAAATTCATCCATTGCGAGATCGACCCGCCGCAACTGTTTGATCTTGAATCGGATCCGCGGGAATTGACCAATCTCGCCGCCGATCCGGCCAATGCGGCTTTGGTGGCCGCTTTCACCGACAAGGTGCGGGAGCGCTGGGACATGGCGGCGTTCGATGCCGCGGTGCGTGCCAGCCAGGCACGCCGCTGGGTGGTCTACCCGGCGCTGCGCAACGGCACCCATTATCCCTGGGAGTTCCAGCCGCTGCAGAAGGCGTCGGAACGCTACATGCGCAATCACATGAACCTCGACCTGCTCGAAGAGCAGAAGCGCTTTCCGCGAGGCAAATGATGGCAGACAGTCTCGTCCCCTCTGTCGACCACCTCAGGCAGGCCTATGCCGTCACCTCGAAGGCGACGCAGATCACACCGCTGCTGGAATCGGCGGCACTCGCCCGCGAGACCGGCGCCGCCCGCGTCTTCGTCAAGGCCGAGTCGCTGCAATGGGCCGGATCGTTCAAGGTGCGCGGCGCCTATTGGCGGCTGAAGCGGCTGTCGCCCGACGAAGCCAAAATGGGCGTCGTCGCCTATTCCTCCGGCAATTTCGCGCAAGGGCTGGCGGCGGCAGGCCAGGCGCTTGGCATTCCCGTCACCATCGTCATGCCGATCGACGCGCCGGCCGCCAAACGCGATGCCACGGCGGGCTATGGCGCCCGTGTCGTGCTGACCGACCATGGCGAGCGCGCGCGTGAGGAGGTCGCCGCCGCCAAGGCGCGCGAGATCGCCGCGAGCGAAGGTCTGGCGCTGCTGCACCCGTTCGACGATCCGGAGATCGTCGCCGGCCAGGCCGGCGCCGGACTGGAGGTACTCGACCAGCTCGCCGCCAGGCAAGTGGAGGCCGATCTCTTGTTCTGCTCGGTCGGCGGTGGCGGGCTGATCGGTGGCGTTTCGCTGGCCTTCCACTATCTGTCGCCAGCCACGGAGATCATCGGGGTCGAGCCGGAAGGTTTTGACGGCATGGGGTCCTCGCTGGCGCATGGTGCCATCGAAACCATGCCGATCGGGCCGAAATCGATCTGCGACGGGCTGATGTCGCGGCGGCCCGGCGACGCGCCGTTCGCAGCGGTGAAGGCCGCCGGCGTTCGCGGCGTCACCGTCGACGATGCTTCGGTGCGGCGCGCCATGCGCATCGCCTTCGAGCGGATGAAGCTGGTGCTCGAACCATCCGGCGCTGCTTCGCTGGCGGCGTTGCTCGGCGGCAAGGTCGACGTGACCGGCAAGACCGTTCTCGTAATGGCAACCGGCGGCAACGTCTCGCTGGCCGATTTCATTGCCCATATGAACCATGGACGCGCATGAACTATGCTTGAAGCGGATTTCGTGATTATCGGCTCCGGCTCGGCCGGTTCGGCCATGGCCTACCGGCTGTCGGAGGACGGCAAGCATTCGGTGATCGTCATCGAATATGGCGGCAGCGATATCGGGCCGCTAATCCAGATGCCGTCGGCGCTGTCGATCCCGCTCAATATGAGCCTCTACGACTGGGGCTTTGTCAGCGAGCCGGAGCCGCACCTCGGCGGCCGCGTGCTGGCGACGCCGCGCGGCAAGGTGATCGGCGGCTCGTCGTCGATCAACGGCATGGTCTATGTGCGCGGCCATGCCCGCGACTTCGACCACTGGGCCGAACAGGGCGCGGCCGGCTGGGGCTTTGCCGACGTGCTCCCCTATTTCAAGCGCATGGAGGACAGCGCAGGCGGCGAGGATGGCTGGCGCGGCCATGGCGGCCCGCTTACTGTGCAGCGCGGCTCGAGAACGAACCCACTCTATGGCGCCTTCGTCGAGGCAGGCCGTCAGGCCGGCTTCGAGCTGACCGACGACTATAACGGCGCGAAGCAGGAAGGCTTTGGGCCGATGGAGCAGACCATCCGCGGCGGCCGTCGCTGGTCGGCCGCGAGCGCCTATCTGAGGCCGGCGCTGAGGCGGAAAAATGTCAGCCTGGTCAAGGGTTTCGCCCGGCGGGTAATCATCGAGAATCAACGCGCCACCGGCGTCGAGATCGAAGTGCGCAAACGGATTCAGGCGGTCAGAGCGCGGCGCGAGGTGATCGTTGCCGCGTCCTCGATCAACTCGCCCAAGATCCTGATGCTGTCCGGCATCGGCCCCGGCCAGCACCTTAGGGAGAACGGCATTCCGGTGATCGCTGACCGGCCTGGAGTCGGTCGCAATCTGCAGGACCATATGGAACTCTACATCCAGCAGGAATCGACAAAGCCGATCACGCTGAACTCCGTCTTGAACCCGTTCTCGAAGGCGCTGATCGGGGCACAATGGCTGTTCTTCAAGTCGGGTCTCGGCGCGACCAACCATTTCGAGGCGGCCGCCTTCGTGCGCTCGCGCGCCGGCGTCGATTATCCCGATATCCAGTATCACTTCATCCCGGCCGCGGTCCGCTATGACGGCAAGGCGGCGGCGAAGGCGCATGGTTTCCAGGCGCATGTCGGGCCGATGCGGTCGAAGTCGCGCGGTTCGGTCACGCTGCGCTCGCCCGATCCCAGATCGAAGCCGGTGATCCGCTTCAACTACATGTCGCATCCGGATGACTGGACGGAGTTCCGCCACTGCATCCGGCTGACCCGCGAGATCTTCGGGCAAGCGGCCTTCGATCCGTACCGCGGCAAGGAACTGTCGCCGGGCTCGCATGTGCAATCGGATGACGACCTCGACGCCTTCATTCGCGACCACGCCGAAAGCGCCTACCATCCTTGCGGCACCTGCAAGATGGGCCGTGCCGATGATGCGATGAGCGTCGTCGATCCGGAATGCCGCGTCATTGGCGTCGAAGGGCTGCGGGTCGCCGATTCCTCGATCTTTCCACGCGTCACCAACGGCAATCTCAACGCGCCGTCGATCATGACCGGCGAGAAGGCCGCCGACCACATTCTTGGCCGCACGCCGCTGGCGCCTTCCAACCAGGAACCATGGATCAATCCGCGCTGGCAGGTGTCGGACAGATAAGCCATGATCCGGCGGACTGCTCCGCTCTAGCGAAGACGATTGGAGAACAGCTATGCGCGCCCAGCCAACGGCATCGCATTATGTCAACGGCCGCTACATCGACGACGAGCAGGGTGCGCCACTGCCGGTCATCTATCCAGCAACCGGCGAGACGATCGCGATGTTGCGTTCGGCGACGCCGAACGTGCTGGAACTCGCGATCGAAGCAGCGCGTGCAGCACAACCCGCCTGGGCGCGGCTGAAGCCGGTCGAGCGTGGACGCATCCTGCGCCGCGCCGCCGACATATTGCGGGCGCGCAATGCTGATCTGGCGCGCATCGAGACGCTGGATACCGGTAAGGCGATCCAGGAGACGTTGGTGGCGGATGCGCCGTCGGCCGCGGATTGCCTCGAATATTTCGGCGGCGCGGTCGCTGCCTATAATGGCGAGTCCTTCGATCTCGGCGGACCCTTTGCCTATACAAGGCGCGAGGCGCTGGGCGTCTGCGTCGGCATCGGCGCGTGGAACTATCCGATCCAGATCGCCGGCTGGAAATCGGCACCGGCACTCGCCATGGGCAACGCCATGGTGTTCAAGCCGTCGGAGAACACGCCGCTATCGGCGCTGGCGCTCGCCGAAATCTATACCGAGGCCGGCTTGCCCGACGGGCTGTTCAACGTCGTGCAAGGCTATGGCGATGTCGGCGCCGGCCTCGTCGGGCATGATGTCGTCGCCAAGGTCTCGGTGACCGGCTCGGTACCGACCGGCCGCAAGGTGCTGTCGCTCGCCGGTTCGAAGATGAAGCACGCGACGATGGAGCTCGGCGGCAAGTCGCCGCTGATCGTCTTCGAAGACGCCAACCTCGAAAACGCCATCGGCGGCGCGATGCTCGGCAATTTCTATTCGACCGGCCAGATCTGCTCCAACGGCACGCGGGTGTTCGTGCAGAGCAGCATCCATGACCGTTTCGTCGACAGGCTGACCGAACGGACCAAGAAAATCCGCATCGGCGATCCGCTCGATCCGGACACGCAAATGGGGCCGCTGGTCTCCAAGGCGCAGCACGACAAGGTGGTCTCTTACATCGAAGCGGGCAAACAGGATGGCGCGGTGCTCGTCTGCGGCGGCAATATGCCTTCGCTGCAGGGCTTCCAGGGCGGGTTCTTCGTCGAGCCGACGGTGTTCACCGGTGTCACCGACACGATGCGCATCGCGCGCGAGGAGATTTTCGGGCCAGTGATGAGCGTGCTGAAATTCGACAGCGAGGACGAGGTGATCGAGCGCGCCAACGATACCGAATTCGGCCTCGCCGCTGGCGTGTTCACCCGCGATCTGGCGCGCGCCCACCGCGTCATCGCCGAATTGCAGGCCGGCACCTGCTGGATCAACGCCTACAATCTGACGCCGGTCGAAATCCCGTTCGGCGGCTTCAAGCAGTCCGGCGTCGGCCGCGAGAATTCGCTCGCGGCACTGGCACTCTATTCGCAGCTGAAGTCGGTCTATGTCGAGACGGGGGACGTCGCCAGCCCATACTGATCCTTGCGGGCGGTGCCGTCCAGATACTGCGTCAGCGCGCAGACGAGATGATAGAAGATGCTGGCCGGCACCTCGCTTGCCAGCGAGCGGCCACGCTCGTCGATGCGGTCGATCCACAGGCCGAGCGGTGCCGGATTGATGTGCCAGCGGAACAGCCGGCCGACACGCGCCTCGATTTCCGGCTTCAGGTCGGGACCGCCCGAACCGTCCAGCGCGATCGCCGCCTTGATCGCTTCGGCCTGCGGCCAGCTGCGCGAGACGCGGTCGAGCGGCAGTCCTTGCCGCGAGACCGCGCCGTAGGCGAGGCCTGTGGCGCGGTTCAGGCCATTGGCAATTGCCGACGCATAAAGTTTCCGGGCGAGCCCTGTCAACCCGCTCTGGCCACTACGGCCGGCGAAGTCGACCAGCAGCGAGGCCCATTCGAAATGATGGCCCGGTTCGGTCCACGTGCCCTTCTCGCCAGGGGCCGGCCGCCATTCATTGTCGAAATACTCACCCAGTGTCCAGCTCTCCGGGTCGAAGAAATGGCTGCGGAACAGATCGACGATACGCGCGGCGCGGCGAAGATAGGCGCGCTCGCCGGTCGCCTGATGCCAGGCCAAAAACGCCTCGAGCAGATGCATGTGCGGGTTGGAGCGGCGCTCGCCCTCGCCGCTCGAGGTCTCGCGGAAGCCGGTCAGGCGCTCGTCCTCGAGATGCGCGTCGATGAACGCAAAAGTCTCCTCGCCAAGCCGCAACGCATCGGGATTGCCGCACATATGGGCATGCGCCAGCGCCAGGAGCACGCAGGAATGGTCGTAAGCATCCTCGGCTGCGTCGGCGACGGTGCCGTCGACGTTGAGCGTGCGTACCCAGCCGCCATTGTCGGTACGTCCGTGCCTGGCCATGAATTCGAGGCCGTGGCTGATCAGCCGATCGGCTGGGCCGTTCCAGCCGCGCGCCTTAGCGACGGCGAAGGCGTAGATCTGCCTGGCCTGTGTGCGCATGCGCTTGGGTTTCATCAGCGGGGCGGCATCGAAGCCGAGCGCTTCGTGGAACCCGCCATGGCGCTCATCGACGCCGACCGTCGACCATAACGGCACCGTCTCCTCGAACAGCCAATGGTGCACGCGGCGCTGCCAGGCGCCGCTTTCGATGACACGATCGTCGGCGGGCGTGAACCTGGTCTCCAGGCGGCCGCTCTTTTCGAGCTGCTCGACGATCTTCTTGACGTTCTGGCTGTGGCTGACCGGAGCGACGAAAGTGGCGTCGGCGGTCGACACGATGGCGACGTCCTTCAGGCCTATGGCCGACAGCAGGCGGCCGTCGCTGCGGATATAGGAGTTCTCGCAATCGATGGCGACGACGTCGCCGACGATGACATTGCCCTGCGTGTCGGAGGGGCCGACGTCGAGCAGCGATTGCCAGGAGCCGAGATCGTTCCAGCGAAAGCCGGCCGGCACCATGGCGATGCCGCTGGCGCGCTCCATGATCGCATAGTCGATCGATGTCGATGGGATGGCGGCATAGAGCTCCAGAGGCATGTAGAGGCCGGAAAGGTCCGATGTCGCAGCCTGGTAGGCAGCCTCTGTGGCGCTCCAGATGTCTGGCTGGAAAGCCATGAACGCGTCGCGCATGGCACTGGCGCGAAACAGGAAGATGCCGGTGTTCCAGTAGAAATTGCCGGCCTCGAGATAGCTCTGCGCGGTGGCGAGATCGGGTTTTTCGACGAAACGCGAGACATCGCAGATACCATCGCGCTCGCCGGCCACCTCGATGTAGCCATAACCGGTCTCGGGTTGGGCGGGCTTGATGCCGAACACCACCAGCCTGCCTTGGCGCGCGGCCGCCGTGCCGGCCTCGACGCTCCGCCAGAATTGCTGCGCGGTCGCGATCTCATGGTCGGACGGCACCACCAGCACCAGGCTGTCGCCGAATTCCGACAAGGTGCGCAGGCTTGCCAAAGCGACGGCCGCGGCAGTGTTGCGTCCGGTCGGCTCGAACAGCGGACCGCCGCCGGAAAGCTCGTGACCGGCAATGTCGGCATGAACGCGGTCGGCATGCCTTTCCGACGCAATCAGGAAAACCGGCGTTTCGCCTTCCGGCCGCGCGGTCAGCCGGCGCAGCGTCTTGGCCAGCATCGAGCCGTCGCCTGAGAAATCATGGAACTGCTTGGGATTGTCCTCGCGCGACAGCGGCCACAGCCGCGAGCCGACGCCGCCGCTCATCACAAAACTGACGATCCGTTCGGTCATGAAAACAAGCCCCGCGTTCAAAAGGTCTGATTGTAGGCGCCGACTTCCGGGCTGCGGCGCAGCACCGCGTCGACGGCTTCGAACATCTGCCGCCGCCGCTCGGACGATATCGGGCTTTCGACCACCACCACAAGCTCCGGCTTGTTCGATGATGCCCGCACCAGCCCCCAGGTACCATCCTCCGCCACGACCCTGACGCCGTTGACGGTGATCAGTTCGGCTATCTTCTGGCCGGCGAAGACCGCGCCCTCGTCCTTCATCTTGCGAAAGTCGCCTACGACGCGCTCGACGACGCCGTATTTGAGCTCGTCGGCGCAGTGTGGCGACATGGTCGGCGTGCCGAAGGTTAGCGGCAGATCGCGATAGAGGTCGGCCATGCTGCTTTGCGGGCTGCGATCCAGCATCTGGCATATGGCGATGGCCGTTACCAGGCCATCGTCATAGCCGCGGCCGATCGGCGGATTGAAGAAGAAATGGCCCGATTTTTCGAAACCGGCGGCGGCGCCGAGTTCGGCGACGCGCCGTTTGATATAGGAATGACCGGTTTTCCAATAGTCGGTGACCGCGCCATTTTCCCGCAGCACCTTGTCCGTCATGAACAATCCGGTCGACTTGACGTCGACGACGAAAGTCGAGCCTGGGTAGAGGTGCGAGATGTCGCGCGCCAGCATGACGCCGACCTTGTCGGCGAAGATCTCGTTGCCTTCATTGTCGACCACGCCGCAGCGATCGCCGTCGCCGTCGAAACCGAGCCCGACATCGGCGCCCGTTTCCAGCACCTTGTCGCGAATGGCGTGCAGCATCTGCATGTCTTCGGGGTTGGGATTGTAGTTGGGAAACGTATGATCGAGCTCGACGTCGAGCGGGATCACCTCGCAGCCGATCCTTTCCAGTGCCTCGGGAGCGAAAGCCCCGGCGGTGCCGTTGCCGCAGGCGGCCACCACCTTGAGCTTCCTGGAGATACGCTTGCCCGCTGTCAGATCGTCAAGGTAGGTTTTGCGGAAATCCGCAACGAAGTCATAGGAGCCACCACCGACAAGGTCGAAATCGCCTGAGAGCACGATCGCCTTCAACGCGCTCATCTCCTCCGGACCAAAAGTCAGCGGGCGCGCCGCGCCCATCTTGACGCCGGTCCAGCCATTCTCGTTGTGCGAGGCAGTGACCATGGCGACGGAGGGCGTGTCGAGCGCGAACTGGGCGAAATAAGCCATCGGCGACAGGGCAAGCCCGACATCCTTGACCCGTGCGCCGGCCGCCATCAGCCCGGAAACCAACGCCAGCTTGATGGCAAGCGAATAAGAGCGGAAATCGTGACCGGTGACGATGTCGGGTCCGGCACCCAGGCGGCGGATCAGCGTGCCGAGCCCCATGCCGAGCGCCTGGACGCCGATCAGATTGAGTTCCGGCGGCTCGTTCGAGCCGGGATGGCCGAACCACCAGCGCGCATCATATTCGCGAAACCCGGACGGCTTGATCAGCGCCGAGGTTTCAAACTCAAAAGTGTTTGGTCTGACATCGCTAACGATCTTCATCGACAAGGCTGCAAACTCCAGGCGGCTGAATCAGGTGCTTCGAGGCAAGTGGACGATTACCCAGAAGCCCCTTTAAGCCGTGTTTGTGCGACAGGAAACTGAAACCTGTATGACGTGGCGGCTAAAGCGAAAGAAATGCGACAGAAGCGCTGCCATTGGCGCTTGCAGTAACCAAACGCGGCGGCTATAAGCCCGCGGTCTGGTCACGGAGTGTAGCGCAGCCTGGTAGCGCACATCGTTCGGGACGATGGGGTCGCAGGTTCAAATCCTGCCACTCCGACCAGAAAAAACAGCGGCTTAGCTGTTTTTGTTCCCGAAACGTCCGCGGCAGTTCTGACCAATCGCGCTATGCGCTCAAGCGAAATCGCGTCACGTCGATGGCCGCGGCCATCAGCGTCTGTGTGTAGGTGGCCTGCGGATTACTGAAGATCGCCTCGGCCGGTCCCTCCTCGACGATCTTGCCCTGCTTCATGACGATAATGTAGTCGGCCATCGCGCGCACGACGGCGAGATCGTGGCTGATGAACAGATAGGACAGCTCGTGGTTGGCCTGCAGCTTGCGCAGCAATTCGACGATCTGCTTCTGCACGGAGCGGTCCAGCGCCGAGGTCGGCTCGTCCAGCACCACCACTTTCGGCTTCAGTATCATGGCGCGCGCAATGGCGATGCGCTGCCGCTGCCCGCCGGAGAATTCGTGCGGATAGCGGTTGCGCGTGTTCGGGTCGAGCCCGACTTCAAGCAAGGCATCGACCGCGCGGAGATCGCGCTGCCTGCCCGACAGATTGGGCTCGTGGACCAGCAGCCCCTCGGTGATGATCTGGCCGACGGTCATGCGTGGCGACAGCGAGCCGAATGGATCCTGGAAAACCAGCTGCAATTCGCGCCGCAGCGGCCGCATCGCCTGCCGGTCGGCGTGGGAAATGTCGCGATCGCCAAGCCGGATGATGCCGTCGCTGGGCAGGAGCCGCAGCAAGGCGCGGCCGAGCGTCGATTTTCCCGAGCCGGATTCGCCGACGATGCCGATGGTCTGGTTGCGCTTCAGCCGGATCGAAATGCGATCGACAGCGCGCAATATCAGCGGTTCTCCGCCAAGAAATCCGCCGCCGATCTTGAAGGTCACCTCGACGTTCCTGCCTTCAAGCAGGACAGGGGCATTCGGAGGCGGCGGCGCCTTGGTGCCGGTCGGTTCGGCGGCGAGCAGCATCTTGGTGTAGGCGTGCTGCGGGTTGGCGAAGATCGCTTCCGCCTCGCCCTCCTCGACGACCTCGCCATAGCGCATCACATAGACCCGATCGGCAAAGCGCCTGACGATACCGAGATCGTGGGTGATGAAGACGATCGCCATGCCGAGCTTGCGCTGCAGTTCGGCGAGCAGCATGAGGATCTGTGCCTGGATGGTGACGTCGAGCGCGGTCGTCGGCTCGTCGGCGATCAGTATGTCGGGGTCGTTGGCCAGCGCCATGGCGATCATGACGCGCTGGCGCTGACCGCCCGACAACTCGTGCGGATAGGATTTCATCCGCCGCTCCGGATCGGGAATATGGACCAGCCGCAGCAACTTGAGCGCCTCCTCGCGCGCCGCAGCGGCGCCAAGTCCGCGATGCTTGCGGATCGGCTCGATCAGCTGGTTGCCGATCGAATAGAGCGGGTCGAGCGAAGTCATCGGCTCCTGGAAGATCATGCTGATCTTGCGGCCGCGGATCTTGTTGAGCTCGGGCTTGCTCAAGGTCAAAAGATTGCGGCCGCGATAATCGACGGTGCCGGTGGCTTCGCCGTTCGAGGCGAGCAGGCTCATCGCCGCCATCATCGTCTGGCTCTTGCCGGAACCGGATTCGCCGACGACGGCGACGGTTTCGCCTGATTTGACGTGGATGTTGATGCCCTTCACCGCCTCCACCACACCGTCGAGGGTGCGGAAGCGGACGCGAAGGTCCTTGACGCTGAGGATGGTTTCGGAAGCAGCCATCTCAACGATCCTTCGGGTCGAGCGCGTCGCGCAGCCCATCGCCGACGAAATTCAGCGCGAACAGCGTGGAGACGAGAAAGAAGGCGGGGAACAAAAGCAGCCAGTTGGCCGAACCGATGTTCTGGGCGCCGACCGAGATCAGCACGCCCCAGCTGGTCATCGGCTCCTGGACGCCGAGCCCGAGGAACGACAAAAAACTCTCCAGGATGATGACCTGCGGCACCAGCAGCGTCATGTAGATCACCACCGGCCCGAGCAAATTGGGGATCACATGGCGCAGCAGAATGCCGCGCTGCCTGACGCCCATCGCCTCCGCCGCCTGGACATATTCTTGCCGGCGGATCGACAGCGCCTGTCCGCGCACGATGCGCGCCATGTCGAGCCACAACACCGCGCCGACGGCCAGGAACATCAGCACGAAGTTCCTGCCGAAGAACACCACCAGCATGATGACGAAGAAGATGAACGGCAAAGAATAGAGCACGTCGACGATACGCATCATCACCTCGTCGACTCTGCCGCCGGCAAGGCCGGCGGTGGCGCCGTAGAGCACGCCGATGACCACGGCCACAATGCCGGCAAGCAGGCCGATGGCCAGCGATATGCGCCCGGCCATCAGCGTTCGGGACAGGAGATCGCGGCCGGTATTGTCGGTGCCGAACAGGAAATATTGCTGCTTGATCGAGGCACTCATCACCATTTCGAGACCGTCCGGCGATTTGCTCTCGATCTTTGTGTCATCAAAGGTATCGGAACGATCAAGGTAGCGAATGTTGCGGTCGTCGATCGGCTTGGACGATCTGACGGTAACGAACACACGGCTGCCCTCCTGCCGCCACTCCTTGATGTCGACGCGCATACGCCTGATCGCCTCATCGAGAGCGCCTTCGATCATGTCGGCCTTCGGATAGGCGGAGAAGCTCGGCGGCGTCCGGACATAGTCGGCATAGATGGTTGTGTATTGGTGCGGCACGAAATAGGGCCCAAACACGCTGATGACGGCGATGAAGGCAAGATAATAGAGACTGAACATGGCCGCGCGATTGGCCTTGAGGCGTGCCCAGGCGTCCCCCCACAGGGATCGGCCGACGACCGGTGCGGCAACTGCGATATCAGTCATAGCGCACCCTCGGATCGACGACACCATAGAGGACGTCGACGATCAGGTTGAAAACGATGGTGAAGAGCGCGATGACCACCACCGTCCCCATCACCAGAGTGTAGTCGCGGTTGAGCGCGGCAACGACAAAATGGCGGCCGATGCCCGGGATAGAAAAGATGGTCTCGACGATGATCGAGCCAGTGAGAAGGGCCGCGGCTGCCGGACCGGTGAAGGAGACGATCGGCAGGATGGCGCCGCGCAGAGCATGCTTGACGACGACTGACCAGTCGGACAGGCCGAGCGCGCGCGCGGTGCGGATGTGATGCGAGTGCAGCGATTCGATCATCGAGCCGCGCATCAATCGGGCGACGATGGCGATCTGCGGTAGAGCGAGCGTCAGCACCGGGCCGACCTTGTTGATGAGGGCTCCATCGCCCCAGCCACCGATCGGCAGCAGCTTCCAGGTCAATCCGAATACAAGCTGGATTACCGGGGCGATGACGAAGGTCGGTATGGTGCTGCCGGCGGTCGCCAGCGCGATCACCGAATAGTCGGCAAGCTTGTTCTGGTTGAGCGCGGCAACAGTGCCGAGCACGCTGCCGAGGAGCAGCGCCAGAACGAGCGCCGAAGCGCCGAGTTGGATCGAGATCGGCAGGCCTTCCCTGAACAGCTCGCCGACGGTGAAATCCGGCATGTTGTAGCTGGGGCCGAAATTGCCGCGCAGAAGATTGCCTAGATAATGGAGGTACTGCAGCCAGAGCGGGTCGTTGAGGCCGAACTGGGCTTCGAGATTGGCTCTGATCTCGGGGCTCAGGCCCCGCTCCTGGTTGAACGGTCCGCCCGGTGCGACGCGTATCAGGAAGAACGCTATGGTCACGATGACGAACAGCGTCGGGATGGCGGTCAGCAGCCGCCGAAATACGTAACGCAGCATCGATGCCCCGCTTGATCCAGAGCAGCGCGCGTCCAGCTGGACGATTGCGCTCTAGTCTTCAAATCTTCGCACCGGCATTGTCGAAAATCGAATCCGGTTCCCGGGCCGATGCGATGGCAAACCAGCGCCGCCGCGCATTGAGGTGCGCGGCGGCCTGGCTAAGGGTCAGTCCTTGCTGATGAAGCGGGACGGATGGATATCCATCACATTGTCGTCGAAGCCGTGCAGCTTCGAGGAAACGATGTCGTGATAGCTATAGTAAAGGATCGGAATGTTGCCGACCTCATCGACGAGGATGCGCTCGGCGTTGGCGAGTTCCTTCATGCGCTCTTCGGGCTTGCCACCGGCGGCGGCGGCCTTGTCCATGGCCTCTTCGTATTTCGGGCTGTTGTAGATGGAATAGTTGTTGCCACTGGCCTTGCGGGAGATGCCAAGGAAGGTTTCCGGATCCTTGTAGTCCGCAATCCAGGCGGCACGCGCGACGTCATAGTCGCCCTTCTGCTCGAGGAACGAGTAGTGGGTCTTTGTATCGGTGTTGAGCAGGCTGACCTCGACGCCAAGCGGCTTCAGCTGTTCCTGGATGGCGACGGCGGTGTTCTTGTGGTTTTCCGAGGTGTTGTAGCGGATTTCCATCTTCAACGGATGCTCGGGCGTATAGCCGAGCTTTTCCAGGATTTTCTTGGCTTCATCCTCGCGGTCGATCTGCGACATGTCGGCGTATTTGGCCAGTGCCGGCGTGTAGCCCTCGATGCCTGGAGGCACCATCGAATAGCCGGGCAGCATCGAATTCTGCCAGACTTTTTCGGCGAGGAAGTCGCGATCGATCGCCATCGAGATGGCGTTGCGCAGTTCGACATTGTCCCACGGCGCCTTGTCGGTCTTGATCGCATAATAGTAGGTGCCGAGATATGGCCCGACACGGACCTGGTCGCCGAATTTGGCCCTGAGGTCGGCGAGCTGTTCGGTCGGCAGGTCACCGTAGCTGTCGAGTTCGCCGGCCTCGAAGCGCTTCATCGCCGACGAGCGATCCTCGGTCGGGATGTAGTTGACCACGTCGAACTTGACGCTCGCGGCGTCCCAGAATTTCGGATTCTTGACCAGCTTCAGATGGTCGTTGGGAATCCACTCCGCCGCTGTAAAGGCCCCGTTGGAGACCAGCTTGCCTGCCTTGATCCAGTCGGCGCCAAGCTTTTCGATAGACGCCTTATTAACCGGATAGGTCGCCTGATGGGTCAGCATCTCCAGGAAGTAAGGCGTTGGCGCCTTGAGCGTGACTTCGAGGGTATTTGCGTCAATCGCCTTGACGCCCATATCCTCCGGCTTGCCCTTCTTGGTGTTGACTTCCTCGGCACCCTTCACTGGATAGAGCATGGAAGCGTATTCGGCAGCGGTGGCCGGATCTTCCAGCCGACGGAACGAATAAACGAAGTCGTCCGCCGTCACCGGGCTGCCATCCGACCAGAGGCCGTCCTTGCGCAGCTTGAAGGTGTAGACAGTGCCGTCGTCGGACACCGTCCAGCTTTCGGCGGCGCCCGGAATGAGATTCGTCTTCTGGTCATGCATGACGAGGCCCTGGAACAGGTCGCGTATGATATCGGCTTCGTAGACCGTCGAGGTCTTGTGCGGATCGAGCGTCTCCGCTTCGGCGGCGGCTCCGCGGTTGTAGACGGTTTCGGCGAAAGCCGGCGTGTAGAACGTACCGGCGGCCAAGACCATGGTCGTGGCGAGTACCGTCGCCTTCAGCACATGTTTCAGCATGGAGTTCTCCCTAATGACGTCGCCCTTCAGCCACGTCTCTAAGTGTTGACGCCCCGAAACCGATTGGCTGGTTCCTTTCGAGCGCGCAGCCGGTTCCCTTTCCGGCAGCTGGTGGTCAAACAGTAACGTGGAGATTTTTTATTTCAACAGACTCTCGGGGTCACCCAAAGTAAGGCGCCGGGACAGTCGCCTTGCGAGCGGCCAATCAATGGTCGAAACCATGGGCTTGGCTGCGTTTCATCGCCCGGAAAACGCCCGTCCGGGGGAGATAATCTGGCGGATCATTTCAGTTTGCGAGAATGTATTAATTAGTTTTTAGTCAACCATGGGTTACATATTTGGGCGGGTTCGGCACATCTCTCTTAAGTTCCGTGGACAAGGGCAATGGATAAGACAGACAGTAAAACTGTCTCATTAGCGGCAAAAAACATACGCCAATTAAGGACAAAGCTACGCCTAATCGGGGACGAATCTGGAACTTCTGCGGTTGAATTCGCCCTGCTTTCACCGGTCTTTATCCTGCTCCTGCTCGGAATGGTTGCATATGGTATCTATTTTGGTGCGAGCAACTCCTTGCAGCAGATCGCCGCCGATGCCGCCCGCACTGCGATTGCCGGATTGAACCAAACCGAGCGCCAGGCGCTGGTGGCGAGTTTCGTCAAAAACAATGCCAGTGGATACCCGTTCGTCGATTCCGGCAAGCTGACCTATCAGGCGACGGACAGCACGGCCGACGGAAATCAGTTCGTCGTGTCGATCCAGTACGATGCCAGCAACCTGCCGATCTGGAACCTGTTACCAAGCGTTGCGATGCCGCAAACCACGATCTCGCGCAGGTCGACCATCAGGATTGGAGGCATTTGAAATGTCGCAGTTCTTGCTGAGGGGCATCGGCCGGATCGCTCGCTCGATGGTTGGCGAGGAGAAGGCGAACTTTGCCGTCATGACGGCGCTGATAGCGCCATTCGCGCTGGGGCTGGCGGCCTTCGCTGTCGACGAAGGTTCGATCTACACGGAGCGCAGGGAAGCCCAGGCGATGACCGATCTGGCGGCGATCACCGCGGCGTCGAACATCAACAATATGGAAGCCGCGGCGGTAACCACGCTCAGTGACAACCGAATGCCCGGCATCATTGTTCAAAAGCCGGGTGAGACAATCGTTCCCACGGTTGGGAAAACCGTCGTGTCGGTCACCGGCGGCCGATACTCAGCGGCGTCCTCCGTCGAAGTCGACAAGCGCTTCGAAGCCGGTAAAACGCCTTACAACGCCGTTCGCGTCACTCTGCAAAAAATCCCCGCCCGGTATTTCGCCAGTTCGCTCATCCCTACCCCGGTTGTCGGCACCGAAGCCATTGCCAGCGTGACCCCGCAAGCGATGTTCTCGGTCGGGTCCAGGTTGCTCAGCGTCAATGGCGGCATCCTCAACGCGCTTCTCAGCAAGCTGCTGGGCGCCAACATCTCGCTCAGCGTCATGGACTACAACGCGCTGATCTCGGCCGATGTCAACGTGCTTTCGTTCGTCGATGCCCTTGCCGTACAGTTGCAACTAACCGGTGTCAGCTATTCCGACGTGCTGGCGTCAAAAGCGACGGTAGGCCAGATCGCGACCGCCATGGCCAATGCGTCCGGGTCGGGCAGCGCCAGCAAACTTGTGCTGCAGACGATCGCATCCAGGGCCACCAACACGGTCAAGATACCCCTCAATCATCTTATCGATCTTGGCTCGATCGGTAGGCTCGGCCTCGGACAAAAGTCTCCCGGCTTTTCCGTCGACGCAAGCGCGATGGGCATGCTGGGTGCCGCCGCCTCGCTGGCCAATGGCTCAAACCAGGTCCAGGTCGATCTCGGCGCCACTATTCCGGGACTTACCTCCACCACGCTCGCCATCGCTATCGGTGAACCGATGCAATACTCACCCTGGCTGGCCGTCGGGGAAAAAGGCACCGTGGTGCGCACCGCGCAGACGCGCATCAAGCTGGTCACCACAGTCGGCATCGGCAATTCCAATCTCGGCGGCGGCATCAGTCTGCTGTCCGTCAACCTGCCTCTGCATGCCGAAGTCGCCTATGCGGAAGCCAAGCTAACCGACATCAGCTGCCCGACGGGCCGGCCGGATAGCATCAAGGTCTCGATCGCCGCGCAGCCAGGCGTGGCCTCGCTGCACCTTGCCGCCAGCGACGCCGACAACAACCCATCGGCCTTCGCCGATTTCAGCAATCCGCAATCGTTCTCCGATGCCACGATTGCACAAGTAAGCGTGAAGCTTCTGCTGCTTACCCTCAATCTGCTCGATGTGAAGGGTTCTTCATCACTTGCCATCACCAACAACGATCCGACCACATTGACGTTCGACAGCACCGATATCGCCAACAAGACGATAAAAACTGTCGCCACAAAAAACCTGACGCAATCGCTCACGACATCGTTGGTCAGCGGCCTTTCGCTCTCGGTCAATGCGCTGGGCCTCGGGCTGGACGTGACGGCCCTGCTCGGAACGGTGAAGCCGGCAGTGGTAACGGTTCTGAACGGCGTGACGGCGCCTGTCGACGCACTGGTCTATAACGTGCTTGCGGCGCTTGGTGTGCATGTCGGCGAGGCCGATGTCCGGGTTGTCGGCGCGACTTGCGGGCGCTCCGTGCTTGTTCAATGAGATGATGAAATAGAGATCAGCCGATCCGGCCGAGGAAGCAGCCTAGCGGCGACAGCGACAGAGTTCTTTCCTGCAAGACCCCGTCAGCATCGCCAAGATCTATCGGTTCTATCGCATCCAGGTCCGGCGGCAATTGCCAGTCGGCCAACTCGTCGGCGAAATTGAAGACGCAGAGCAGCTTTTCGTCACCGCCTTCTCGAACGAAAGCAAGGACGTCGCCTTCGGCATCGAGGAACCGGATCGAGCCTCGAACCAGCGCCGGATGCTGCTTGCGCAAGGCCAGCATCGCCCGGTAGCTCGCCAGGACGGACGTTTGCTCGCCGTACTGGACGTCGACCGCCCGGGCGCGATGGCTTGCCGGGATTGGAAGCCACGGCTTGCCGGTCGAAAAGCCGGCGTTGTCGACGCTAGCCTCCCAGACCATCGGCGTTCGGCACCCATCCCGCCCCTTGATTGCCGGCCAGAAGCGGACGCCGAAAGGATCGTGCAAATCCTCGAAGGCCAGTTCGGCCTCCTCCAGCCCGAGTTCTTCGCCCTGGTAAAGGCAGATCGATCCGCGCAGGCAGGAAAGCAGCGCGATCGAGAATTTTGCCACCGTGCCTGGATCGCCGGCTGGCCTTGTCCAGCGGCTGACATGGCGCACGACATCGTGGTTGGAGAATGCCCAGCAAACCCAGCCGTCGAACACCGTACTCTCGAACGCCTCGACACAGCCACGCACATGCGCCGCCGAGAATTGCGGGCCGAGCAGGTCGAAGGTGTAGGACATTTGGAGCTTGTCGCCACCGCCGGTATAGGCGGCGAGTGTCTGCAACGAACGGCTTTCGTCGCCAATCTCGCCGACCGCGGCGCGGCCTTCATATTCGTCAATCAAGGCCCGGAAGCGCCTGAGGAAAGCCAGGTTTTCCGGCTGGCTCTTGTCGAACAGATGCTCCTGGTAAAGATAGGTGCTGGTTGCCGTATTGATGCCGGCGACGCTTTCCGCCAAAGGCGGGTTGCTGCGCAGCCAGCGGTCGTGGACATAGTAGTTGACCGTGTCCAGCCGAAACCCGTCGACGCCGCGCTCGAGCCAGAACCGCACCGTTTCCAGCAAGGCGTCCTGCACCTGCGGATTGTGGAAATTAAGGTCCGGCTGCGAGGCGAGGAAATTGTGGAGGTAATATTGCCTGCGCGTTGCGTCCCATTCCCAGGCCGGGCCGCCGAAAAGCGACAGCCAGTTGTTAGGGGCGGTGCCGTCGGGCTTCGCATCGGCCCAGACGTACCAGTCGGCCTTGGGGTTGTCGCGGCTCGTGCGGCTTTCGACGAACCATTCGTGCCGATCCGACGAATGCGACAAGACCTGGTCGATGATCACCTTCAGGCCGAGCCGGTGCGCCTCGGCGATCATGGCGTCGAAGTCCTCGATCGTGCCGAACATCGGATCGACGGCGCGGTAATCCGAAACGTCGTAACCCATGTCGGCCATTGGCGACTTGAAGAAAGGCGACAGCCAGACCGCGTCGACACCGAGCGATGCGACATGGGCCAGCCTCGAGGTGATGCCGCTGAGATCGCCGCTACCGTCGCCTGTCGTGTCCTGGAAGGAGCGCGGGTAGATCTGGTAGATGACGCAGCCGCGCCACCATTCGGCATTGTCAGCCATCATGGCTCTCCCCTGCGCCCGCCCGCGCGGTCCTGCGTTCGATCATGAATATGACCGTTCGCCCAGGCACCGGCCGTGAGATATCGCCAGAATCCGTTTCGGTGGCCGTGCGCCAATGAAAACCCGCCCGTTCCGGCAGCGTGAACATGCAGGCCCGGCGGTCGCCGTTGATGATCACTGCAAGACGACTGTCCCGATCGCTAGCGAGAACCATGACCAGCCGGTGCCGCCTGGCATCGTGCCAGGCTGCCTCGTCGAGCGTCACGCCGGTTTCAGTCAGCCAGGCAACGTCTGGCATTTCCGAGCCGGCCGCTGGCTCGCCGGTGAGAAAGCTTGCGTCCAAAAGCGCCGGCACGGCACGACGCATCTTGGCGAGCAGAACGGTGTACTGCTCAAGCGCCTGGTCGCGCCCGGCCCAGTCGACCCAGGTGATGTCATTGTCCTGCGAGTAGGCGTTGTTGTTGCCGCGTTGCGTGCGGCCGAACTCGTCGCCGGCCGTCAGCATGATCGTGCCGCGCGAGGCAAAGAGCGTCGCCAGCAGCGCGCACTGGTCATCGAAACGGGCCGCAACGATCGCGCGGTCGTCGGCCTGGCCCTCGACGCCATTGTTCCAGGACAGGTTGTCGTCGTGACCATCGCGGTTCTGTTCGCCATTGGCCTCGTTGTGCTTGTGCTCATAGGCAACGATATCGGCCAGCGTCATGCCGTCATGCGCAGCGATGAAATTGACGCTGCGGCTCGTTGTCTGGCCTGCTTTGGAAAAGACGTCGGACGAACCGGCAAGCCGCGTCGCCAGCGCACCGATCATACCGCCGTCGCCGCGCCAGAAGCGGCGGATATCGTCACGGTATCTGTCGTTCCATTCCAGGAAGGGCGGCGGAAAATTGCCGAGCTGATAGCCATCCGGTCCGATGTCCCAGGGCTCGGCTACCAGCACCCGGTCGCCGAGAACAGGGTCGTTGCGAATGGCGTTCAGCAGCGGCGCATCAGCGTCGAAAATGCCGTCGACGCGGCCAAGGATCGGCGCTAGGTCGAAGCGGAACCCGTCGACACCGGCGCGCTGGACAAAGTGACGAAGTGCGTCGAGAACCATTTCCCGGACGACCGCATGATCGCACGCAACCGTACTGCCGGTTCCGGTGTCATTGACCAGAGCGCCGTCGGCCTCGTGCCGGTAGTAGGCGCGGTTGTCGAGCCCGCGCAGCGACAATGTCGGGCCGAGCCGGTCGCTTTCGCCGGTGTGGTTGAACACCAGGTCGAGGATGGTGCCGAAGCCGGCCTCACGCAGCGCGGCAACCGTGGCGCGCAACTCGGCCAGACCACCGGGCGCCAGTCGCGGATCGAGCGCCATGAAGGTCACGGGATTATAACCCCAGGCGTTGCGCAGACCGAGCGGCGGTAAATGCCGTTCGTCGATCGATGCAGTCACCGGCATCAACTCAATGGCTGCGACGCCGAGTTTTTGCAGATGCTCGATAACAAGGGGATGAGCGAGCGCTGCAATGGTGCCGCGTTGCTTCTCGGGAATGTCCGGATGCAGCTTTGTGAAGGCGCGTACCGGCACCTCGTAGATGAGGCCGCCGGGCCGAAACAGAGGCGGCAAGGCAGGCAAGGGTTCCGGCAAGGCGCCAGCAATGGCCTTCGGCATCAGCGACGCCGTGTCGGCCCCATCGCCCCGGCGCGCGGCCAGCCGGCCGTCATAGGCATAGGGCCTGTCGATCTCGACGGCATAGGGATCGGCCAGCAGCTTGTCGGGATCGAACCAGAGACCGTGTTCCGGCGCGTAGTCGCCATCGGCGCGGAACCCGTATCGGGTGCCGGCGCCGAGACCGGCAACAAAACGTGCGTGGACGCCCTCGCCTTCCGACTGGAGTTCCAGCCGGTCGACTTCGCGGTTGCCGTGTTCGTCGAAAATCGAGATCCAGATGCGCCGAGCCGACGAGGACCATGCGGCGAAGCGGATGCCTTCCTTGGTGATAGTTGCACCGAGTTGGCTCACGCGCGCTCACAGCAGCAGGTCGTAGACAGTTTGAGGCGTTGCCAGGTTAGCTCCCCCTTCTCCCCTTGTGGGAGAAGGTGTCGCCAAAGGCGACGGATGAGGGGTGCTCCAGCTTGGCGCGGACGGCATTCCTTCCAACACCCCTCATCCGTCTCGGCGCTTCGCGCCGATCCACCTTCTCCCACAAGGGGAGAAGGAAAGGCGCGCCGCTCCAAGCTCACGTAATCACGCTCGGCTTGGCGCGGCCGGTATGGCTGCGAATCCCGGCGATATCGTCGGCGGCCGCAATCAGGTCGGCAAGCGCCTCCTGGGTGTCGAGATCGTGGCGGCTGTTGTCCGGCTCGTAGCGCTCCACATAAAGACGTAGCGTCGCGCCCGAGGTGCCGGTGCCTGACAGGCGGAAGACGACGCGTGAGCCGCCTTCGAACAACACCCTGATGCCCTGGTTCTTGCTGACCGAACCGTCGACTGGATCGTGATAGGCGAAATCATCGGCGCTGGCGATCGTCATGCCGCGCACGCTGGCGCCAGGCAGCGAGCCAAGCTTGCCGCGCAATTCGTCGACAAGCGCGTTGGCGCGATCAGTCTCGACCTCCTCGTAATCGTGGCGCGAATAGTAGTTGCGCCCATACGCCGCCCAATGCTGGGTGACGATCTGCTTGGCGCTTTCGCCGCGCACGGCAAGGATGTTGAGCCACAAAAGCACGGCCCACAGGCCGTCCTTTTCGCGGACATGGTTGGAGCCGGTCCCGGCACTCTCCTCGCCGCAGATCGTTGCCATACCAGCATCGAGCAAATTGCCGAAAAACTTCCAGCCGGTTGGCGTCTCGTAGATGCCGATGCCGAGCTTTTCGGCGACGCGGTCGGCAGCACCGCTGGTCGGCATCGAACGGGCGATGCCTTTCAGCCCGGCCTTGTAGCCCGGAGCCAGATGGGCATTGGCAGCGAGCATCGCCACCGAATCCGACGGGGTGATGAAAATGCCCTTGCCAATGATCAGGTTGCGGTCGCCATCGCCATCCGAGGCGGCGCCAAAGTCTGGCGCATCCGGCCCCATCATCTCGTCGTAGAGGTATTTTGCATGCACCAGATTGGGATCGGGATGGTGGCCGCCGAAATCCGGCAGCGGGATAAAATTGCGGGCGGTGCCGTTCGGCGCACCTAGCCGGTTTTCGAGGATCTCCTTGGCGTAGGGGCCGGTCACCGCATGCATGGCATCGAAGCGCATGCGGAAGCCCGATTTGAACAGCGCCCGCAAGGCATCGAAATCGAACAGGCTTTCCATCAGTTCGGCATAGTCGGTGACCGGATCGATGATTTCGACGGTCATGTCAGCCGCCTTGACCGTGCCGATCGTGTCGATGTCGACCGGCCCGATATCGGCGATCCTGAAGCTCGAAATCGCCTTGGTTTTTTCGAAGATCGCGTCGGTCAGCTTTTCCGGCGCCGGGCCGCCATTGCCGGCATTGTACTTGATGCCGAAATCCTCATGCGGGCCACCCGGATTGTGGCTGGCCGACAGGATGATGCCGCCGAAGGTCTTGTATTTGCGGATAACATGCGAAGCGGCCGGCGTCGACAGGATGCCGCCCTGCCCGACCATCACCTTGCCGAAGCCGTTTGCCGCAGCCATGGCGATGGCCTTCTGGATGACCTCGCGGTTATAGAAGCGGCCGTCGCCGCCGATCACCAGGGTTTTTCCCTCGAATCCGTCCAGCGCGTCGAAGATCGACTGGATGAAGTTCTCGGCATAGTGCTCCTGCTGGAACACCGGGACCTTTTTACGCAGCCCGGAGGTGCCGGGCTTCTGGTCGGGATAGGGTTTGGTGGCGATAGTGCGGATCATCAGTCAGGCAGCCCTTTTCGAAAGCAGCAAGCGATAGAGTTCGACATATTTTTCGGCGCTTTTGTCCCACGACACGTCGGCCTTCATGCCTTGCCGCTGCATCGACGTCCACACCGCGGGATTGGCATGCGCCTCGACAAGGCGGCGGACGGCGTGCAGCAAGGCGCCGGCATTGGCGGGGGCAAACTGGAAACCGGTCGCCACGCCGGCCGAGATGGCGGCTTCGTTGGCATCGATGACCGTGTCGGCAAGGCCGCCGGTGCGGGCGACGACCGGCACACAGCCATAGCGCAGGCCGTAAAGCTGTGTCAGCCCGCAAGGTTCGAAGCGCGACGGGATGATGATGGCGTCGCAGCCGCCCTGCATGGTGTGGGAGAGTCCCTCGTCATAGCCGACGACGACGCCGATGCGACCACGATGGCGGGCTGCGGCGGCAAGCAACGCGCCTTCCAGCCCAGCGTCGCCAGACCCAAGGATTGCCAGCCGTGCACCTGCCGCGACAATGCCATCGACGGCCGCCGCCAGTATGTCCATGCCCTTTTGCCAGGTCAGCCGGCTGACCACGCAGACGATCGGGCTATCATCGCGATCGAGGCTGAAACGGTCCTCGACCGCGGCCTTGTTGGGCATTCGCGCCTTAAGCGTCTTTGCCGTGTAATTGGAGACCAGATGCTTGTCGGTTTCCGGGTTCCAGATCTCGGTATCGATGCCGTTGACGATGCCATGGAGATCGACGGAGCGCATGTTGATCAGGCCGTCGAGGCCCATGCCGAATTCGGGCAAGCGGATTTCCTGCGCATAGGTCGGGCTGACCGTGGTGATCGCCCAGGCGGCCTGCAGGCCGGCCTTGAGGAAGCCGACGCCGCCATAATATTCGACGCCGTCGAGCGCCATCGCCGGTGCCGGCAGGCCAAGCTCGCCAAAAATGCCGGCGCCGAACTGGCCCTGGAAGGCGAGGTTGTGCACGGTGATCATCGACGGCGTGCCGACCGCCTTGCCGTAGCGCATGTAGGCGAGCGTCATCGCCGACTGCCAGTCATGGGCATGGACGATATCGGGCAGGTAGCCTGAGATCGCGCCGCCGGCAATATCACCGCCTACCTGGCTCAAGGCCGCGAACCGCCGCCAATTGTCCGGCCAATCGGCGCCGGTCGCGTTGCCGTATGGGCCGCCGGGGCGGTCGAAAAGATGCGGCGCGTCAAGCACGAACAGGTCGAGCCCGGCGATCTGGACGGCATGCACCGAAGCCTTGCCGCCCTGCAGCAATGAATATTGCTGAACCGCCTTCTTTTTCCTGAAGGCGCCCATCACCTGGGGATAGCCGGGGACGAGCGTGCGCATGGTGACGCCGTTGCCGGCCAACGCCACGGGCAAGGCGCCAGTCACGTCGGCGAGCCCTCCGGTCTTGACCAGCGGAAAGATCTCGGGCGCCACCGACAGAACCTGCATGCACTACGATCCCAGCCTGTTGATCATGTCCTGCGTGACGAGGCAGATGCCTTTTTCCGAAACGCGGAAACGCTTGGCGTCGAGGACAGGATCCTCGCCGACCACCAGCCCCTCCGGGATCCTGACGCCGTGATCGATGACCACGCGCTTCAGCCTGGCGTTGCGGCCGACATGGACGTCGGGCAGCATGACGACCTCCTCCAGCGTCGAATAGGAATTGATGCGCGCGCCGGTGAAGATCAGACTTCGCTTCAGCGAAGCGCCCGAAACGATGCAATCGCCCGACACGAGAGACGACACCGCCGACCCGCGGCGGCCATCCTCGTCATGCACGAACTTTGCCGGCGGCTTCAACTCGGCGTAAGTCCAGATCGGCCAGTCGCGGTCGTAGAGGTCGAGTTCCGGCGTGATGTCGGTCAGGTCGATATTGGCTTCCCAATAGGCATCGACCGTGCCGACGTCGCGCCAATAGGCCTCGTTCTCGGCGGTCGAGCGCACGCATGATTTGGCGAAACGATGGGCGATCGCCTTTCCGTGTTCGACGATGTAAGGGATGATGTCCTTGCCGAAGTCGCGGCTCGAGCCGGGCTCCGCCGCATCGCGACGCAATTGCTCCATCAGGAACTTGGTCTTGAACACATAGATGCCCATCGAGGCCAGCGCAAAATCCGGCTTGTCGGGAATGCCCGGCGGATCGGCGGGCTTTTCGATGAAGGAGATGATGGTGTCCTTGTTGTCGACATGCATGACGCCGAAGCCGGTGGCTTCCATACGCGGCACTTCGAGGCAGCCGACGGTGACATCGGCGCCGGCCTCTACATGCTGGCGCAGCATCAATTCGTAGTCCATTTTGTAGACATGGTCGCCGGCCAGGATGACCATGTATTCCGGCCCATAGGCCTCGATGATGTCGATGTTCTGGTACACGGCGTCGGCGGTGCCCTCATACCACTGTGTTTCCGACACACGCTGGCTGGCCGGCAAAATGTCGAAGCTCTCGTTGCGCTCAGGCCGCAGGAAGTTCCAACCGCGCTGCAGATGGCGGATCAGCGAATGCGCCTTGTACTGGGTGGCGACGCCGAGGCGGCGGATACCGGAATTGAGCGCATTGGAGAGCGCGAAATCGATGATGCGGGTCTTGCCGCCGAAATAGACCGCCGGCTTGGCGCGGCGGTCGGTCAGTTCCTTGAGCCGGCTGCCACGGCCGCCGGCCAGCACATAAGCCATGGCGTCGCGTGCCAGCGGCTGTGTTCGTTTTATTTCAGCCATTCCTATCCTCCCAGGTTAGATGCTCCAGACATAGCTCAGTCCGGGACGAATTCGAGCATGATCGTCGACAGCGGCGGCAAAAGCATCGTCGCCGAAATGCCTCCTCCTTCCGCCCGAGCCTCGACGCCGCCGCTATTGCCCTTGCCGGAACCGCCATAATCCGTGGCATCGGTGTTGATGATCTCGCGCCATTTTCCGGCCTGCGGCAACGGCACGCGGTAATTGTCGCGCGGCACCGGCGTGAAGTTGGAAATGACGGCGACCGGATTGCCGCCCGGCGCGCTGCGTAGCCAGGCAAATACCGAGTTCGCGCTGTCGTCGACGATCAGCCAGGAAAAGCCCTCCGGCTCGCAGTCGCGGGCATGCAGCGCCGGGCGCGAGCGGTAAAGATAGTTCAGATCGCGCACCGTCTGCCAGACGCCACGGTGGAGCCGGAAATCGAGCAGGTTCCAGTCGAGCGCGCGCGCCTCGCTCCACTCGCGGCGCTGTGCGAACTCCTGGCCCATGAACAACAGCTTCTTGCCGGGATAACCCCACATGAAGGCGTAGTAGGCGCGCAGCGTCGCGAATTTCTGCCAGTCGTCGCCGGCCATCTTGTTGAGCAGCGTGCCCTTGCCGTGCACCACTTCGTCATGGGACAGCGGCAGCACGAAATTCTCGCTGAAGGCGTAGACCAGGCCGAAGGTGATGTCGTTGTGGTGATGCTTGCGGAAAATCGGCTCCTTGGAGAAATACTCCAAAGTGTCGTGCATGAAGCCCATGTTCCATTTGAAACCGAAGCCCAGTCCGCCTTCATGCACCGGCTGCGAGACTTTCGGCCACGAGGTCGATTCCTCGGCGATGGTCATCACACCCGGATGGTGGCCGTAGACCTCCTTGTTCATACGCTGCAGGAAGCTGACCGCTTCGAGATTCTCGCGCCCGCCCTTCTCGTTGGGAATCCATTCACCGGCCTTACGCGAATAATCGAGATAAAGCATCGAGGCGACCGCATCGACGCGCAGACCGTCGACGTGATATTTCTCTGCCCAGAACAGCGCATTGTTGACCAGGAACGAAATCACCTCGCGACGACCGAAATTATAGATCGCGGTGTTCCAGTCGGGATGGAAGCCCTTGCGCGGATCGGCATGTTCGTAGAGTGCGGTGCCGTCGAACTTTGCCAGACCGTGTTCGTCAACCGGGAAATGCGCCGGCACCCAGTCGAGGATGACGCCGATGCCGGCGCGGTGAGCACCGTCGACGAAGCGGGCAAAACCGTCCGGATCGCCAAAGCGGGCAGTCGGCGCATAGAGACCCGTCGTCTGGTAGCCCCAGGACGGGTCATAAGGGTGTTCGGAGATCGGCATGAATTCGATGTGGGTAAAACCGGTCTCGACCACGTAAGGGATCAGCCTGTCGGCGAGCTCGTCCCACGACAGGAAGCTGCCGTCGTCGTGAAGCCGCCATGACCCGGCATGGACCTCGTAAATCGATACGGCTTCGCGCCTGTGGTCGGCATTGCGCCAGTAGTTCCGGTGCGCCTCGTCGCCCCATTCATGCGCCGGCGGCAATGCCGTCACCGAGGCGGTGGCCGGGCGCAGTTCGGACTTGAAGGCGAACGGATCTGCCTTGAGCGGCAATCTCACGCCATCCGGCCCGATGATCTCGTACTTATACGGGCGGCCAGCGCCGATGTCGGGAATGAACAGCTCCCAGATGCCGGTGTCGCGGCGGACGCGCATGGTGTGCCTGCGGCCGTCCCACTCGTTGAAGTCGCCGACCACCGAGACGCGCCTTGCATTGGGCGCCCACACCGCAAAATGCACGCCCGATGCACCTTCATGGTCGATGAGATGGGCGCCGAGCTTGTCGAACAGCCTGAGATGCGATCCTTCGGCGATGTAATAATCGTCCAGCGGGCCGAGCACGGGGCCGAAGGAATATGGATCGGTCAGCCACCAGTCACCGCCGGAATTCCTGGCATGATAGCGCAGCGGCTGGCGTTTGCGCAGCGACAGTTTGCCTTCGAAGAAACCGCGATCGTCGCGTCTCGACAGCTCGCCGGCCTTCTTGCCGGTCAGCGTGTAGGCGGTGACGACCTCGGCATGAGGGACGAAGCAGCGGGCGACAAAGCCCTTCCCCGCCTCATGCACGCCGAGCACGGCAAACGGGTCGCCATGCGTGCCGGCGACAATCGCCGCGACATCGCCGGCTGGCGCCAGTCCGTCCGGCCCGCTTGTCGCAACGGTCGCGCGCGGCTTGCTCATCAGGCAGTGTCCCTCCTCGGGCACCAAGTGTGTGTTTCTAGTGAAGTTTTGAATTCGACAGTCGCAGGCCGCCTGACCTTCCAAGGGATGCGAAGGTCAAATCACTCCACTAGGGCCACATTGTTCCTGGTCTCATGCAATCACATCAGGCGGGCACGTGCCAGATGTCTTTCGCATATTGGCGGATCGTGCGGTCGGACGAGAACCAGCCGACGCGGGCGACATTGCGGATCGCTCTGGCGTACCAGTCCGGGCTGTTGCGCCAGACGGCATCGACGTCGCGCTGGGTGGCGGCGTAGGCATCGAAATCCGCAGCGACCATGAACCAGTCGCTCTGGTAAAGGCCGTTGATCAGGTCGCGATAACGGTCCGGATCGCCAGGCGAAAAGACCCCGGACGAAACCGCGGCAAGCGCCTGCGCCAATTCAGGCGATCCCTCGATTACGACGCGCGGATCGTAACCATTGTTGCGCCGCTCGGCGACTTCCTCTGTGGTCAGGCCGAAGATGAAGATGTTGTCGTCGCCGACACATTCCTTGATCTCGACGTTGGCGCCGTCGAGCGTGCCGATGGTCAGCGCGCCGTTCAGCGCGAACTTCATATTGCCGGTGCCGGACGCTTCCATGCCGGCGGTCGATATCTGCTCCGAAAGATCGGCGGCCGGCATCATGATCTCGGCAAGGCTGACATTGTAGTTCGGCACGAACACCACTTTCAGCAAACCGCGCACCGCCGGGTCGCGGTTGATGACCCGGGCGACGTCGTTGGCAAGTTTGATGATCAGCTTGGCGTTGTGATAGCTGGGCGCCGCCTTGCCGCCGAAGAATTTGACGCGGGGCATCCAGTCGCGCTCCGGATGCGAGCGGATCTGGTCGTAAAGCGCGACCGCTTCGAGAATGTTCAAGAGCTGGCGCTTGTATTCGTGGATGCGCTTGACCTGGATGTCGAACAGCGCCGAGGGGTCGACCTTGATACCGAGGCGGTCGGCAACGAGATTGGCAAGCCTCGTCTTGTTCGCCCGTTTGACAGCGGCGAACTTGTCGCGGAAGGCGGCGTCCTCGGCGAAAGGATCAAGCCGCTTTATCTCGTTGATGTCGTCGAGGAAACCGTCGCCGATCGCCTCTCGGGTGAGTGCCGTGAGGCCGGGATTGCACTGTATCAGCCAGCGCCGCGGCGTGATCCCGTTGGTCTTGTTGTTGATGCGGTCCGGGTAGAGCTTGTGAAGGTCGGCAAACACCGTCTCCTTCATCAGCTCGGTATGCAGTGCCGAGACGCCGTTGATCGAGTGCGAGCCGACAAAGGCCAGATTGCCCATGCGCACGCGGCGATCGCCATTTTCCTGGATCAGCGAGATGCGGCCGATCTGTTCGTCCGAGAACTGGTCGGAGGCGCGCGCCTCGAGCAACACCTCGGCGTTGATGGCGTAGACGATCTGCATGTGACGCGGCAACAGTCGCTCGAACAATGGCACCGGCCAGCTTTCGAGCGCCTCGGGGAGCAGCGTGTGATTGGTGTAGCCGAAGGTGCGCTTGGTGATGCGCCAGGCCTCGTCGAAATCCATGCCGTGGACATCCATCAGCAGGCGCATCAGCTCGGGGACGGCGATGGCCGGGTGGGTGTCGTTCAGGTGAATCGCCGCCTTGTCGGGCAGCGATTGCAGGTCGCCATACTGGCTGAGATGACGCTGGACGATGTCCTGCAGCGAGGCGGTGGAGAAGAAATACTCCTGCCTGAGCCGCAACTCCTGGCCCGCCTTGTGGGAATCGGCCGGGTAAAGGACGCGCGACAACGCATCGGCCTTGTTGCTTTCGGCGAGCGCACCGATGTGATCGCCGGCGTTGAACTTGTCGAGCAGGATCGGGTCGACCGGCATGCCGGACCACAGACGCAGCGTGTTGACGCGGTTGGCCCGCCAGCCGACAACCGGCGTATCATAGGCGACTGCCAGAACATGTTCGGTCGGCTTCCAGACGTGCCGCTCCAGCCGGCCGTCCTTCGAGGTGACCGATTCCACCGAGCCGCCGAAGCCGACCTCGAAGGAGCGTTCGCGGCGCTCGAACTCCCAGGGGTTGCCGTGATCGAGCCATGTCTCGGGCAGCTCCACCTGCCAGCCGTCATGGATCTCCTGCCGGAACATGCCGTTGGCGTAGCGGATGCCGTAGCCATGCGCGGGGATATTGACGGTAGCCATACTTTCCATGAAGCAGGCGGCGAGCCGGCCAAGACCGCCATTGCCAAGGGCAGCGTCCGGTTCGAGCGCGGCAATGATGTCGAGGTCGACGCCAAGCGACGACAGCGCCTCGCGCATATTGTCCATCAGGCCGAGATTGGAGAAGGCATCGCGCATCAGGCGGCCGATGAGGAATTCCAGCGACAGGTAGTAGACGCGCTTTTCCTGCTGGGCGTAGGCCTCTTGGGTCGCCTGCATCCAGTGATCGACGATGCGGTCGCGCACAACCTTGATCGAGGCGGTGAGCCAATCGTACTGTGTTGCAACGTTGGTGCCCTTACCGACCCTGTATTTGAGGGCCTGCAAGACTTCCTCGGCGAGCGTCTTGGGATCCGGGTTTTCGAGCGTGGGCAGAGGAGCTTCGGTTGTCATCGCGCGCGTCATGCTGCCTCTCGTGAAATTGCCAGGATCATGCGGCTTTCACCATCTCTGCCAATGCTAATGCATCCCACCGGATGTTCAATCGATTCAGGCGACCGCGAGCCGGGTTGCCCTGCGGCAATTTGGCATTTTAAAACAGCGTGTTTGGGTCCCTCAGCGATGGGTTTCAAGTTCTTGCTCAAGCCGCCAGCGCCGCTTCCGGCGGCACCTTGGCGCCGGTCATGAAGGCGACCGCGTCGGACATCGTATACTGCTTCGGATCGATGACGCACAGGCGACGGCCGAGCCGGTGAATGTGGATGCGGTCCGCCACCTCGAAGACATGCGGCATGTTGTGTGAAATCAGCACGATCGGCAGGCCTCGGCGTTTGACGTCGAGTATCAGTTCGAGCACGCGGCGGCTCTCCTTGACGCCGAGCGCGGCCGTCGGCTCATCCATGATAACCATCTTCGAGCCGAAGGCGGCGGCGCGCGCCACTGCCACGCCCTGGCGCTGGCCGCCCGAGAGCGTTTCGACCGCCTGGCTGATGTTCTGGATGGTCATCAGGCCAAGTTCGGTGAGCTTGTCGCGGGCACGCTTTTCCATCGCCGGACGGTCGAGCATGCGCAGCCAGCTGCCAAGAAAGCCCGGCTTGCGGATCTCGCGGCCAAGGAACATGTTGTCGGCGATGGACAGCGCCGGCGACAGAGCCAGGTTCTGATAGACCGTCTCGATGCCGGCCTCGCGGGCCTCCATCGGCGATTTGAAGGCAATAGGCTTGCCTTCAAGCCGGATCTCGCCTTCGTCGGGGGTGACGGCTCCGGAAATCGCCTTGATAAGCGACGACTTGCCGGCGCCGTTGTCGCCGATGACAGCAAGGATTTCGCCCGGATAGAGGTCGAAGTCGGCGCTGTCGAGAGCGGTGACGCGGCCATAGCGCTTGACCAGGCTGCGGGCGGTAAGGATCGGTTCCTGAGTCTGGTTCATGCCGAGATCTTCCTGATCCACTGGTCGATACCAACAGCGATGATGATAAGGGCGCCGACGGACAATTGCGTCCATTGGGGATCTGTCCCCCAAAGCCTGAGGCCGAGCGCGAACACCCCGACGATCAGCGCACCGAAGATGGTCCCGAGGATGGAACCGCGGCCGCCGAACAGCGATGTGCCGCCAATCACCACGGCGGTAATCGAATTGATGTTCTCGAACTGCCCGGCCTGCGGCGAGACCGATCCGATGCGTCCGATCAAGGCCCAGCCGGCGATGGCACAAATGATGCCAGTCAGCGTATAGACCGTGACCAGCATCCGGCTGACGCGCACCCCCGACAGTTCCGCGGCTTCCGGGTCGTCGCCGACTGCGTAGACATGCCGGCCCCATGCCGTGTGATTGAGCACGTACCAGGCAATTGCCCCCATGATCAGCACCAACAGCACGCCATAGGTGAAGACGGCGCCGCCGATCCTGAACGAGCCGCCGAAAAACTGCAGCAGCGGTGCCGTTGCCTCGAGATCCTGGCTGCGGATGGTCTCGTTGCCGGAATAGATGAAGTTGATGGCAGCGTAGATCGACCAGGTGCCGAGCGTCACGATGAAGGGCGGCAGTTTCACCCAGGCGATGAGAACGCCGTTGATCAAGCCGCAAATCGCGCCGACAAGCAGCCCGACGGCAACGGCGACCGGCGCTGGAACACCGTAATGCATGGCAAACTGGCCCATAACAACCGAGCTCAGCACCATGATGGCGCCGACTGACAGGTCGATGCCAGCGGTGAGCACCACCAGTGTCTGCGCGATGCCGACCATGCCTGTTATCGCCACCTGCTGGAGGATCAGGGTGAGGGTGAAGGGAGAAAAGAAGCGGCCACCGACGACGACTGCGAACAGAACCACCGAGATGAGCAGGATGATCAGCGGCACCATGGCGGGGCTTTTGTGCAAGCGGTGCTGGATGCTCTCCAATGTCGAGCGGGAATGCGTCTCGAATGAAGCGACGCTGGCGTCGCTGGCGGCCAGGCCCGTCTCGAATTCCTGCGGTCCCTTGCTCCTGGTTGTTTCGACGCTCAAGTCGGCCTCCCCGCCTGTGATGTGGAGCGGCCGAAACCGCTCCACATTCTCTATTGTTGTTTTGAAGTTGAGCCGATCAGGGGATCAAATCAACCCCAGCACTTGCTGAGGCCTTGCTTCGTGTCGATGGATTCGATGCCGGCGGCAGGCTTGTCGGTGATCAGCGTGACGCCGGTGTTGTAGAAATCCAGACCGGGCGACGGCTCCGGCTTCTTGCCGGTGTCGGCAAAGGTCTTGATCGCTTCGATGCCGAGCGAGGCCATGAGCAGTGGATATTGTTGTGAAGTGGCGCCGATCACGCCCTCGGCAACGTTCTTGACACCAGGGCAGCCGCCATCGACCGAGACAATCAGGACGTCCTTCTCCTTGCCGACTGCCTTCAGCGCCTGGTAGGCGCCCGCGGCCGCAGGTTCGTTGATGGTGTAGACGACGTTGATATCCGGATCCTTCTGGAGGCAATTCTCCATGGCAGTATGCCCGCCATCCTCATTGCCGCTCGACAGATCATGACAGACGTTGCGTGCGTCGGTTTCGTCGCCGATCTTCTTGGGATCGCCGAGGTCGATGCCGAAGCCCTTCATGAAGCCTTGATCACGCTGGACGTCGACGGAGGGCTGGCTGGCGATCAGATCCATGTAGGCGATGTGCGCATCCTTGGCCTTGTCGCCCAAGGTAGCCTTTGCCCAGGAGCCGATAAGCTCGCCGGCCTTGAAATTGTCGGTCGCAAACGTCGCATCCGCGGCATCGGCAGGCTCGAGCTGCGTGTCGAGAGCGATCACCAGCACCCCTGCATCGCGCGCCTTCTTCACCGCCGGCACGATGGCCGCAGTGTCGGTGGCGGTGATCAAAATGCCCTTGGCGCCGTCGGCGATGCAGGATTCGATCGCCGCAACCTGGCCCTCATTGTCACCTTCCGCCTTGCCGGCATAGGCTTTCAGATCGACACCGATTTCCTTGGCTTTCGCGGCGGCACCCTCCTTCATCTTGACGAAGAAGGGGTTGGTGTCGGTCTTGGTGATCAGGCAAGCACTGACATTGGCTGCGGACGCGGTCGATGCAAACGCAATCAAGCTCAGACCGGCCGCCGCAAACACGGTGGATTTCAACAGTTTTGACGTGGTCACGATTTTCCTCCCATGGAACCATTTAGGATGCCGGCCAACCGGCATCTGCAGCGCGTCCGACGAAATCTCCCAGTGTCGACGCCGACTTCAAGAGACACCACTCCGCCAGCACTGTCAATAATTAAATCACTCTTATTTATTATTGACAATGCAGGATTGTTCACTCACTCTAGACCAAAAGCATTGAGGGGAAACGACGGGAGGAACAGGGGTGGAGACCGGCATTACAAGGCACGGCTCGCCCGATGCGGCCGAAAGCCGCCTGCACCGCGGCACCAATCAAAGTGGCATGCGGGACCACAATGAGCGGCTGGTTCTGTCGCTGGTGCGCCAGCACGGCAGCCTGGCCAAATCCGACATTGCGCGCATGACCGGCCTTTCGGCGCAGACAGTGTCAGTCATCATGCGCGAGCTGGAGGAGGACGACCTGCTCGTCCGGCAGGCGCCCTTGCGCGGCAAGATTGGCCAGCCCTCGATACCCATGGCGCTCAATCCCGACGGCGCCTATTTCATCGGCCTGAAGATCGGCCGCCGCAGCGCCGAGCTGGTGCTGATCGATTTCCTCGGCAATGTGCGCTCGATGCTGCAGCATTCCTACCGCTACCCTGCCCCGCGCGAGACGGTGGAATTCGTCACAAGCGGCATGAAAAAGATGCGCGGCGAACTCACCCCTGCGCAGGATAAACGCATCGCCGGGCTTGGCATCGCCATGCCGTTCGAATTGTGGAACTGGGCCGACACCGCCGGCGCGCCGCGTGAAATCATGGACGAATGGCGCCATCGCGACATCCGCGCCGACATCCAGGCGCAATGCGAATTTCCAGTCTATCTGCAAAACGACGCCACGTCGGCCTGCGGGGCCGAGCTCGTGTTCGGCCAGGCGGCGGGCGCGGCGCGCGATTTCGTCTATTTCTATATCGGCGCCTTTGCCGGCGGCGGCATCGTGCTCAATGGCCGGCTTTTTGGCGGCCCAACCGGCAATGCCGGCGCGCTGGGCTCGATGCCGGTGCCCGGGCCGGACGGCAAGCCGACCCAGCTGATCGACGTGGCGTCGATCGCCATGCTGGAAAAGGCGCTCAACGCGCGCGGCGTCGAGGCCTCGCATCTGTGGACCTCACCGGAGGACTGGGGCGCGATCCGCGCCCCACAAGACCCCAGGCTAACCACCGCCCCCCAGCCCCTCACCGATTCCCACCGTGGGGCGTGCGCGGGCCTCGATTTAGCACCCCCCGGGCAAGCCCGCTTGCTGCCCCGCGCCCGGCGCC
>NZ_JAMYTU010000041.1:0-42382 GCF_040322615.1 Mesorhizobium sp. M0119
GCGGGTGGCCTCTGCGCCTTACCTCTTTACACTAGCGACGCTTTTTTTTTCTTTTTTTTTTATTGTGGCTGGCGGGGCCCCCCCGGCGCGCGGTCTCCCGGGGCCCCCCCCCCCCGCGGCAGGCTCGCAATTCGCTTATCAGGCCTCGAACCAGCAACGCGCGAAGTTTTTCCCCTCGCCGTTAAAGTGATCACCCACGAAACCCTGGACGTTTTTCGCCAGCCCATTGATAGCTGTTGAAAACATCAAGGTTATGTGGCCTGCGTCTTCATGAACCATTTCCGCGGCATCATGATAGAGGGACTTGCGCTTTTCGAGGTCGAGTTCTGACCTGGCCTGGACGAGAAGCTTGTCAAACTCCGGCCGGTACCAGTTACCGTCGTTCCACGGAGAGTCGCTTGCGAATGGCTGGGTAAACGCCTGATCTTCAGTGGCTAAGCTGCCGAAAGAGGAGGCGCAGAACGGCTTTTTCATCCAGACGTCGCTCCAATACCCGTCATGCGGCACACGCTTTGGATTGACGGTAATGCCAGCTTTCGCTGCCGTTTGCTGGAAGAGTTCTACCGCGTTGACTGCGCCCGGGAACACGGATTCTGATGTGTAAAGTTCGATTGCGCCGCTGTGGCCGGACTTCTTGTAATAGAAGCTGGCTTTTTCGGGATCGTACGTGTGCTGGGGCAGCGGCGAATAAAGCGGATAGATCGAATTGATGGGATTGTCGTTGCCGATGGTGCCGTAGCCCGCCTGTGTAGTTTTTAAGATCAAATCCCGATCGACCGCATATTTGAGCGCGAGTCTTAGGTCGGGGTTGTCAAACGGCGCCTTGTTCGTTTGCATCACAAAATAGTAAAACTTAGTGGTATCCGCTACGTCGACCTTGACAGACGGGGAATCTTTAATCCGCTCAACAAGGTTCGGTGTGAGGTTCGAGGCAAAGTGTGCTGATCCGGACAGCAGCGCAGATATTCTGGCCATATCATCATTGATAACCAAAATCTCCAGCTCGTCGAACAATGGCTCCTCTGACCTGAAATAGTTAGGATTTCGGCGATAATTGTACCGTACGCCATGTTGCGCCGAGTCAATGATAAACGGTCCCGTTCCGATTCCCTTGGCCGGGTCTTCTCCCTCCGGTTGGGCAATGAGCGCCGCATTGGTCATCAGGAATGGGAAGTTGACGTCGGGCGCAGACAAGGTCACCGTCAATTGGTAGGGGCCGTCCACCTTGATGTCCTTGATCGCCTTCATCAGGGCGGCAGCGCCCGATTTGGTATCGGGGCCGCGGTGACGGTTCAGCGAGTAGACCATGTCATTGGCGGTGAGTTCTTTACCGTTGTGAAAGGTAACACCCTTTCTCAGGGTGAACGTCCACGTTTTTCCGCTATCGCTCGGCTCCCAGCTCTCAGCCAACTCGCTGACCAAATTTCCATCTGTTGTGCGTTCCAGCAACCGGTTGCCAAACTGGTAGGAGACAAACAGCGAGACCGTAGAAAGCATTATCGTGGGGTCAAGCGTGTCGGTCGTCGATCCACTCTTAACCGCGGCGACAAATTTGCCGCCACGCCGGGGCGTTTGAGCAAATGCCGTTGTCGGCCGAACAAAACGGCCAACAGCGCCGGCTATGCCGAGACCTACGGATCCACGAAGCAAAGTTCGCCGATCAATCTGGAGCAACGGTTTGTTGCTCGAATGTTCAAAACCCATTGTTAACTCCCATTGGCTGTGACGACCGTTCCAGCGGCGGGTTCCCTTATCGGTTTCTCGTCCGAGCGGCCGGCATTATCCTAAAGGAAAATTCAGGCATCACAATACACTTTTCACATTGCAGAAAATTTTCGGCTTTTAGGCGCTAGGAGCGCATAATGAGGGCAACACGGAGAATGGGGCTCGCGAGACCTGTTGTTTGCGCCGAGTCATTATTAAGCCTACTGCCGTTCGTTGTCTTATCGCCAATTTGGATGCATCAGAGCCGGGTTTAAAGGTCATCCCTTGGCAGGTAAAGAGCGCCTTTATTGCATTTAGCATCAAAATCCTTGGAAAACCGATGTCGATAAATAGGCAGTACTTTCTAAGCTTGAGATGCGCTCTGGGGTGACGATCCGTTCGTCGTGAAGGCGACTGATCAACAGCGGAATGCAAAATCGCGATGTCTTCCCCCGCGACATGGACAGGCTCATTGATTCCGAATCAAAGAAAGCCGAGCGCGTCTATAGTATTTGCCCTCCCGAGCCGGCTTTTATCTTCGCACCCCTAACAGTCTTGAACGAGCAAAAAGGGAATAAAAATGCACAAGAAATCTGAGATGTCGATTTTTGATATCACGCGAAGGAGTCTTCTCCAGAGGTCCGTGGTTGTGGGCATAGGCGCTGGCTTGGGCGGAGTCCTGCTACTGAAGGAATCGTCGGCACAATCTCCCACGCGGGGCGGCAAACTGATCGTGGGCGTAAAGGGCGGATCCTCGACCGATACGTTGGATCCAGAACTTATGAGCGGAGAAGTTTGTGTTTATATGTCTTACCAATATGGAAACTTGAACCGCGCCGGGTTGATCGGAGGCTCCAACTCCTGAGAAGGTGGAGCCATGACAAGCAAGACGACCAACAAGTTTTCTCCCGAGGTTCGCAACCGCGCGGTTCGGATGGTGCTGGATCACGAAAGCGAGCACACCTCGCGATGGGCGGCGATCTCATCGATCGCAGCCAAGATCGGCTGCACGGCGCAAACACTGTATGAGTGGGTGAAGAGAGCCGAGCGCGACAGCGGCGTCCGCGCTGGCGTGCCCTCGGATGTGACGGCGAAGCTCAAGGCTCTGGAACGCGAGAACCGCGAGCTTCGACAGGCGAACGAGATCGTCCGCAAAGCTTCCGCTTATTTTGCCCAGACGGAGCTCGACCGCCGGTTCAGGCCATGATCGCGTTCATCGACGATCACCGCAAGGCGCATGGGGTCGTTCTGCAACGTGCTGCCGATCGCCCCGTCGACCTACCACGACCATGTCGCCAAGCGCGTCGACCCCTGCCGGCTGTCGGCTCGGGCAAGACGGGATGCAGCCTTGAAGGATGAGGTCCGACGCGTGTTTGAGGCGAACTTCCGCGTCTACGGCGTTCGCAAGGTCTGGCGGCAGTTGCGGCGCAAGGGCTTCGACGTCGCCCGCTGCACGGTTGCCCGCCTGATGAAGGCCATGGGTCTCGAAGGCATCATCCGCGGCAAGCCGATCCGCACCACGGTGAGCGACAAGGCCGCACCTTGCCCTCTCGATCACGTCAATCGCCAGTTCTATGCTCCGGCGCCGAACATGCTGTGGGTCTCCGACTTTACCTGACGTCGCGACCTGGACCGGCTTCGTCTACGTGGCTTTCGTCATCGACACCTATGCCCGCCGGATCGTCGGCTGGCGGGTGAGCCGGACGGCGCATGCCGCCTTCGTTCTCGATGCCCTGGAACAGGCATTACACGATCGACGCCCTGTTCAGGGTGGCGGGCTCGTGCACCACAGCGATAGAGGCAGCCAATACGTCAGCATTCGATACACCGAGCGCTTGGCGGAGGCCGGCGTCGAGCCCTCGGTCGGCAGCGTCGGCGACAGCTTTGACAATGCTCTCGCCGAAACCATCAACGGTCTCTACAAGGCCGAGGTGATCCACCGACGCGGACCCTGGCGCTCATTCGAGGCCGTCGAGTTCGCGACGTTGGAATGGGTCGACTGGTTCAACGATCGCCGGCTGCTGGAGCCCATCGGCAACCATCCCGCCGGCCGAAGCCGAGGAACGGAACTACGCCATGCTGGAAGAACCAGCCATGGCCGCGTGACTCAAACGAAACGGCCTCCGGCAAACCCGGTGCGGTTCAAATCTTCGTCTTGCGATGAAGTGGGGTATCGATCGCGAAGAAATCGTTAAACTGATTTATAAGGGTTACGCGGTTCCAGGCAACGATCACCCCCTGGACCCGACGAGCAAGTTCTACAACACGGACATGCCGCAGCGGACATATGATCCTGACAAAGCCGCATTCCACTTCAAGAAAGCGGATCTCAAGCCCGGGGCAAAAGTGGAACTGTTCACCTCGGCAGCAGCTTGGAGTTCTGCCGTCGAATGTGGCCAGGGTTTTTCGACAGTCATTGAAGACGGCCGGGATTGATATGACTCTGACACGTGCCGCGGTCAATGAATATTGGGGCTGCGTTTGGATGAAAGTCCCGTTCTGCGTTACGTTATGGGGCCGCCGCCCCGCGGATCGAGCCCTTACTCAAATGCTCAGCTCGGCTGCCAAAAGTAACGAGTCTGATTGGCGTTCGCCACAGTTCGATGCGCTGCTTGCGCAGGCCCGCGTTGAACTCGATGAAAGCAAGCGCCAACAGATCTATTTTGAATGCCAGCAGATGGTTGCGGACGAAAGTGGTATGTCCTGCTTCGTGATCGCGACTACCTTGACGGCTATTCCTCCAACTTACGGGGAATAAACCCGCATTCGCGCTATGACCTCGATGACAACCGGGTTGCGGAGAAAGCTTGGTTGGCCTAGCCGTCGAAACAACTTACAATCATTAGATGTTTGATCCCAGGCTTTGATGGGGCATCCTTGTCTTACGAAACGAAGGATGCGCTATGGGACAAGTTCATCAGTGGGAGCGCCACAACGACAGCGGCGATCCGTCGAGCGATACAGCATAGTCAAGAGAGCCTGAGGGTTCTGGCCAAGCGCTACGGGATCAACCAGAAGACCGTGGCGAAATGGAAGAAGCGCTCCTCGGTCGCCGATCTGCCGACCGGGCCGCAAGACCCGCGTTCGACAGTGCTGTCGTTGGAAGAGGAGGCGCTCATCGTGGCCTTCCGCAGGCACACACTGCTCCCCCTTGATGACTGTCTCTATGCCCTTCAGCCGACACTCCCGCATCTGACGCGCTCGTCATTGCGCCGATGTTTACAGCGGCACGGCATCTCGCGGTTGCCCGATGTCGAGGGTAAGCGCCAAGCTGACCCCATCTGGCGCGGCTTGAGGTGATGAGCGAGACATACTGACACTGAAGCAAGGAGCCGAGGAGCTTGCAGTGTCAATTTCTATGTCTGCGCCTATGCCTGATGATAGAAGTTTCCATGTTCTTGAAGCGGTTGCCAACCGACTGGAGGCAAGCCCGCAGCGTCCGCGGCGGCGCTGGTCGGCGGAAGCGAAGTCGCGGCTGATCGAGGCGACACTGAAGCCGGGCGCGAATGTATCGGCCATTGCCAGACAGGCGGGGATGGCGCCGGCCCAGCTGTTCGGCTGGCGGAGCAAGGCGATCAAGAGCGGTGCGGTCACGCCACACAGGGATGCGGAGCGGCTCGGCTTTGTCGAGGTCACGCCGACAGCGTCTGCGTCGGTGGAGATCGAGCTGGGTGGCGTGGTCATTCGCGCCGGTGCCGATATCAATGAGGAGCAGCTGGTGCGGATTATCCGGGCGGTTCGCCAGGCATGATCCCGGCTGGCGTGAAGGTGTTGGTCGCCAGTCATCCCGTCGATTTTAGAAAAGGTCCCGACGGCCTTTTGGCACTGGTGCGCGATGCCGGCTCGGATCCATTGCGGCTGGATGAGGCGAAGTTCTGCTGGCCGCGGATCGGCCACCACCGGGTCCAGCTCAATCATGCTCAGCTCATGGCTCTGGTTGACGGAATGGACTGGAAACGGGTTCGAACGGAGACCGTCAGGCGGCCGCAATCGGTTGGGTAAAACCCTGCGGCATGATGAATCAGGGATCTGAAAAAGCGGGAAAATTGCCCGCGAATATGCTCTGATTTTGGCCATGTCGGCACCCGATCTCGCGCTCCCGGACGACGTTGACGCGCTCAAGGCGATGGTTGTTGCCATGGCCGAAAAAGCCGCCGGTCTGGAAGAGCGTAATGCCGATCTCGAAGCCCACAATACGCATCTCGAGTTGGTCAACAAGAGCGCCGAGGAGCGGATCGCACGACTGACGGCGGTGGTGAAGATGCTGGAGCGGGCGCGCTTCGGCAGCCGCTCCGAAAGGTTGCGGGCCGGTGCGCTGAGCGAGGAGCAGTATGCGCTGGTCTTCGACGAGATCGAAACCGGCGTGGCGGCCATCCAAGCGCAGATGGAGAAGTCTGCGGGCGGCTCGAAAGCGAAGCGCGCTCCGCGTCCTCGCAAAGGCTTTGCGGCCCATCTCGAACGGGTCGAGGTGGTCATCGAGCCCGAAACGCCTGCTGGCTGCGAAGCGCTGGAAAAGATCCTGATCGGCGAGGACGTCTCCGAACGGCTCGATGTCACCCCGGCGAAGTTCCGGGTGATCGTTACGCGTCGCCCCAAATATGCCTACAAGGGTTGGGACGGCGTCATCCAGGCAGCCGCGCCCGCCCGCATCATCGAAAGCGGCATTCCGACCGAAGCGCTGCTGGCGCAGATCGCGGTGTCGAAATACGCCGATGGCCTGCCGCTCTACCGCCAGGAAGCGATTTATGCCCGCGATCAGGTCGAGATCGACCGGTCACAGATGGCGCAGTGGATGGGCAAGCTCGGCTTCGAGCTCGAGCCGCTCGCCGATTACGCACTGGCTCGCATCAAGCAGGGGGAGCGGGTCTTCGCCGATGAGACCACGCTGCCAACGCTGGCGCCGGGATCTGGCAAGGCCAAGACGGCCTACCTCTGGACCTATGTCCGCGATGATCGGCCCTTTGGCGGCAGTGGACCGCCCATCGTCGCCTACCGCTTCGAGGACAGCCGCGCCGGCGAATGTGTCGCCCGTCATCTGGACGGCTATCGCGGCATCCTGCAAGTCGACGGATACGCCGCCTATAACCGGCTGGCCCGATCCGATCGGGGCAATGACGGCGTGATGCTGGCGGCGTGCTGGTCGCACGTGCGGCGCAAGTTCTACGAACTGCATGCCGCAGGCTCCTCCGTTATCGCCTCGCAGACGGTGGCGCAGATGGCCCCACTGTGGGCCGCCGAGGAGGCCGTACGCGGCCAGGACCCGGCAGTACGGATAACTGCGCGTCAGGAGAAATCCGCCGTCATCGTTGCCGCTCTCTTTGCGCTGTGGGAAAAGGAGCTGCCCAAGCTGTCGGGAAAATCGAAGCCGGCCGAGGCGATCCGCTATGCACTCGGCCGGCGTGCCGCGCTGGAGCGCTTCCTCACTGACGGCCGGATCGAAATCGACTCCAACACCGTCGAGCGCGCCATCCGGCCGCAGGCCATCTCGGGGTCATTCTGCCCATGTTGGGCAGGAGGTCGAGGTCCATTACCGTTGGCACCCGTATTTCGGACGTCGGCTTCGCTGCGAGAACAGCGAAGAGCGCGCCAACGGCCGGATCATTCATCTCGTCGTCGCGCCCGGGCATGTCATTACCGCTCCGGCCTGGATGATCGATCCCGTGGCTTGCGCGGCGATGGACCTGGGCCCCCCGCGCGTATCGCTTGCCGCGCTGCTTGAGCTGCACAAGCTCTTGATCGAACGCCGTTTCCGGCGAGGCTCTTCGGATGGTTTCACCATCGCGGAGGCGCAACATGAGAACCCTGCCACCCCCGACACGATCTCTGGTGGTCGTTCGCCAACTCAGCTTGCCGCTCGACTCGGAGAAGCTGAACGGGCTGAGTTCAGCGCAACGGACCATAGTGATCGCCCGGCTCGCCAACGTACTGATGGCCGCCGCCGGCGTGGCAACGGAGGAGGAGAGCTGCGATGACGAGCAGTAATCTGATTCCGACTGCCGTCCTCAAGCGCAAGGCCGTCGTCTATGTACGTCAGTCCACGCAGGCGCAAGTACAGCTCAATCTCGAGAGCCAGCGTCGGCAATATGAGTTGGTCGACGTCGCGCGGCGCTGGGGATTCCGCAAGGTTGAGGTGATCGACGAGGACTTGGGACGCACCGCAAGTGGAGCTGTGGAACGTCCTGGTTTCGAGCGCCTGGTCGACGATCTGTGCACCGGTCATGTGGGCGCTGTGCTTTGCTTGGAGGCGTCCCGCCTGTCTCGCAACGGACCGGACTGGCATCGGCTGCTCGAGTTGTGCGGCGAAGTCGATGCACGGGTGATCGATTTGGACGGAGTCTACGATCCGGGATTGCCGAACGACCGCCTGCTGCTCGGTATGAAGGGCAGCATCAGCGAGTTCGAGCTCGGCGTGCTGCGTGCCCGCATGTACGAGGCCGCCCGCGCCAAGGCACAGCGCGGAGAACTGCGCATCTCCGTGCCCTTCGGCTATGTCTGGCACCGCGATTACGGTCTCGGGTTCGATCCCGACATGCGCCTGCAGGAGACCATTCGCCTGATATTCGCGCGCTTCCGCGAACTCGGCAGTGCGCGCCAGGTCCTGATCTCGATGATCGACGATGGCGTGCATTTCCCCAGACCCTCCGACGGCAAGAAGATGGTGTCCTTCGATTGGGTTCCGGTCCGCTACCGCAACGTGATCTCGATCCTGAAGAACCCATTCTACGCTGGCGCCTATGTCTATGGTAAGAGCGAGAAGCGCACTGAGATCGTCGATGGCCGCGTCCGCAAGAGCTATGGTCATTACAAGCCGGCCAGCGAGTGGCGGTGGTGCTCAAGGAGCATCACGAAGGCTATATTGGATGGAGCGAGTACGAACGGAACCAGGAACTGCTCGCGGCCAACGCCTATGGCAAAGCCGGCGGCGTCAAGTCGGGCCGCGGCGGTCGCGCGCTGCTTCCGGGTCTTCTCTCCTGTGGTCGATGCGGGCGAAGACTGGTTGTCACGTATGCCGGACGTGGCCAGTATCCGGTCTATCGTTGCGAGCGCGGCAACACCATGATGGGCGCAGGCGCGATGCATGTCGTTCAACGGCTTTCGCACCAACGCGGCGGTGACCCGCGAAGCGCTGGAGGCGGTTGCGCCGATGGCGATCGAAGCGGCGTTGGAGGCTGAACGGATGCAGCTGGAGAGCGAAGCCAGGCGCCGGCAGATGATTGAGCTGGACCTACAGCAGGCGCGCTACGAGGCATCGCTCGTCGAGCGCCGCTATGCGGCCTGCGACCCGGAGAACCGGCTCATTGCGGCCCAGCTTGAGAGGAGTTGGGAAGCCACGCTCAGGCGCGTGGAGACCTGCGAGGCCCGGCTGAGCGAAGTCCAGCGTGTGGAGGCTGTCGACGCGGTTCCGGACTTCACGGGCCTCGCCCAGGATCTCGAGGCCACCTGGAATGCGCCGGGTGTCGACATGCGCTGTCGTCAGCAACTGCTGCGCGCGCTCATCAAGGACATCGTGGCGGATGTCGATGACGATGCGCGCGACGTGATCTTGACCATCCACTGGCATGGAGGCCAGCACTCGCAGGTACGGGTTCGCAAGCCCAAATCCGGAGAGCATGGCCAGCGTACGCCTGAGGAGGCTCTGGCGATCATGCGATCCATGGCAACCCGGTGGTCGGATGCCGAGATCGCTGTCACACTCAATCGCATGGGCATGCAGACCGGTCAGGGAAAGACCTGGACCGCGCGTCGCGTCCAATCGCTGCGCACGGTGCACAAGATCAGCGGCTATCGCTCTTCCGACAAGAACGGCGAATGGCTTACCATGTCGGACGCGGCCGCGAAGCTCGGCGTGTCGCACGTCAAAATCCGCCGTTTCGTCAGGGACGGCATATCGCCAGCCGAACAGGTCATGCGCGGTGCGCCCTACCAGATCCGCGCTGGCGACCTTGAAGATGAACGGATCAAGGCCGATTTGGCGCGCAAATCTCCGCGTATCATCAACGAGGATAATCAGAAATCGCTGTTTCCCGCCATTTGAAGAGGGGGTGCATAATGAATCGGTCTTCACAATTACCCGAAAGAACAGCCTCTTCGCGGGCAGCGACGGCGGCGGACGGACATGGGCCACCATCGCCACCCTGCTGACCACCGCCAAGATGAATCAGGTCGATCCGCACGCCTGGCTCACCCTGACCCTCGAGCGCATTGCCAATGGCTGGCCAAACAGCGATATCGACGCCCTCATGCCATGGAATTACCAGCGCTGAACGGCCTCAGCTGCCCGCTTACTGTCGAGGGCGACAAGCCGGCGAAGAGGAAGTTCAAGAGCTACCCGATCGGCTACTTCCACATTGACATCGCCGAGGTGCGCACCGAGCAGGGCAAGCTGCATATGTTCGTTGCCATCGACCGCACGTCGAAGGTCGCCTTCGTCGAACTGCATGAGAAGGCCACCACCGCCGTATCGTGGGAATTCTTGTTGCGACTGATCGAAGCAGTTCCCTACAAGATCCACACCGTGCTCACCGACCACGGCATCCAGTTCACCACGCCGGGCGCCGGCGGGTGGCCGTGCCGTTGATCAGGCAAGCAATCGCCGACGGCGAACTCTTCCGGGCTCATGCCTTCGAATACACTTGCGCCAGAAACGACATCGACCACCGCACGACCAAGGCCAGGCATCCTTGGATCAACGGCCAGGTCGAGAGGATGAACCGCACCATCAAGGATGCCACCGTCAAACGCTTCTACTATGTGAGCCACAGCCAGCTTCGGCAGCACCTTGCAGACTTCGTCGCGGCCTACAACTACGCGCGCAGGCTAAAGACTCTCAAGGGTCTCACGCTTATGAGTTCATCTGCAAGACCTGGACATCCAAGTCCGAACGCTTCAGGCTAAATCCGCTCCAGAAAAGCCGGGACTAAACATCTAGAGCGACGTTTAGATAACCCGCCGCGCCAGACTAACTCAATCGTTGGCGTATAATCCTCCACCGAGATGTCGAGTAGCAGAGCACCACGTCGCCTTCAACCGCGTACAGTTTTAACGGGGCAGATGAGCTTCGTCGATGGATGCACGCTAACAGCTGCGAAGGATGATTGCGAGACCAGTCAGGTCAACGCGGCTTCCGTCTACGCGCCGTCGCACGACGCCGTGCCGGCCGAATTACATCCCTTTGAATGGCAAGACTTGGCTCATACGTTGGCGCCAATATTCAGGACCTGACGCGTGAACATTGTCACCATCGGCACTTAGAGCGACTGTCACGGGCATGTTCTCCACCTCAAATTCGTATATTGCTTCCATTCCTAGGTCTGCAAAGGCCACGACGCGGCTTGAGCGAATAGCTTGCGAGACCAAATATGCCGCGCCGCCAACGGCTGTTAGATAGACACGCTCATGGGACTTAATCGATGCAATTGTGTCGAGACCTCTCTCAGCCTTTCCGATCATCGCGAGCAATCCGAGGTCGAGCATCATATCTGTGAAACTGTCCATGCGCGTCGCTGTTGTCGGGCCGGCTGGTCCAACAGCTTCATCGCCGACCGGATCCACTGGTCCCACATAGTAGATGACCCTGCCTTTGAACGAGACGGGCAATGGTTCGCCGCGAGCAAGTATGTCTTTGATACGCTTGTGAGCGGCATCCCGGCCCGTGAGCAGTTTTCCCGACAAAAGGAGGCGGTCCCCAGCCTTCCAATGCTTGATCTCAGCGACGGTGAGCGTATTGAGGTTGACCCGCCGCGCACGTTTGTCCGGAGCCCATGAGATATCCGGCCATGACGCCAGGTCCGGTTTCGGCAAAAAGGAGGGTCCCGAACCATCGAGGGTAAAATGTGTGTGACGGGTGGCCGCACAGTTGGGCACTATTGCGACGGGCTTTGAGGCGGCATGCGTCGGCCAGTCAAGGATCTTCACATCCAATACCGTCGTCAGTCCGCCGAGACCTTGCGCACCAATCCCCAATGCATTGATCTTGCCATAAAGCTCGACGCGCAAATTCTCTATGTCTGACGTGGGGCCCTGAGCTTTTAGCTGTGCCATGTCAATTGGAGCCATAAGCGACTCCTTCGCCATGACCATTGCCTTCTCGGCCGTGCCGCCGATACCGATTCCAAGCATACCCGGGGGGCACCACCCGGCGCCCATCGAAGGAACGGTCTCGAGCACCCAATCAACGATGGAATCCGAAGGGTTCAGCATTTTGAATTTGGATTTGTTTTCGGAGCCTCCACCCTTTGCCGCAACGGTAACTTCGACTCTACTTCCGGGCACCATCTCAACATGCACTACACTGGGAGTATTGTCCCGCGTGTTGCGGCGCGAGAATGCCGGGTCGGCGACGATGGATGCTCGTAACGGATTTGACGTATTTAGGTAAGCTCGCCGAACGCCTTCGTCGATGACATTTTGGAGGCTGCGACTCGAGGCGAGAGTGCATCCTTGTCCCCATTTTACGAACACCGTGACGATGCCCGTATCTTGGCAAATCGGACGATGACCTATCGCTGACATCCTACTGTTGGTCAGGATTTGCGCAATTGCGTCCTTCGCCGCCGGGGATTCCTCACACAGGTATGCATCTCCCAGAGCCTTGATGTAATCCGGCGGATGATAGTAGCTTATGTACTGCAATGCGTCACACACGCTGTCGATCAGGTCAGTCTCAGATATCACTTGCATTTATCGTCACTCCCTATCCATCCAACTCAGGCGGAAGAAAAACCCACAGTCGCTCGCGCTCCAAGCGCCCTGTTCCAAACCGGTGCCATCGCTACCCTGTTGAAACCAGGACCCATATGGCATAGTATCGCTTATGTTTAAATAGCCTTAGGTAAGCTCTTGTGACCAAATAAGACAGCAGATGCCGGAGGTTGCTCAACGCCAATTGACCTAGCCGCCTCGCGACTCATCACTGCTGCAGCTCTTTCGTCCATTTTCTTTAGGACGAAGGCTTAGAACAGGTAGCTAATATCGCGCCAGGCATTATGCGGGTATTTCCTGCTAGATGACGCATAGAAAGTGTACGAGCAACGAATGTCCGACGCATTTGAAAAAATAACGCTTCGCCAGCTGCAAATTTTCCTGGCCGTCGTGGAACATAAGAGTTTCGTGGCCGCCGCCGCGCAGCTCGATCTGACCCCTCCCGCCGTGTCGATGCAGATGAGCCGCTTATCCGAGTTCCTCGACGCCCCTCTCTTTGATCGCGACGGTCGATCGATCCAGTTGACGGCTGCCGCAACGGCACTGCTCCCCTATGCGGAACGCATGACCGAGGCACTGATCGAGGCTTGCAATGTAATCGATGGTCTGCAAGGTAGACTCGACCACCTGGTTCGCGTTGCAATGGTGACGACCTCCAGGAACTTCGGACCGCATCTCCTCCGGGAATTCGGCCGGCTGCATCCCGACATTCAGATCGAGACCACGATAGCCAACCGCGAAAAGGTGATCGATCTGCTGCAATCGGGAAGCGTGGATCTCGCGTTGATGGGGCGTCCCCCACAGAGCATCGAGGTTGAGACCGTCCCCTTCGCTTCGCATCCGTATGTCCTGATCGGTCACCCCGATCACGTCCTGGCTGGAAAGCAACACATCGCAAGGCGGGAGTTGGTGAATTTCAAGTTCATCGCTCGCGAAGCGGGGTCAGGAACGCGAATGATCCATGATTACTACTTCACCAGTCACTCGATGCAATTACCCCCGATATACATCGTTATGGACAGCAACGAGAACATCAAGCAAGCAGTCATGGCAGACATGGGACTGGCCTTCATCTCCGCCCATACAATCGCGCTGGAATGTCAAACAAAGAAGCTTCGTATCCTACGTGCAGAGGACATGCCAGCAATGCGTGAATGGTTCGCCGTCCACCTGAAAGGAAAGCATCTGCGACCCGCTGCCGAAAACTTCAAGGCCTTCGTTTTGAACGAAGGCCCCAACTTCATGCGGCGGTTTTTTGGGAATTTGCCAAAAGAGCTCTTGCGCGCTTGACGATCGGAAGGTCGATCATGGCCCCGTCGACACTGACGGCACCCCGGTCGGAAGCCTCGGCTTCCTCAAAGGCCGCAACCACCCGTGCCGCCTGACCAAGTTCAGTGGGCGTTGGCCGAAAGGCGGAATTGACGGCCGCGACCTGGTTCGGATGGACACAGAGGACACCGTCAAATCCCATCTTTCGAGAACGGATCGCGAGATCGTCGAACCCTGCCGAACTGTCATAGCGTGCGATCGTGCCTGGCAGCCCGAACGCCTGCAAGCTCTGTGCTCGGCAGGCAAGGATCAACTGATGACAGGGTCCGAACAAGTTCTCGTAGGTAGGCTCGAACCCGCATTCCGCGCTGAAGTCTTCAGTCCCGAGCGCGAGCCCGATCACTCGAGGTGAAGCTGCTCCAATCTGGCCTGCAATCGACAAAGCCGCGGGTGTTTCAATCAGGTTGAGCAAGCTGACAGACTGCGGAGCCAGCCCAATCTGTCTTTCTCTTTCCGTGATGAATTCGTCGACCAAGGCTATATGGTCGGGGCCCCTCACCTTGGGCACCATGATTGCGTCGACACCGTATGAGACCGCGACGCCAAGATCGGCCACGCAATTTGCCAGATCCCGGTTGACCCTGACGATGACACTGACGCCATGCGCCGAGATCTTCCCGATGCAAGATCGGAGTTTTTCCCTGGCGATTTCCTTGGCAGACGCAGACACGCTGTCCTCGAGATCAAGGATGACGGCGTCAGCCCCACGAGCGTGCGCCTTCTCGATGAAGCGTTCCTCGTGTGCAGGCACGAAAAGCAACGATCGCCAAAGGGGTGCGTATCCCAGCTTAGACATTTGCGTCGATCCGTGCGAACTCGCGTCGAATTGCTTCGGTATGTTCACCGATCCTGGGAATCCGCCCGAAGGGTTCCTGCGGATCCTTGAATGAGTATTGGACGGGGGCGCCTGCAAGCTCAGCGGTGTCCCCGCTTTCCAGCGTCACAGCGCGCCGGCGCAACTGCGGATGACGGGAGAACGTCTCGACGGAATTGATACCGCCATAAGCGACCGCTGCATTGCGAAGCTTTTCTTCAAGGTCGGCGCGCGTGTTCGCCGCAAAGAACCGACCGATCAAGGCATCCAGTTCGGGCCGATTCTTCACCCGGGAAGACGCATCCGCAAACCGTGGATCCGTGGCAAGGCCAGCGTCGCCGATTACCTCCGCGCAAAGGCGAACCCATTCTCGTTCGTTCTGGATGGAAATCGCAAGGACATGCCCGTCCGACGTCGCGAAACCTCCATAGGGAGCGATCGAAGGATGGTGAAGGCCGACTGGTTGAGGCGCTTTGCCTCCGTAGACGGTGTGCATGAGAGGCACCGTCATCCAATCGGCGGCGGTATCGAAGAGCGACACTTTCACGCCAGACCCAGCGCCTGTTTGCGATCTGAGGTATAGCGCTTGCTGGATGCCGATGATCGCGTTCATGCTTGCCCCAATATCGCAAACGGAAACGCCGATCCTTCCCGGCGCGCCAGGAGCGCCATTGACCGCGACGAGGCCGCTCTCGCATTGCACGAGAAAGTCATAGGCTTTCATATCGCGGTAAATGCCAGTGTCACCGTATCCGCTGATATCACATGTAATTAGCCTCGTGTGACGTCGGCGCAGTTCCTCGCTGTCGAACCCGGCACGCGCGCTTGCTCCAGGGGCCAGATTCTGAATGAAGATGTCTGCCTTCCCGAGGAGGCTGTGCAGAAGCGCTGTGTCATCCCGGTTTTTTATGTCGAGACACAGGGATTCCTTCCCGTGATTTGCCCAGACGAAATAGGACGACTCCCCCTTCACGGCCTTGTCGTATTTGCGCGCGAAATCACCCTCCGTCCGCTCGATCTTTATGACCCTGGCCCCGCCTTCCGCAAAATGACACGAGCACAGCGGCGCCGCGACCGCCTGTTCGATCGATACCACCAGAAGTCCGGAATAAGGTTTCGAATGCACGACGTTCTGCATCTTCATGTTCATTGGCTTGCTCCCATCGCCCCATGCTTGGCTTGCAGAATGGACTGGTTTCGCCGCATTTCGTTGGCAACGATCGTCAGACCTTCATCGAAGCCCATGCCGGGCTTGATCAATACGCGCTGTGGACGGGTCGCTTGCGCCACATGGAGGCATGCACGTGCTGAAACATCAGTCTCATTGCAGGTGCCGCCGAGATAGGCCTCAACCCTGTGCGCGTGGCAATAGAGAACTGCTTCGATCGTATTGTGAATGCTGCCCAGGTCGGGCGTTTTGATTTGCACCATGTCGCAGCACTGCGCGTCAACGAACTCGATGATGTCCTGATGCGTATTGCACCATTCATCAGCGACTATTCGGACGTTGCTGCCGATATCGCTGAGGCGACCTTTGATTGCCTTCAGCAGTTCGATTTGGCCTGGCTTGTTTCCGACGTCGACCGGTCCCTCGATATAGAGAGGAAATTTTTCCGCTCTCTTTTCGAGTTCGTCCAGATAATTAGCGATCGCCACGGGATCGTTGTCGAAAATCAGTCCGATCGTTCCGTAGACGTCGATGTGGATCGTGGGGGCGTAACTTTCATCGACTCGAAGTTTCTTGATGCGCCGGGCCAACCAGGTGACATACTCCCGAAGGCGTCCGCCATTCTCACCGAGCTTGGTGGAGACGTTGTTGATCAGCCCATGTGGGAGCGCGTCGACACGCTTCATGATCATCTTGTCGACCGCATTGTATCGATCGTCACCACTCTGCCCGAACAGCTTGAGAGGCGACGTATCAATCGGCAGACGATATTCGTCGCAGACCACCTCGACCTTCAGCCGGCTGGTGGCTTTTGCGGTTCCATCGAGCAGCGCCTGTGACAGGCCATAGCGGATTGCCGTGTGGATCGGCCGTCCATTGTCGGAGAGTTGGTCGATGGATCGCGCGTTCTCGGCAAAACGGCTGACGTCACGACCGATCAGCAGAGGACGCAGGTTGGAGATCATCCACGGGATGTAGCGCTCCGCCGTGAACAGCGGGTCGCGTCCGCCGGCGCCTGAATACTGCACCGCGGCGCAATCGCCTTCTGCCCATTGGCCATTTTCCAGCTGAAGGAGAACGGATACCGCTTCGCCGGATTGCCGGATGTTGTCGAAGCCCGGAGTCGTCGCTGCACCTACATAGGTGAAACCGTCCATCCCGGCACCGCCTTTGATCGCAGCCTGGTCGTCGAAGTAAAAGGACGACACCCCGGGGCTGAACTCAACATTCGTGATCTTCATCGTCTTCGTCTCTAGATTGGGGTTCGCAGCGATTGGGGAAACCGATTCGGTCGACCGACAAGCCTGCTTGCGGAAATCGCACGCACGTCATCGACCACCATCGAGAAGGATGCAAATCGCCCCTCCGCAGTGGCGCGCTCGGTAACCTTGTCCCGGTGCAATGCGATGACGTCGTCCGGTAGCGGGATATTGCCCTGGTCGAAAATCCGGATCGCACCATTGTTGTCGCGAACAGGTGTCATCAGGCCAGCATTGACACTCGCTGGCGCGAAGGGAATATCGACAACGCCCGCTTCGAAAGCGAGAACAATGCCCTTTGCCAGGTTCCCTTGGCCGAGTTGGATGACCCGGGCCATCACCGAATGCACTTCGCGTTCGATGAGCGCGACCTCCTGATCGATTTCGCTCGTTGCCAGGTAGCCCTGATCGCTCACCATGTTGATCATCTGTTCAGTCGCCTGCAGGCCGGCGCGGTTGGCTTCCATGGTTGGAACCCCGCTGGCTTCATGGGGTGTCTTGACGATGATTTTCGTTGCACCGCCAAACTTGGCGGCTGCCGCACCGAGAGCGATCACCGAATAGGCCTTGGCTTCATTTTCGGGAAACCCGCCCATCCATTGGTGAAACACCGTGGAAAGCGCGTAGTCGCCATAGCCAAACAGGCCGAAATAGTGATGGGCAAGCCGACGCAGCGACCGCATTGCCGCGACGTCCTGCGCGAGATTTCCAGCCTGTCCGTAGCCGAGGGTGATGCACCTAACCCCTTGCTGCAGCGCGAGGAGGCCCTCCAGCAGCGCGACCGTGTGCGAGATGAACGGAGGGACCAGGGTGCCGGTCAGGGGACCAAACGGTTCGCGATTGATACTGACGCCTTCGGCTTCGTAGAGCCCGACTAATCGATCGCAGTACTGCCAATGACGGATGGATCGGGCCAATGGCACATTCTTGGAATAGGGAATGTTATAGGAAATGCCGCCGCCTTCGAAGCTGCTGAATCCGGAAGCGAGCGTGATCTCCGCCATCAGCCGTGCATCGGGCGTGCCATGGCGGACTTGGATGGGTTTCGAGACGCTGTCGACCAGTTGCTCGCAACCGGAAACGCCGTGATTGACGGGCGGAAAGCCGTTGAGAAGCGACTTTCCAGCAGCGCGCGAACGATCAATGCCCTTCTGAGCCTCCTCGTAACGATTGTGCCTCGTATAGGCGTCGACTGTGGTCGGCAGCACGTCGCAATAGGGAGAAAGATCGTTGAGCAACTTGGTATGCTCGCGAAGCAGCGCAACACCTGCCCTCGGCTGCAGCAGAGTTCGCTGATCCCGCTCGGCCTCAGCCAACGCGACTGCGAATTTTTTTGGGTCCGGCATGTCGCGGTGTCGGGCAACGCCGCGGGCAAAGTCGACGTTCCGTCCGGTGTGCCAGGTTATGAGGACCGTATCGCGCTCCCGCACATAATCCGCGTAGTCCAGTTTGGCATTAGACAGGTCATTCAGGCTAATATCGCTCATAGTGCACATGAGGCCTTTTGGAGAGGTCGCGGGTTTGCTGCGATATCCGCGCCGGCCAGCAGGCGAAATGCGGCGGTCGCCGCAGCGGCGGGATGCTTCCTTGAGACGCTGGCGAGCAGGGTAAGCAAATTTCTGGGATCGCGGAGATAGGATTCGCATTGCGGCACGAGGATGCGTTTGCCGAACTTGTCGATGCCGATCCCGGAGAGGTGAGCGCGTGGATCGAAGTCGAAAGAATGAGAAAGATAACCACCGGTGCCGATGATGGTTTTCACCGATGTAAGATCGCGCCCGGTATGTACCGTCACGATCCCATCCGCAGTCGCGACTTCCTGGGCTCGACCCGCATGGCGCATGATCGATGTCGTAATGTTGGCGGCTGCCAGCAAAGCATCGAAGCGCCGTTCCTGGGGCGTGACCGCGAGGTGTTCCGGTGACGAGGTCAATTTTCCGACATAGCGGTGGAGAGCTGGAGTGTCGGACTCCGGCAACGGGATTATTTGCCCCGCCGCCTCAACGGCAGAAACGGCGGAAACCCGCATTCCCAGATCTCCCTCCACCGTTCTCTTGATCGTCGGTTCGGGGAGCCCACGGCGCACGGTGCCGGGTACGGGCAGGTCCTCATGGTACGAGTAAACGTCGGTGGTCGCGCCGCCCATGTCGATCAGTACAAACTCGCCGAGTTCGGGCGCATGCGTCGCCAATGATCTGCAGAATTCATACAGGGCATAGGGCGTGGGACAGGGCTCGCATCCGGCCCGATCGATGATGCGGTCCAAGCCCTTGCCGGAGGTTATCTTCTGCAGGAATATTTCGCGAATGGCCGCTCTTGCCGGCTCCGGGTTCGGTGTGTCCAGCGTCGGCAGGAGGTTCTCAGTGCAGACCACGTCATGGCCTTTCAAGACCGCTGCGACATGCTCACGAACGTTCCTGTTGCCAGCATAGACGACGGAACACGCGATACCGGCCTCCGCAATCCTCTCTGCATTGCGCGCCGGATAGGAAACATTCCCTCCGTCAGATCCACCCGACAACAGGATGATATCCGGCGCGGATTGCTTAAGCGAAACGATATCTTCCGCACTCAATTCATAAGCAAAGCTTTTCGTCAGTCGAGCACCTGACGAGCAAGCGGTGACCTTTGCCATTTCGGCAGTGAGCTCAGGGACAAGCCCGACGGCAGCGACTGCAAGGCCGCCCTTGGCGGATGAGGAGAAGCAGAGCTCGTAGTCCTCGCCATGGTGGACAAGGCTTTTGAGCACGCTTTCGAAACCGATCGAAAGATCCTGAATGGTCGTCGGACAACTGCTCCGGCGCAACAACCTGAGATCGTTGTCGGACCGCAGCGAAAACGCGGCACCCTTGGTCCAGGTCGATCCGATGTCGATCGAGACGACGATCATCCTGCGCGACGCACTTCTAGATGATCGCTTTCATGATGGTGCGCCACGCGCTTGAGGATATCCGCCTTCAAGAGCGCTGCCACTTCATTGAGATCCGCCGAGGGCGGGAAAACACGATCGAAGCCCATGCTCCTGAACAGGTTCTCGACGTCTGAGAAGTCCACCTTGCCGATTACCAGATTGCCGCCAACGTAGAGGACAATGTCAGGCAGGCCTCGTTCGATGCAGCGACCGCGAAAACCGGCGCAATCGATCTCACCATGTCCGTAGATCGACGAGACCAGAATTGCATCGGCCCCAGTCTCGATCGCTGCGTCGATGAATTCGTCTTGGCTCACCATCACACCGAGGTTGACGACGTCAATGCCCAAAGGCTCCAGGACGCTCTTGATGATCTTGTTGCCCACTGCGTGGCAGTCAGCGCCGATGACGCCCAAGACAACCTTAAATTTGGTTTCCGTCACTGTTCCGCTCATTCGACCATGCCCCTTGTGCAGACAACCCTGCATAGCGAACCTTCATTAGACGTTCAAAGTTCTGTAGTCAATGTATCTGATATATATCGTCTATAAGTTAAATTATGCTTATCAGTCGTGATGCCCATACTTCAGAGGCTGGAAGAGAGAAGCTTCGCTGCGAAGCTGGCTCTAGGCGCCCCGCACGGGCTCAACGAATGGCAGGTCCACGATTCGGCATGCGTTAGCGCGTTCGGCTGCTTTCCGCTGGCCCGCGGCTACACGTTGTTGGAGTAGGACACCCTCGCCCTCACGGCTCGTGAGGAGCGGACGTGGCGGTGGTGTGCTCGGGGGCGACTTCAACAGCGGCCGGCTGAAATCGCCAAAAGCCCTAGCCTGCTGGCCCAACTTGCCAGAAGAGATCGGCGCCGCAGCGGGAATTGTCTTAAGACATACAATTTCAGCCTGGATCCGAGACCGCAGCAGTCGATCAAATGCGTTGTCGTGAGAACTTGGCCTTCTGAAAGCTAGGCTTGACCCTCCAAACCTGCAGAATATGACGCGAAACTTGATTGAACTGATAAATCGCAATCAAGTCACGCCGCAGGCGCAGCATCGAAGCGACCTCAACTTTGCAGTTTTGCTACTTTACATTGCGTCGCTCTTCTCAGACTGCAATCACCCGTAGCGCCATGTGTTTTACCGGACAACCGAGTTCAGCACAGCGGGTCTCATGCGCCGAAGCTTAGGGTATCTTCAAGGTTTTTCCCAGACTGCGATAGGCCGCAATCACGGTATTTGCCATCAGCATGGCAATCGTCATTGGTCCTACTCCACCTGGAACAGGCGTGATTACCGCGGCGACCTGTTCGGCTTCGGCGAATGCGACGTCGCCGACGAGCTTCGTCTTCCCTTTGTCTTTTTCCGGTGCGGCAATGGGGTTGATGCCGACATCGATCACCGTCGCGCCGGGCTTCACCCAATCGGCTTTGACCATTTCAGGACGGCCGACGGCCGCCACCAGAATATCGGCATTGCGGCAGACGGACGGCAGGTCTTTCGTGCGTGAATGAGCGATTGTCACAGTCGCATTAGCGTTAAGAAGAAGCTGAGCCATCGGCTTGCCGAAAAGGTTCGAGCGGCCGATGACAACGGCGTTCAATCCCGAAAGATCTTCGCCATGCGTGCGGCGTACGAAGACCATCGCACCGGCCGGTGTGCAGGAGACGAGACCGGTTTCGAGATCGCCCGTTGCGAGCTTGCCTGCGTTGACGACATGCAGGCCGTCGACATCCTTTTCAGGCAGGATCGACTGAATGATCGCATCACTGTTGAGATGCTTCGGTAGCGGAAGCTGCACGAGAATGCCGTGGATCGAAGGCTCGGTGTTGAGCGTAGCGACGAGCGCTGCGAGCTCTTCCTGGCTGGTTTCGGCAGGCAGCGTGTGCTGCACCGACTTGAAGCCGCATTCCTTGGCCATCTTGCTCTTGGAATTGACATAGGCATGGCTTGCCGGATCGTCGCCGACGATAACCACAGCAAGACCGGTTTTGACACTACTCTGCTTCTCGAGCTTTGCAGCGGCGGTCTTGATCCTGTCGGTTACGGAAGCAGCGACTTGCTTCCCATAGATAACAGTAACCATGCTCATCCCATCCGCTCGGACGCATAGGAGCCGGGACTGGCTGGAAACACGATGGTCCTGTTGCCGTTGATGAACGTCCTGTGGTGAATGTGCGCGTGTATAGCTCTGGCTAAAACCTGGCTTTCAACATCACGGCCGATCGAGACATAATCCTCCGCGCTCTGGGCATGGGTGATGCGGGCGATGTCCTGCTCGATGATCGGACCTTCGTCGAGATCGGCCGTGACGTAGTGCGCCGTGGCGCCAATCAGCTTGACGCCGCGCTCGTATGCTTGCTTGTAGGGGTTGGCGCCCTTGAAGCTTGGTAGGAAGGAGTGGTGGATGTTGATGATCTTGCCGGACATCTTCTGGCACATCTCATCTGATAGGATCTGCATGTAGCGGGCCAGGACGATGAACTCGGTGCCAGTCTGTTCAACAACCGCCACGATCTGCGCTTCGGCCTGTGACTTGTTTTCCTTGGTCACCTGAATGTGGTGGAAGGGAATATCGTGGTTGACTACGACCTTCTGGTAGTCGAAGTGGTTGGAGATGACGCCAACGATGTCGATGGGGAGCGCGCCGATGTTCCAGCGGTAAAGCAGGTCGTTGAGACAATGACCGAAGCGCGAGACCATTAGCAGTACCTTCATGCGGCTGGCGCCATCACGAATTTCCGCCTCCATGCCAAATTTCTTGGCCACCGGGGCAAACGACTCCCTCAGTGCGGGCAGCGTGACCCCTTCTTCGGAAATAAACGAAACGCGGGTGAAAAATTTTCCGGTATCGAGATCGTCGAACTGCGAGCTGTCGACGATATTGCAGCCGCTGTCCGCCAGAAAGGTGGAAATCGCTGCGACGATGCCACGAGTGGACCTACACGTTACGGTCAAAATCAAGTTGTTAGGCATACTTACTTCCTTTGTAACCAGCAAACCAACCGCACGATTTGCAGTGCTTGTCCCGACTATCGATACTCAGCACTCATTCTCGTGAGATCGTCCCAAAGGCTCTCTGCAAAACCTCGCAGTACCATCAGCTCGAAGGAGTCGGTGTTGATGCGGGTGATGTGGGCGGCGATGTGGCCGACCAGAGTCGTCGCTGATTGCCCGACGGGTAAGGAGCCGGCGGAAAGGTCGACGGCCGTGCCCTTCGACAGGACGCGCGCGGCCTGACTGCCTTCAATGCGGATCCGAACGCGGCCACCGCTCTGGTCGATTCCGGTGGCGCGCGGTTCGAGCGTCTCCAACAGGGCCTTCATATCCCGGTGCGTCATCGGCTCATCGCCGACGATGAACCATTGTCCGGGCGAAACGCTGCGAACGGCGCCCTTGCCGAGAGCTCTCAGAAAGGATGCCATGTCGTGTTCGCCGGGTTGGGCAAGCACATGCACGATCGCGCCTTCCGGCAGGGCCGAGAGTTTGACCTGAGGGGAGGAGATGGCGGTCTTGGCGGCAAGCGCCGGGCGAAGGATCGGGCGGAAATCAGACATGGAGCTTCTCGTTCTGCGAATCGACGAAAACCGGATTGCACAGCCGCGCGGCGGTAAACTCGCCCCGCAGGCCGTTCCACACCACCACTTCCTCGCCGTGCCGTTCCGGCCCGTGCTTGACGAGCGCAAGGCCGATGGTAGAGCCGATATGCGGTGAATAGGCGCTTGAGGTGACATAGCCCTGGTCGTTTTCGAGCGTCGCCACGGCATCCTTGGCGAGGATGTGGGAGCCGGTGCGGAAGGATTGCTTCGGATCGAGCGGCATGACGCCAACCAGGCGCGGCCGGTCGGCCGCGGCGAGGCCTTCGCGATCCACCATCGCCTTGCCGATAAAATCGGCCTTGGCGCCCGAGACCATTTTCGCAAAGCCGAGATCGGCTGGCACGACGGTGCCGTTGATCTCGTTGTGGGTGACATGGCCCTTTTCGATGCGCATCACGCCGAGCGCCTCGACGCCATAGGGCATGATGCCGTCGGACAAGCCGGCGTCCATCAGCGCGTCGGCGACGCTTTCGCCATAGCCGGCCGGCACCGCAAGCTCATAGCCGAGTTCGCCCGAAAACGAGATGCGGAACAGTCGGCCATGCAACTGGCCACCGAACAGCGAGACCTCTTTCGCCGCCAGGAAGGGGAAGGCTGCGTCGGAGACGTCGTCATCGACGATCTTCTGCAGGATCGTGCGGGCTTTCGGACCGGCGATTGCCATCTGCGCCCACTGGTCGGTTGCCGAGGCGAGGCGCACGTCGAGATCGGGCCACAGCGCTTGGGCGCAGAATTCCAGATGATTCATGACACCGGCGGCATAGGCGGTGGTTGTCGTCATGAAGAAGCGGTTTTCCTCCAACCGGCTGGTGGTGCCGTCGTCGTAGATCATGCCGTCCTCGCGCAGCATCAGGCCGTAGCGAGCCTTGCCGATGGGCAGTTTCAGGAAGGCGTTAGAATAGACGCGATTGAGGAATTCGGCTGCGTCTGCGCCACAGACCTCGATCTTGCCGAGCATCGAGACGTCGCAGAGCCCCGCATTGCGGCGTACGTTCAGCACTTCGCGGTCAACACTGTCGCGCCAAGACTGCTCGCCGGGGCGTGGGAACCAGGAGGAGCGGTACCAGAGACCAGTCTCGACGAAGACGGCGCCGTGCTTTTCCGCCCAGCCGTGCAGCGGCGATTTGCGCACCGGCTGAAAATGGCGGCCGTGATGGGGGCCTGTCAGCGCGCCGAAGGAGACCGGCGTGTAGAACGGCCGGAATGTCGTCGTGCCGACCTCGGCCGGCGAGACGCCGCGCGCTTCGGCGAGAAGGCCGATGGCATTGACGTTGGAGAGCTTGCCCTGGTCGGTCGCCATCCCGTTGGTTGTGTAGCGCTTGGCAAGCTCGACATGGCCGTAGCCTTCGCTGACGGCAACGCCGAGATCCTTGCGGTGCACGTCGTTCTGGTAATCGACGAAGGCCTTACCCTTGACGCCGGCGATCGACCACAGGGGCTTGGCTGGTGGAGCGACGATATCGCCTACGACCGTGGCGAAGTCGGCGGCTGCCGCCGTGAACCCCAGCTCCGCCGCCATACCAGCGCCCTTTTGCGCGCCGTCGGCAAGGCAGGCGGCAAGACCGTCTGCAGCGTTGACCGCCCCGGCGAGCACGAGCCCCTTCAGATTGCCGGGCGCGAGGAAGGCTGCGTGTTCGTCCGACCAAGCCGGCTTAGCTCCACGGTGGCAGGCGAGATGGATGATTGGGCTGAAACCGCCGGCCATGGCGAGTGCATCGATGGCGAGGCTTTCGCTGCGGCCGTTCGCGCGGATATCGATTGCGCTCAGCGTCTTGCCGCCCTTGGCATCCGTTACTACGGCACCCCTGATGAGGCGCGCTTTGCCCGCATAAGAACTGCCGCCGTTCTCGCGGCTGTCGATGATGGCCGCAAGCTGGAGGCCTTGCGCTTCGAGGTCACGGGCAAGCGCATAGCCGCTGTCGTTAGTGGTGAAGATCGCCGCCGTCTTGCCGGGGGCGACCGCATAGCGGTTGAGGTAATGGCGCATCGCGCCTGCCATCATCACGCCCGGAATGTCGTTGCCGCCGAACACCAGCGGCCGCTCTTCCGCCCCCGTGGCCAGTACCGCGCGCTCGGCGGCGATGCGCCAGAGGCGCTCCACCGGCACGTCGGGCTTCGGCTGGGCAACATGCTTTTGCACCCGCTCGACGGCGCCGAAGACATTACCGTCATACCAACCGAAGGCGGTGGTGCGGGCAAGCAGGGTGACATTCGGTAGCGCTTCGAGTTCTGCGACGCAGACGCTGGCGAAATCGGCGGCCGGCCGACCGTCGACCGTTGCCGTCTCGGTAAGAAGCGCGCCGCCGGCAAGCGGATGTTCGTCGAGGAGAATGACGCTGACGCCGGCGCGACCGGCCGTCAGCGCTGCGGCCAGGCCAGCCGGTCCGGCGCCGATGACGAGCAGGTCGCAATGGGCCCAGCATTTGTCATAGGCGTCGGGATCGGCCTCGTAGGCCGCCTTGCCGAGGCCGGCCGCCTTGCGGATGAAGGGCTCGTAGACCTTTTCCCAGAAGGGGGCCGGCCACATGAAGGTCTTGTAGTAGAAGCCGGCGCCAAGGAAGGGCGACAACAGGCTGTTCAGTGCGCCGATGTCGAGGTTAAGCGACGGCCAGCGGTTCTGGCTCTTCGCTTCCAGCCCGGCATAGAGCTCCTGCATGGTGGCGCGGGTGTTGGGTTCGGTGCGCCCGCCACTGCCGATGGTCATCAACGCATTCGGCTCGGCGGCGCCTGCCGTCAGGATGCCGCGCGGCCGGTGATATTTGAAACTGCGGCCGATGAGGCGGCGGCCGTTGGCCAGCAACGCCGAGGCCAGGCTGTCACCGTCAAGCCCCTGCATCGACTTGCCGTCGAAGGTGAACGATAGGGGTCTGGTGCGGTCGATCAATCCGCCCTTGGGCAAACGGTAGGAGGTCATGCGCTAGCTCCTTGCCGGTCAACGGTTTTCTCGACGCATGCAGCGTCGCGGCAAGCGGCGATTTCATGGGTCACGGTGTCGCGCGCGACGACCAGCCAGCGGCGGCAGCCGGAGGTATGGTGCCAGTATTCCTCGTAGGCGCCGCGGGGATTGTCGCGCAGATAGACATAGTCGAACCAGGCATCAATGCCGGCATCGGCCACCGGCCGCGCAAGCGCTGCGCCCTTGATGGTGAATTCCTCTTTTGGTCGAGGCCCGCAATGCAGGCAGGGCACGAGACTTACCATTTGGAATGTCCTTGATCCAAGATCAGTGAAGGTTGGGCTGGGCGCCCTGGCCCTTTTCGTCGATGAGGTAACCGCGTTGGAAGCGGTCGAGGCGGAAGGCCGTCGCGGTTGCCTGCGGCGTGCCGCGTGCCAGCAGATGGGCAAAGCAGAAGCCCGAGGCAGGCGTCGCCTTGAAGCCGCCATAGCACCAGCCGGCATTCAGATAGAGGTTGTCGATCGGAGTGCGGTCGATGATCGGCGATCCGTCCATCGACATGTCCGTGATGCCGCCCCAGGAGCGCAGCACCCTGACCCGCGACAACGCCGGGATCATCGCCTTGCCGGCTTCCACAACGTGTTCGACCGTCGCAAGGTTGCCGCGCTGCGCATAGGAATTGTAGCCGTCGATGTCGCCGCCGAAGACAAGGCCGCCCTTGTCGGACTGCGAAACGTAGAAATGACCGGCGCCGAAGGTGACGACGCCGTCGATGAACGGTTTCAGCCCCTCCGAAACGAAAGCCTGCAGCACATGGCCTTCCAGCGGCAGCTTCAGATCCGCCATGCGGGCGACTTCAGACGAATTGCCGGCCGCCGCCAGCGCCAGCTTGCCGCAGCCGATGAAGCCGCGCGAGGTCTCGACGCCGGCGACGCGGCCGTTCTCGCGGCGGATGCCGGTGACCTCGCAGCCCTGGATGATATCGACGCCGCGGCTGTCGGCGCCGCGCGCGTAGCCCCAGGCGACCGCATCGTGGCGCACGGTGCCGCCGCGCTTCTGCAACAGGCCGCCCTGGATCGGGAAACGGGCATTGTCGTAGTCAAGGAAGGGCAGCATCTTTTGCACCGCGGCGCGGTCGAGCAGGTCAGCGTCGACGCCGTGCAGGCGCATGGCGTTGCCGCGCCTCGTATAGGCATCGCGCTGGGCGTCCGAGTGGAAGAGGTTGAGCACTCCGCGCTGCGAGACCATGGCGTTGAAGTTGAAATCCTGCTCCAGCCCTTCCCACAGCTTCATCGACAGTTCGTAGAAGGGATTGTTCCCGGGCAGGAGGTAGTTGGAACGGATGATGGTGGTGTTGCGGCCGACATTGCCGGAGCCGATATAAGCCTTCTCCAGCACCGCGACGTTGGTGATCCCGAATTCCTTGGCGAGATAATAGGCCGTGGCAAGACCGTGTCCGCCGCCACCAACGATGATCACGTGGTAATGCGGCTTGGGTTCGGGCTGGCGCCAGGCCGGAGTCCAGGCCTTGTTGCCGCGAAGTCCATTGAAAAGGATAGAGAGAGCTGAGTAGCGCATAGGATTTGGTTCCATGTGGTTTCAGCTTGTATATCTCGCCAAGACGATTATTCTTATCTTCAGGGAGCCAAAAAACGATACAGAAGAGCCATGTCTGATCAAACCAACCGGCTTACGCAGACAATTGGGTTTCTATTGCTGCCCGGCTTTTCACTGATGTCGTATGCGTCCGCAACGGAGCCGCTGCGCGCTGCAAACCTTCTTGCTGGCCAAGCACTCTACGACGTCAGACCGATTTCGATTGACGGAACAGCTGTGGCCAGCTCTTCCGGCGCCATCATCCCCTGCCAGCGGCTGGATCGTTCTGTGCTGAACATCATCTTCGTCTGCGCCGGCGGAAATCCAGCGAGCCAAGGCTCGGCCGCGCTTTTCGCAGCGCTGCGCCAGTTGTCTCGCAACGGGGTTCGCATCGGCGGAATTTCAGGTGGACCTTATCTTTTGGCTGCTGCCGGCTTGCTCGATGGCCGGGACTTTACAGTCCATTGGGAGCATGCAGCGGCAATTGTTGAAGCGTTTCCTCTGCTCAGTCCACGCCAGGCCAGATATGTGCTCGACGGAAACCGCATTACCTGCGGAGGTGGGATCGCGCCTCTGGATATGATGCACGCCCTTATTTCGGAGAGGATGGGAGCGGATTTCGCCCGCCGCGTCAGCGACTGGTACCTGCATACTGCGGTTGCAGAACCAACGGCGCCACAACGGGCCTCCGCCGCCGAGCGCTTCGGGGTCAACCATCCAATCCTGTTGAATGTTTTGGAGAAGATGGAAGCTGCTATCGAGCGGCCTTTACAGCGCTCCCAGATGGCGATCTATGCCGGTGTAAGCAAGCGTCACCTCGATCGCCTGTTTTCCGAGCATCTCAACGCGGGGTATTCGGACGTCTATCGAAAGTTTCGCCTTGCGCATGCGCGCCGCCTGTTGCAGCAGAGCCCCCTTTCTATATCCGAAATCGCCTTTGCAACAGGCTTCTCAAGTGCAGCTCACCTCTCCCGATGCTATTCGGCACTGTTTGGAAAGAGCCCGAAAAAGGAACGGAGTTGACTATTATGTTCAAGGTTAGAACCTTGGATTTGACAGGGCGGCTTGTTTTGCGACGGGGCGGTCGAACGTAACAAACAAGCGCCGCTTAGAGCCGTAAAGACAGCAGACGTTGTTCACGATAATCAGGGAAGGATCGAACCAGTTGGACACCTCGAAAACCTCCCCATTTCGACCGCTTCGTGATTCACTGTCATTGTGATTTGCGGGAGGCTGCGAATGCGGGGACAGGCGGGGTTCTGGGACATCGACGAGCGCTATCTGCGGCTGAGCGAGGCCGGCGATCCGCTGGAGAAGCTGAATGCGGTGGTGGCGTGGGAGGTTTTCCGCAAGCCGCTCGGCAAGGCGCTGAAGCGCTCCGATGGCGCGAAGGGTGGCCGGCCGCCTTACGATCCGGTGATGATGTTCAAGATCATGGTTCTGCAGGCGCTCTACGGCCTGTCTGACGACCAGGCCGAGTTCCAGATCCAGGACCGACTATCCTTCATGCGCTTCCTCGGGCTGGGTCTCGGAGACAGGGTGCCGGACGCCAGGACGATCTGGCTGTTGCGGGAGCATCTCACACAGGCCGGCGCGGTGGACAACCTGTTCGCCCGTTTCGACAAGCACCTCGGCAAGGCCGGCTACCTGGCGATGGGCGGGCAGATCGTCGATGCCACCATCGTGGCGGCGCCCTAGCAGCGCAACACCGACGCCGAGAAGACTGACATTAAGGCGGGCAAGGTTCCGGACGAGTGGAAGAACAAGCCCGCGAAGCTGCGCCAGAAGGACCGCGATGCACGCTGGACGGTGAAGTTCTCGAAAGCCAAGGTCGCCGAAGAGGGAAAGGCGCAGCAACGCGACATCGCCATTCCCGCCTTTGGCTACAAGAACCACGCCTCGATCGATCGCAGACACGGCTTCATCCGAGGATGGAACGTCACGGGCGCGTCAGCCTATGACGGTGCTCAGCTTCGCAATGTGCTCAACCGCGGCAACACCGGCTCGACGGTGTGGGCCGACACGGCCTATCGCTGGAAGAAAAACGAGGAGTGGCTCGACCGGAACGGCTACGTCTCCGACATTCACCAGAAGAAGCCGCAGGGCCGGCCCATGAGCGAGGCGACGTCGCGGGCCAACGGCCGACGCTCCAAAATCCGTGCCTTTGTCGAGCACGTCTTCGCGCAGCAGAAATCCCGCATGGGTCTGATCGTGCGCACGATCGGCATCGCGCGGGCCAGGATCAAGATCGGCATGGCCAACCTCGCCTACAATCTCACCCGCTTCGTATGGCACCAGGGGCGAACTGCGCCCGCATGACGGCGAAGGCGGCGCAAACCGCCGCCGCGATGCCGAAATCGGCAAACCGCATCAACCTCAAAAACCAAATCCGAAGCGATCTCCGTTCATCAGTCCACGCAGAACATCGGCGCGGCCCTACCGGTCCGCGAAACGCCGGTAGTTCGAGGTGTCCAGTTTTGACCAGCGCAATCGCTTTAGCTTAAGCCAACCGCACAGCCTGCGATTACAGCGATAACGTCTCGTTGAGCTACTTGGGGCATCAATCACGGCCGATGGCGTCGACCATCATAGCGTTTGCTAGACTAGGAGCGCGGGAATAGCCGGACCTGTTAGTCCTGTGACGCAGTCCATGTCCGTTTTGCGGAGATGTCATTTACTTGTTTACTAACATCAATTATGACCGTAGCCACTAAACAATGGATGGCCTTTTTGAGAAGTCGGCCGCCGATCCCCGCAACAGTAATTACTATGCAGAGCTTCAAATCCGAATCATGGAACCAAGGGGGAAAAACGCAAATTGGTCGTCCGGCAACCCAAACGCTGCTTGCGGAAAGATGCAGGTGATCGAATTTGTTTTGCTCGATGCATTTTCGATGATGTCGTTGACCAGCGCGATCGAGCCGTTGCGTACCGCTAATCGCCTCCTTGATCGGGAGGTCTATAACTGGCGTTTCACCTCAGAGGACGGTAACACCGCCACCGCATCAAATGGTCTCGAGGTGAAAGTCCATGAGCGATTTGGCACATCAGGTGCACCTGATTACGTTTTCGTTTGCGCTGGTATGACCCTCGTTGCCCACGACCAGAACCGACTCAATGCAGCCTTGAACAAACGCGCCCGCCAAGGCTGCAAGATGGGTGCCCTTTCAATGGGATCGGTCTTCTTGGCAAGAGCTGATTTGCTCAACAATGCGCGATGCACCTTGCATTGGGAAGGGCAACCAGCCTTCCGGGAGGAGTTCCCTGAGGTGAGGCTGTGCAACGACCTCTTCGTAATTGACGGAAACCGCTACACCTGCGCGGGTGGCACCGCGAGTCTTGACATGATGCTGCACCTCATAACGCGCGAGCACGGAGCAGCGCTTGCGCGCTCTATTGCCAATCAGTTTCAGGTGGATCGCATCCGGACGGGCGATTCGGAGCAGCGGCCAGGAAGCTCGGTGAGATGGGATACGCTTCCGCCACAAGTTATGCAGGCGGCCACGCTGATGAAAGGCTCTTTTGAAAACCCACTCAGCATGGAACGGATATCGCGTGCTGTAGACTTGAGCGTGAGGAATCTCGAGCGTCTGTTTGAGCGACACACCGGTCAAACGCCGGCCCGATATTACAAAATTCTGCGGCTGGAGCACGCGCGCGATCTGCTAATGCACACAAATCTACCGAGTACCGACATCGCGATTGCTACCGGCTTTTGCTCAAGTTCGTATTTCTCTGTATGTTACAAAGAGCATTTCGGTCATTCGCCTTCGAAGGAACGCCGTCGAACACTCTAGATGCCGTATGGGCGGGTGTGCTCGTCGCATAGCCAAGAAGGTGGTGTCGCTCAGAGTGAACGGGTTCCAATTGTTTTCGCCCCCCAAGCATCAGGCGAGGGGCAACCATGGACTATTATGCACGAATTGAAGTGTCGTGGAGCTGGCGAAGGTGACGAGTGAGCCTGATGGCAAAGAGCGGGAAACGCAGTCCGTTACGCATGTCTCATTGCAAAAAAAGCCGGCTTTCTGTTGCGAAAACCGGCCAATCAATGAGTTGAGGGAAAAAATCAGCTCCACGGATAAGGGCTGTTCGAGGACGGGTGCAGCTCACCCGTTTCGTAGCGGCCAAGACGGAAAGGCTTTAGCAGGCGAGATTCATGGCCCAGGACTTCTTCAGCAACAAGCGCACCCACGCCGATCATTTTGTAACCGTGATTGGAGTCGGCGATGATGTAGACGTTCTCACCGAATGCTTCGAAGACCGGGAAGTTGTCCGGCGTGAAGCAACCGATGCCACCCGACGGCTCGCGATGGAACTTGTCCATCATACCTTCAAACCGTTTGTTGCAGTGAGCCAGCGCCGACACCCACATATGGGCGAATTCCTTGCTGGCGATGAATTCCGGCGAGGAGGGGCCGTAGGGATCGATCTGAACCTCCTCCACCGGCGTTTCGACCTTGTAAGGCATTGCACCGCCTTGGACGCCGCCGAAATTGAAGTCAGGCTTGTAATAGATTCCCCACATCTTGTCGGTAATCAGACTTCCGTCGACGATGGAGTAAAGCGGCGCGTCCGTGTCGACGTGAATAACCGGCGGCATCGTGCCATCGTTGGTCCTGAACGTGCTCGGGTCGACGCCGAGTACGCCTTCCTCAAGCTGCCAAAAACGCCACATGGGAATACCGCCATGGAGCTGGCCATCCTTGCCCTTGATCGTGACCGTCTGCGGCAGTTCCGCCATGCGCCAAAAATCGCGGACCCACGGGCCGGCGCCGACGACGAGATAGTCGCATGTGATGGGGCCCTGATCGGTGTCGATGCCGGTCAGGGCCGAGCTTGATCCGTTCGCGAAGGTCATACCGGTCACCGTCACGCCGGTCAGGATACGGACACCCTCGCTTTCTGCCTTCTTCGCCAGCGCGTAGATCGCCGCAGTGTTATGGGCGTAGCCGCCCTTCTTTTCATGAAGGACGGAAGTTATGTTCTTTGCCTGCCAATCCGAAAACATGTTCTTCATATAGGTGTCGCAGTCAACTTCGCCTTCAATAAAGACCGAGGTATACCCGATGGCCTTTTGCTGCTCGTAGATGCTGCGAACGTCTTCGTGCATCGATTCCGAACTGATTTGCATGTAGCCGACGGGATTGTATTGATAGGCTTCGGCGTCGCTCTCCCAAACGCTTACCGAATGCGCCATGAGCTCGCGCATCGCGGGTTGAAAGTAGTTGTTGCGGACGACACCGCAGGCAATGCCGGATGCTCCCGCGGCGATGCCGCCTTTGTCGACAACAAGAATATCGGCGCCCGAACCCTTGCGGGCCTTCTTGAGTGCCAGAGCCAAATGATAGGCGGTCGAAAGGCCATGAATGCCGGCACCGATGATCACGTAGGATGATGATTTGGGAAAGGCCATGAGATTACTCCTTTGTTGGCTTTGTTCTCCATCATCCAGTATCTCCCGATTTTGTGGGGCCTAGTTTCGGTTTTTCGTCAAACCCGTTAGAAAAAACGGCAGTCTACGTGTCCGCTTTGGTTGCATCAACCGCGAGCCATTGCCGCATTTTAGCAGCGGTCGGGGAAGAATCCGAGCTGATGCGTGATGAGCTGTGCGTGGTTCTGGCATCGTCGTCATTCTGCCGCTCCAATATCGGTCGCTTCTCCACCGCTCGGGCTGAGCGTCAAAAGCCAGCGGGCATCGAACGCCCGGTGATGGGACCAACTCCAAGAATGGTCTCAGTCGCCGGCTCAATTCATTTGCACGGTGCTCGCGAGCACGAGCGCCGCCGGCGACGTGAAACACCAGTCGGGTTACGCCCTCCCCCGACTGAACGCGGATCGACCATGGAGAAGTCGCATTGCGCAAAACAAGAGATTTGCGATAGAGAGACGGAGAATCTACATGAGAGCAGACGGCCAAATGAACGTCTCGACCATTGATTACGGTCGCAGGGACTCGCGCATTGAGAGTGGCTCACCCGCTTCACCGCCGGCGACCGGCTCGAACTTGACACCAACCGGTCAAAACGCCTGTGCTTTGACCAGGAAATCCCTTTTAGCGGGTTCCTACGGGCCGAAAGTTAGGCGCTGCCCTCATCACTCCTGGCACTTGCAAGCTCAACAACGTTAGCCCCGTCGCCTAGCTTTCCCAAAACCTCGACGCCACCATCAAGGGCCATCGCAGAGCCAGCCCTGGAGATTCCGAAGCGTCAAACGCAAAATCCGTAGGGGATCAGCGACGTGTTTATCCCAATTGACCTGCCATGGGTAATTTCCTCCAGTTGGGATTAGAGTCCGGCCTCGTTTGAAGGACGGACTGATGAAGAGAAAGCGATTTACGGAAGAGCAGATCATCGCGGTTTTGCGGGAACACGAGGCGGGGGCGAAGGCGGGCGATCTGGCCCGCAAGCACGGGATCTCGGAGGCGACGCTGTATAATTGGAAGGCCAAATATGGCGGGCTGGAGGTGTCGGACGCCAAGCTGAAGGCGCTGGAGGAGGAGAACGCGAAGCTGAAGAAGCCGCTTGCCGACCAGATCATCTGGAAGCCTCGGCGCTGCGCGAGCTTCTTTCAAAGATAGGGCCCGTCGCCAAGCGCGAAGCCGTCGCGCATCTGAGGCGCCAGGGCCTGTCGGAGCGGCGGGCCTGCTCGATCGTTGCTGCCGACCGCAAGATGATCCGTTACCGGTCCTGCCGCCCGCCTGAGACGGAACTGCGCGGCCGCTTGCGAGACCTTGCCACTGAGCACCGGCGCTTCGGCTATCGGCGGCTGTTCATCCTGCTCAGACGCGAGGGCGAGCCGTCGTGGCTCAACCGCATGAGCGGCTCTATCGCGAGGAAGGGCTGACGGTTCGCAAGCGACGGTCACGACGACGCGCGGTTGGCACCCGCGCCCCGGTTCTGGCCGAGGCAAGGCCGAACGCCCGCTGGTCGCTGGATTTTCCACGGCCAGTTCGCCCGCGGCAGGCGCTTCCGCGTGCTCAACATCGTCGACCACATGACACGCGAATGCCTGGCGGCGATCGCAGACACCTCGATCTCGGGCCGGGGTGTCGCGCGCGAACTGACGGAACTGGTCGCCCGCCGCGGCAAGCCTGGCATGATCGTCTCCGTCTATGGCACCGAGTTCACCTCGAACGCCACCCTCCCCTGATCGAAGGATCACAAGGTGGAATGGCATTACATTGCGCCGGGCAAGCCGATGCAGAACGGCTTCTGCGAGAGCTTCAACGGCCGGATGCGCAACGAACTCTTGAACGAAACCTTGTTCTTCGGCCTCGACCATGCGCAGACGACGATCGCCGAATGGGCGGACGACTACAACCGATCGCGCCCACATTCGGCGCTCGGCTACATCACGCCCGCGGCCTATTCCGCCAATCTCACTGCAACGAGCGATCAGCTGCATAACCCCGACCAGCTCCGCCGATCGCCCGTTGCTCAACCCGCGCACATACGGCGTACAACCCGCCGAGGCTCTAATTGCCGCTGGATGAAAATTCGGTGGCAGGTCACAATCTAACGTCATTTATATAGCGTCACAGAATCGACAAGTGCTTGCACGATAGCTCGAGTAGTCGAGTTCGTTTTCGTTTTCGTTACAATATGGAATAAATTTCGGTGTCGCTGCGTCGTGCGCGACAAACGCACAAGCTGGCCGAGCTGAAGTTGCCTATCAACGAACCCCGTCCAGGCAAGGGCAGCACCACGCCCAGCGATTGCCTCATCCATCATTGGCAGATAGCTCGTGAATCGGGGGCCACTCAAATTTCGTTCCGTGCCGATCCAAGATTGCCAGTTGTCGCCAACGCTAATCGTTCGGTGCAGAAGCGGAACATCTAGGAAAGCCTGCGGGTCTTCCGACGCAACTGCTGGGTAGCGCTCGAGGAATGCCGGCGAGCAGACCGGAAACCACTCGCCGTCAAACAGCCTTGTGGCAGCGAGCCGCGGCCAATCCTCAGGTCTTCCGAAGCGGAAGGAAAGTGCCACGTCCGGCCGATCAAAATCCTTATACTCATTTGATGTCAGCAGCATCACCTGGCCGTCAGGAATATGTGACACCACCCTATCAAACCGCGGCATTAGCCACATCTGCGCAATGTCGTAGCTGCAGCCAATCACAAAGGTATTTCGATCCGGGGCCTGCAGACTTTCAACCGCTTGCCTGATCGCGCCCAGACCATCACGGATCGCCTCAGCTAGATCGCTACCCTCCTTAGTCAGAATGGCCCGGTTGCCCTTGCGCGTGAATAAATGGACTCCCAATTGGCGCTCAAGATTGGCGACATGCCGGCTGACCGCCGATTGCGCAATGTTGAGTTCCTCGCTTGCTGCCGTTAGCCCCCCGTTTCGTGCCGCCGCCTCGAAGACGACCATGGCGTTAAGCAGCGGCAGCGATGTCCTCAGTGTCTTCATAGCGGGAGATCATTCGGGCAACTAAGAATGCTTTTTTGTTATGATCGACTATCATATCGATGTTTGTGGCACAAGTCTGCTTGACACATAATCCTGACGAAACGTTATGGTCAAAGGAGTTCAAAATGCAAGTAACCGCAAGAGGCAAATCGCAGCTCGACGGGAGCTCAGTTGTTAGCCTTATCGATCATCACCGCCCCAACTGGTCGCTTGAGCAGGCGTTTTATGTTGACCCGGCAATCTTTGAGCTCGAACGCGAATTATGGTTTCCGCGCCAATGGTCGCTTGTTGCCCATAACAGCGAGGTGCCAGAAAGAGGCCGTTACATCGTGCGCCAACTCTTCGACGAAGAGATCATCGTGGTTCGTTTCGGCGACGGGGAGGGAGATATCGCGGCCTACTACAACGTCTGCACGCATCGCGGTTCACGACTTTGCGCCAAGGACGGGCGCGGTCGGCTGTTGGTTTGCCCATATCATGCTTGGTCGTTTCGGTTGACTGGGGAGTTACAGACCAGGCAAGATTTGCCCGGAGGCGTCGATCCAGACGCTGTCGGATTGCATCGTGTGCCCACGAAATGCCTTGGCGGTCTCGTGTTCTGCGGCCTCGAAGAGGCTAGCTTGCCTGACTTTCAACCCGTTGCTGATGCGCTTGACGGCGAATTGCGCGAGCACGGCATAGACCGGGCGCGAATTGTGGCGCGCAAGAGCTATCCGATGAGAGCCAACTGGAAGCTCGTGTTCGAGAATTTCCTCGAATGCTATCATTGTGGACCAGCACATCCCGAATATTCAAGTGTGAATGCGCACGTCAAAGTGAGTGCGACGCGCGACAAGGACAAGGCGGCTGAATGGCACCAGGAACTCGAGACTTGGCGTAGCTTGGTTGGCGATGCTGAGTTCAACAAACGGGTATGGGAGCCTGGAGGCCTCGACAAGACGCCGTTCGGCATGCACCGGAAGCCAATCGGCGATGGTCGTAAGACTCTTTCCCAAAATGGTCAGCCGGTTTCGCGTTTGATGGGCGGGCGAAACACTTACGATGGCGGCCAGACCGGCTTTCGAGTTGGCCGTCTTTCCTTCCTCAGCGCAGCCAATGACTTCGTCGCAGCTTACCAGTTTATCCCGCGCAACGTGGCGGAAACCGACATTGTGGTAACTTGGCTGGTCGACAAAGACGCCGATGCCAACGTTGACGCGGATGCAATCAGTTGGTTGATTCACGTCACCACTCTCCAGGATTTGAAGATTGTCGGAGACAATGCCGCTGGAGTCGCTTCTAGAGCCTACCGGCCTGGCCCTTACACGGCGCTTGAGAGCGAGCCGTCTTCCTTTACTCAAGCGTATCTTGCGGAAATGCGTTCGCTGCTTACAGGCGAGCGGCCGACCGCGGCTCCGGTTTGGCAACTACCTGAGGGTTACGCTGGGCAATCCGGGTGCAAGGTAACTCAGACTGCCTAAGCGGTCCGAATTACCAAAGAAGCCTTTCGAGGCTCGGCTATCCGGTTCCACAACATGGGTTACGGGATAATCCTAGACAGTTTTATCAAACGCGCCTCAACGGTATTCGTATGCTTCACCAACTGACCGTGAGCCAAATCCGCCGGGAGACCGCGAATGCGGTCTCCCTTGTCTTTGACATTCCACAGGGACTTGCGGCCCGTTTTGCTTTCACGCCCGGGCAATATCTAACCCTGGAAGCTGCGATCCACGGCGAGCAATTGAGACGTCCTTACTCAATCTGTTCTGGCCTTGACGATCACGAGATCCGAGTGGCTGTCAAAGAGGTCGCGGGCGGACGGTTCTCGTCCTTCATCAACCGCGACCTTAAAGTAGGCGACGTCCTCGGCGTGATGGAGCCAAAGGGCCGCTTTGGTTTGGCACCGGTCCCGGAGAGTGGTCGCATCATTCTTGCGGTGGTCGCAGGCTCGGGCGTCACTCCAATTTTCTCGATCGCCAGAACCGTGCTTGCCCGCGAGCCGCGTAGTCAATTTCTTTTGGTCTGCGCAAACAGGCGGCGAGAGGACATTATCTTCGGCGCGGAAATTGAGCGACTTAAGCAGTTTTATTCGCCCCGCCTCATAGTGCATCACGTGTTTTCGCGCGAGTATAGCGAGCTGGAGCAATTCCGGGGCCGAGTCGATGGGGAGATGCTCGCCGCCATCCTCAAGGAGGCGGGTGTGCCGGGCTCAGTCATCAACGATGCACTTTTATGCGGGCCGCCGGAAATGATGGTGCAACTCAGCGCCGCACTACAAGCAATGGGCGTCGCGCCCACGAGAATCCTCACCGAGGTGTTTAGCGTAGCAGCCGCCAAGTTGGAGCCGTGCGACCTTTGGCCTGAAGGGGATGCCGTGACGCGCCAGGTTGAAATTCGGCTAGGTGGACGTGGCACTAGCATTGATGTCCGGCCTGGCGAGACTATAGTCGGTGCTGCCCGTCGCAGCGGAGTTGAAGTCCCATATTCCTGCGGCGGAGGCACTTGCTGCTCGTGTGTCGCTAAAATTGTTGCGGGCAGCGTGGAAGCTCCTCCTGCCAGCGCTCTTGAACCGTGGGAAAGAGAAGCGGGCTTCGTACTCACTTGCCAATCGCGACCCGCATCGGATCGATTGGTCGTGGACTATGACGCTGCGTTTTAAGCCGAACCATCCGCAACGCCGGCCATGCAACAAGAGTCGACGAGCGGTGATCCTGTATCCCGGTTTCCCAGGAGTTAAGATCTTCATTGAAGGGGCAAGAGCAAACCAATGGGTAGGTTAAAGCTAGCCTGTGCACAAATGTCGTGTATGCCCGCAAATATTGCGGGCAATCTCGACAAGCACCTGCGATTCATTATGGAAGCGCGTTCAAAGGCAGTCGATCTACTCGTTTTTCCAGAGCTTTCCCTCACCGACTATCTCTCGGCGCCGGATTTGGGATCGCTTAAGCGCTCGATCGATTCAACTGAGATGGCTGCCGTAGCGAACGCGGCGGAGTCAATGGCTGTTTCCTTCGGGTTCATTGAGGCCGGCGAAGACGGTAGCAGCTACAATGCACAGGCTTTGGTATCTAATGGCACGGTAATACATGTGCATCGCAAGCTTAACCTTCCTACATATGGCAATTTGCGGGAGGGTTTTTTTTACTCAGCCGGGAACCGCGTCGATCTCGCACAGGTGGATACCACGCGAGCCGCAACTCTAATCTGCGCTGACAGCTACAATCCTGCGCTCACCTGGCTGGCTGCCCTCCAAGGGGCAGATCTCCTTCTGCACCCCATTGCATCGGCCCGGAGTGCTGTCGGAGGCGATTTTGACAATCCGGCGAGTTGGGAAACGAATTTGCGCTACATCGCGATGATCTACGGCCTTCCTATAGTGATGACCAACCATTGCGGCACCCGCGGCGCCCTAGATTTCTGGGGCGGATCGCGAATTCTCGACGCTAACGGACGGGAGCTTGCTCGGGCAGGCGAGGGCGAAGTGCTCATAGATGCAACCATTGAAACAGGGGACACAATGCTCGCGAGACAGCTTTTGCCTACGGTTCGCGATTCTGCGCCTCAACTTGTAGCAACAGAGCTTGGACGTGTCCTTGGCCATCTGAAAAAGTCAGATCATTTGGTTTGCAGGGAATTGTGCCCTCCGGCGACTTGAGTTGGATCAAGTTAAATCAGCGAAAACAACTGGCAACGGAGATAATTGTGGCGGAAAACATTCAGCAGGCAATGCAGGTAGCTTCCTTCATTCACGACTTGGATTTTGTCGATGTGCCGGCCGATGTGCGTCATCAAGCTCGACGTTGCCTTATTGACACCTTGGGAGTTGCGATCGCTGGAGCGCGTCTGCCAATTGCCAAAATCGTAAACCGCTTCGCAGCTCGTCACCTTGGCACTTCGGATGCCCGCGGTGCGAGGCTTCTTCTTGACGGTCGCGAAGTCAGTGTTCCGGGAGCAGCTATGGCCGGGGCGGCAATTATCGACGGGTATGATGCTCATGATGGGCACGTTCTCTGTAAGGGACATGTCGGTGTCACAGCATTGCCCGCTGCACTTGCCTTTTCTGATAGTTTGAAACTTGATGACTTTGATGAGTTTCTGACTCTCCTTCTGATTGGTTATGAGGTCAGCACCCGAGCTGGGATAGCGCTTCACGCGACATCTCTAGTTTTCCACTCGTCGGGTGCATGGAATTCCTTTGGACCTGCCGCGATCGGAGCCAGAATGCTGCGACTTTCGGCATTGGAAACGTGCCACGCTCTTGGGATTGCGGAATACTACGGCCCACGCTCACCACTTATGCGCGTTGTCACCTACCCTACGATGCTGAAAGATGGCTCAACGATGGGCGCCTTTGCAGGCACTTCTGCTGCATACTTAGCGGCAGAGGGTTTCACCGGGGCACCTGTAGAGACAGTAGATCTGGAGTTGGAGGCTAAGGACTTATGGTCTGATCTTGGTCAACGTTGGCGAATTGTGGAACAATATGTAAAGCCGCTACCAGTTTGCCGGTGGACACAGCCTGCCGTTCAAGCAGTGCTTTCTCTGAGAATCCGCCATCCGGGGTTGACACATGAGCATGTTCAGTCCGTTGCGATAGAAACCTTCCATGAAGCCGTTTCGTTGAGCTGCAGGGAACCATCCGAGACGGACGCAGCACAGTACAGCCTACCATTCACAGTGGCGGCGGCCTTAGTCCATGGTCGTCTAACTCCATCAGAGATCGCTGGTGTTGGGCTTTTCGATCCAGACGTGCTTTCAGTCAGCCGTAACGCTCAACTGATCGAAATGGATACATACAACGCTCTCTTTCCAGCTGAACGATGGGCAAATGTCCGATTGACGCTAAAGGATGGCACTGTACTCGACAGTGGAGCACATACCACCATAGGCGATGCAGCCGAGCCTTTGAGTGACGACGCCCTTATGAGCAAATTTCGCGAAAACTGCAGCGGTACGTTTGGCTGCGAGAGAGCAAACCGAATTGCAGAGATTGTTCTGGGTGGTTCACCCAATAGAAGCCTACGCGAGCTTTGTGACCTTGTGACGGCGCCGAACGAGACAAATAGATAGCGTTTTCGATCCAAATGCTAGCGACTTCGACGAAGGACAACTCCGGATCGGTATCGGCCAAGCTTAGTGTAGAATGTCGCGTCCAATCTCGTGTGACGGAACTAAATAAGTGAAGCCAGTCGCAAACAGATCTAGATCCGGCGCTGGATTTTTCAGTTTCCAAACGGACGCGCGTGTCCTCCGGCGAGGGGACGAAGAACTACTCGCTCTTCAAAAGCCTTGTTAGTCCCTCGGACGTTTCCAACTATGAGAATATGAGAATCAATACTCTGTCAACTGATGATAAATCTTGCGGTTGTCACCAGATTTTGCCTGAGCCGCCACTGCCACGTGTGCTGGCTGGCCACCAAAGAACTGACTGGGTGGTCGTCGGTGGGGGCTTTGTGGGGCTAGCGTCCGCAAGACGGCTGGCGGAGTTGCGTCCCAACGACCGGATCATCTTTGTTGAGGCGCTCCGCATCGGGTATCGGACGCACGAGAATGAAGTATGAAGCGTGGGTACAGCCGAAGCGAAATTTGAAATCCTGCGCATGAAGGTATTTGGCATCGCCTGTAACAAAATCTCCTGGAGAAGAACGTCATGAACATCGCCCGACTGTATGAGTCAGGTCGTCATACATGGAGGAGCTACGGCAAACCTCGCAGGGCAAGTTCCCGACGAGTGCTCAGGACGGTTCGTTTAGATCTCCCAATTGGCGCTCAAGATTGGCGACATGCCGGCTGACCGCCGATTGCGCAATGTTGAGTTCCTCGCTTGCTGCCGTTAGCCCACCGTTTCGTGCCGCCCCTAAGAAGATGACCACGGCGTTCAGCAGCGGCAGCGATGTCCTTAGTGTATGCATACCGGGAGATCATTCGTAAGCGCTATTTTCGCTGCACGTTGACGCGAGCGCTTTCGACGGAGGCCTTCGAATCGGGAACGGTATCTGGTCTGATCAGGCTGCTGTTGCTT
>NZ_JAMYTU010000042.1:0-39906 GCF_040322615.1 Mesorhizobium sp. M0119
CGCTCAGCGGCAGCGCAAGATCGTTCATGGTGGGTGTGGTCTCCGGGAAATGGTTCGGATCGGCTTAAGCAACCAAATCCTACGTCATTTCAACGGCTTGCGCCACATCCACCAACCCCCATGAATTTTTCAGGCTAGGATCCGGACCCATAAAGGGATTCCACTGACGGTGGTTTTATGAGTCACGGTCTCCCAAGGGAGGCCACAAATGAATCGCGATTATTTCTGGCTGACGGAGGAGCAGGTTTCGCGGCCGCAGGCGCTGCTGCCAACCGACACGCGCGGCAAGCCAAGAGTCGATGACCGCCGAGCGATTAGCGGCATCGTCCATGTCCTCAAGTCCGGCGGCCGCTGGGTCGATGCCCCGCAAGTCTACGGGCCGAGAAAGACGCTCTACAATAGCTTTGTCCGATGGGCTGCCAAAGGCGTTTGGGTCGACATCTTCCACGCCCTGGCCTCGGCTGGCGGTCCTCCGGCTGAGGTCCTGATCGACTCTTCGGCCGTGAAGGCGCATCGCTGCGCTTCTGGCGGCAAAGGGGGGAGCAAAATCAGGCGATCGGCCGGTCGCGCGGTGGGCGAACCACGAAGATCCACGCCCTGACCGATGGCCTGTGCCGCCCGATCGCTTTCCTCTTGACCGGTGGCCAGGTCGCCGATTGCAGCGCCGGAGATTTGCTTCTGGAGCAGATGCCCAAGAGCCCGATCCTGCACGCCGACAAGGGCTATGATACCAATGCCATTCGCCACAGGTCTAGGCTAAAGGGGCGATGCCGAACATTCCGCCGAAGCCAACCGGCGCTGGAAGAACTGCTTCTCCCCGTTCCTCTACCGTGATCGCAACGCCATCGAGCGCATGTTCGGACGGCTCAAGGATTTCCGCCGCATCGCCACCAGATACGATCGATCGGCCACGAACTTCCTCGCTGCCGTCTGCCTAGCCGCTACGGTCAGTTACTGGCTGTGACAGTTGTCCTCGACAAACAGAAGCGAACTTGCGCCCTGAAGCAGGGTGATCGCTTCAGAAACGGTGCGAAGGAGTATGTCACTCGCCGGCTCGATGTCGTGGATGAGGCCGGCGGCCTCACCAATCATGATCGCGGCTATTGTGGGATCGCCGCTTGCCCACGCTTCCCGGTAGGCAGCGGACTGCGCGTCAATGTCGGCGAGGAGATGGGCCTCATTGCCGTGCCAGGCTTCCGTAAAAGCATTCTTCCGAACGCGCAGTGAAAACCGCGATGGCCAATCCAGGCGGCGCGCTAGGTCCATCACCGAGGTTCGAACCGTGTCGTCTCCGGTCGCGGCAAGGGCAGCCTGGTGCAGATTTGGATGAACGAGAGCCTCCAACGAGGCCCAGAAACGTGATCCCATCACGACGCCATCAGCGCCAAGCATCAGCGCCGCTGCAAGCCCACGACCATCGGCGATGCCACCGGCCGCGCAGATGAGCGTGTCCGGCGCCCGTCGCCGTACCAAGTTCGCGACCTCCGGAACAAATGTGAATGTCGCTCGCTTCTCACCGTGACCGCCGGCTTCCGCGCCTTGGGCGACGACAATGTCGGCTCCGGCATCAAGAGCGCGGCGCGCGTCGTCGAGGCTCTGGACCTGGCAGATCAAGGGGACCCCGGCGGCCCGTATCGCCGGCGAAAAAGGCGCCGGGTCGCCAAAGGATAGGAAAATCGCACTTGGTCGCCGCTCCAAGGCCTTATCGAGCAGGCGCGGGTTCCTGGCGAGTGACCAAGTTATGAAGCCGCAGCCGACAGGTCGGTTGCCAGATCGCTCGAACTCTCGCGTCAGCCAATCAGCGTCGCCATAGCCGCCGCCGATAAGACCAAGCCCTCCGGCTGAACTGACCGCACCTGCGAGTTCCCCGCCCGATGCGAATGCCATCGGCGCGCTGATGATCGGATGCTGCAGTTTAAGCCGATCAGTGAGACGGGTTACGATGCGCATCATCACTCCAACAGATTGCCTTGAGTATCGCAGGTTCGGTTGATCCTATCGAGCCCCGCTCAGCGCCCCGCGATTAACGGCAACCAGAGCCGCCAGCGCAGTCGACCGACGGTTATGAGTCCGGACCCTAACCCATCAGCAAACTTACGACCGGGCTTCGAGCCCGTCACCGATCGATCCAATGGCGCTGCGGTTACCTGGACGGACCTGAAAACCAGCCTGTCACAGCCTTAGCTTCGGTCCATCCTGCAATGCGGCACAAAGCAGATTTCAAGATCATGCGCGGCGTGAGATCTGCGTGGCCATCATCCTGAATCTCGTAGGCGCCAAATGGGCCTCGGCACATGAGGTCACTAACACTCTCGGTCTCTTTAGCCGCAGGCGGCAGTGAGCTCGGCTCAGCGCTCGTAATCGTTATCATTTGAGCGCTGGGTCTTGCGGTCCTGCTCTTCCGACTGCCGTGCCTTCTGTTTGTTGGCGTCCTTCTGCTTGGCTGCCACCTTCTCCTGCTCGGTGCCGGTGCGCGGCTGCTCCGGCTCGCGGGGATCGTCTCGAGTTGGAAGGTCTCGCCCTCGCGGCTCGCGCTCGGGGATCGGCTCGCCACCGCCACCACCACGACGCTGCTGCTGCCGCTCGAATTGTAGCCGCGCGAGACGGTCGTGCATCTTGTCGTTCACCTCTTCACGATACTGTTCGAACTGTCCTTGATGGGCCGGCGGCAGCGTCTCGCGCATGTTGTCCAGAGCCTGATTGACGCGGGCCATCTGACGCCGCATTTCCAAGGGGGTTTGCGCCATGTTCAAATCTCCTAGCAGTGCATTCAATTCTCTCATACCGGGATGGGACAGGAAAGACTTTTGCCCCGATTGATCAGCTCCGCGACCCGCGGCAGGACCTGGCTGCCCCTCCCCTGTCCGGTCGCGACGGAACTGCAGAAAATTGTTGCCGATCGACTCCGCTGCCGTGAGAGCCTGACCGACTACGCCCGCGGCCCGCATCGTCGTCACAGTCTTTTGCCATGCGGCAGCGATAGCATCGCCGTTCACGACAAGGGATTGCCCATCCAAACGGCGTTGCCGCTTGGCCTCCACCCGCTCGATCGTCCTGGCGCTGACCTGGTAGCGCGGATCGCTCTGGGCGCGGCTGTAGGCTCCGGCATGCTCCTTCGTGAACGGACGCGTCATCGCATGGTCCATGCGCCGCGTCGCCACCATCGCAATGCCGTTCTCGCGTGCCTTTTCAGCAAAGGCCTCGCGCCAGGCCACCAGATCTGGCTTGTTGAATTTGAGGCGCTCGCCGTCGGCAGAGCGTGCCTGCACCATCGCATGGATATGGACGTGCTTGGTGTCCTTGTGATGCGCCAGGACGAACTTGTATCCTGGCGCTCGCTCCTCGAGCACGGCGCGCGCCGCAGCCATGACGGCGTTGGCATCGGTGCCGGCTCTTGCCGAGAAAAGCAGGTGATAGGCATTGCGCCGCTCACGCCCCGAAAACTGCGGGCGCCATTGTTCATAGATCGAAGCCGCCGCCTTGGTGGAGCTTTTCACAGCAGGCACAGGCTCGCCATTTGCGTGGCGGATGTGGCTGTGGGTGCGGATGAACTTCTGCAGGAAATATTTCGCTTTGGGTTCACGGCTCACGGCCGCCGTTACCTCTGCCTTGGCGACCACCCCCGCCTCGCCCATGGCTTCAGACAGGCGCGCTTCGATCTTGTCGAGCGCCTTGCTGCGCGAATTTTTTTCCCGACCGCCGGCGAGCACCTTGGCAAGCGGTCCGGCCCGCTCATCGGTATGCGCGTAAACCTCCACCGTCTGTCCATCCTGCGCATAGATGAACGGTTTTGCCCCGAAGGCCTTGCTCAGCGCCTCGCTCAAGGCGGCATCGGTGACCTCGCTAGCGAGATCGAAGCGAACCTCGATAAAATTGGTGTTTTCCAAGGGCGGTTCGAACGTCTCGCAAAACGATTCCAGGAACGCCTTTCTTGCGGCACCTGTCGCAAGCACCTGCCCGTCCTCGTCGAAAATCTCGATGTCGTGTTTCTCGCCTTTTTCGTCCTCGCGCTTCCCGATGTAATTGAGCAGCCGGGCGGCAGCTTCCTTGGTCGATGGCGGATTGGGCATGACCTTGAACACGGCAGGCTGCGCGCCCGCCGCATAGCCTGCCCGTGCCGCCACGGCCCGCGCCTGATAGCCCGTCCGCGCCGCTCGTGCCGTACCGCTCGGACGAACAGCACCACGACCACCGCCGCCGCGCCGCTTCCAGTCTTCCTCCTCCTCTTCCGGCCGGAAACCGGCGAGCGTGACGCCATAGATCATGATCGGCGCGCTAGCGGCCTTGGGCGAACTCGCAGCAGCAGTGGACTTCGGTGCCCTGCTGGACATGGAGCTCCCCGCCGCCCCCAATCCTCCCGGCGACGAACAATGGGCGCTCCTGCCGCCACCTGCCGTCGAGCCGCCTCCTTGCCCGAGGCGTCCGCCGCCACCGGTCCGCTCATAACTCTTCATCACCTGGAATTCACCGGCCGCGCGTCGGATGCCCGTCACGGACTTGTCGTCGTCGAGCTCCTCACGCTTCACGCCGGACTCGCCCCGCAGATAGCGTTCGATTTCGGCCGCGTAGCCAGCAAGACGACCGCTCATGGCCTGGCCTCCCTCGCCTTGCGTGACCCGCCAGTCATCGCCTTCAGTTCCTCGCGAAACTGCCGCACCAGGTTGCCCACGGCGACCAGCGCCTGTTCAAGATCCTCATCGTGGGCAACACGGCCGTCGTTCATGGCGCGCACGGCCTGATTGAAATTGATGCCAACGCGCCGCAGCTGATCGGTCATGTCCACGATCGCCGGCCGCAACGCCTCTGATGCGATAGGCAGATGCCCGACCTCTGCCCGCACCAGACGCCGGACGACCTCGCTGACGGTAACGCCGTCTCGCTCCGCAATGGCTTTAAGGTTGGCCAGCTCGTCAGCCGAAAACCGGATGTGCGTCACCTCGCCGTAGCGTCGTGACGCGTTCTGTACCGCTGCTTTCTGGGCGCCTGCATCCATCTCTCAAGCCCGCTTGCGGGCGCTAAGGCCCGACAGGGCCGCGCCGCCTATTTTGTGTGTATCACAAAATAGGCTATCCTGCCAGAGGAGATGGAAAAGGACAAAGCCGACGTTCCTTTCTCACCAGCCCAGTTGTCAACCGCAGCGGGCCGGTCGCGATGTGTTTCCATCGTGACTTGATGTAGTGTGTCTATGATGCGTTGAGGACTTGTTTCCATGTTAACATGGAAACATCCGCCCTCTGATGCGTAGTCGGAAATGCGCAGTCGATGGGCCACCGGACCTATTCCTTCGCTGCAGATAGCAGCTGCGCAAAAACCGCACCGTGAACGAGCCCTTATTGGTGCGCGCCTGGGTTGCCAAACCAGTCTTCCCCGTTGACTATGTCACCATGTCTCGACCGTGATATTGTTCCATGTTGACTTGTTTCCATGTTAACATGGAAACAAGGAGACAACGCCGGAAGGAGGCCCCCATGATCATATCCGCTGCGATCCCCAAGGGCGGCACTGGCAAATCGACGATGCTGCGCGCCCTCGCATCCGTCGCGCTGCATCGGGGCTATTCGGTCACCCTTATCGACGGCGATCGGCGGCAGAACATGAATCGCTGGTTCCAGATGCTGGGCGACGCTGGCAATTGTCCTGACACGCTCCAGATAGTGAGCGCGATGACCCCGCAGGAAATCCTCCGCGCGGCAGCCACTCACAACGGTGAACGCTCGGTCGTCTTGATCGATACGGAAGGCACCACAAACGATAACCTCATGGCCGGGCTCTTCGCCGCCGATATTGTCGTCGTGCCGGTCTATTTTGCCCTCGACGATGTGACCGCCGCCATCCAGATCACCGACCACTACATCCCACTGGCGGTCGAGAGCCGGGGGAGACCGTTGCCAGCGATATTCGTGCTGACCAAGCAGACCATCATCGATGGCAGGGCGCGAGCTCTGACCGAACTGCGCGCCATCATCCAGGCCAACGGCACGCCCATTGCAGAACACGTCCTGCACAATCGCGTTGCCTACCGCGACCTTCAGACCGGGCAGACCCTTTACAGCCCCGAGCTGCCTGACGCGAAGGCGGTTGCCGAGAGCGAAGGGGTCTTTGACGACCTTCTGCAAACCTTCATCGAAGCCACAAGGAACGCGGCATGAGTGAAGAAACCGCGCCGAAACCCGGTGACGACAAGAAAGCCCGCATGATGAAGGCCATCTCCACGCAGCCGCCAGCGCTGCCGAGCCTGTTCATCCCACCAAAGGTCGAGACGTCAGGGACCAGGCAGCAAGCTACGCCACAGATGCAGGAACCGACAAAGCCGTCCCCGGCAGCCGGGCCCGATTTTCGCAAGCTGCTGCGGCAGGGTCAGAAAAAGGACCCCATCGCCGGAAAGAAGATTCGCGAGGAGGAGATGATCCGCTGCGGTTACTACCTGACGGCTGCGGAGCAGCGGCAGTTCAAGTTGCTGGCGATCAGCAACGGGCACAGCATGACCGAACTGCTGCGAAAGGCTGTGCAGGATTATATCCGCATTCATAAGCACAAACTGCCGAAGGAATAATCAGCGGTCGGGAGTCGCTATCGCATGCCGCGACGGGTGATGTTCGTGGCTCTTTTGCGACGCGCAAAAAAAGGGCCCGCGACGGAGCACTCCGTCGCGGGCCCTTGAGACGTGTTTGCCTACTTGGGTTGGTTGAGGTGTTTCAGCACCTCGCCGAGGATTGCGTCTCGCACCGGACGCCCGCTGGCTGCCGCTTTGTCGTCGACCAGCTTTGCGGTCAGTTTGGGCGACAGCGGCATGAAGTCGTAGCCGTGTGAGATGGCTGCATGGCGAAGATCCTCAAGCGCTTCGGACGCGTGATCGCGGGTGCCAAGCCAGAGCGCGGACTCGTCGGTCACTTCGTGGGGGAACGCTTGCAGGAAGTAGGTGCGAAGCGGTGGGTCGTAACCGATGACAGCGTCTGGATCCGAGCGGACTTTTCCGGTGACGGTGCCAGTGACAGTGATGGTGTAGCGGCTCATTGCAACCTCCTTTTGCCGGTGGGGAAGCCGGCCCGTCGCGGGGCCGGCCCCCAATGCCTCACTGGGGGTTGTTCCAGAGGATGACCTTCTTGTTTTCCTCGCCACCCGGGGCGGGAGCGAGATTGCCGAAGATGACGCCGATCTCGGGGGCCTCCAGCTTGACCGAGAGGTATTCCTCGCCCGAACGCTGGGAGATGCGGTGCCAGCCGGCTCCGATCTCGAAGCCCGTGCGCTTGTTGACGATCCGGTAGTCGGGGGCGTCCTCGCGCGACTTGTTGGTGTTCGGGATGAGGGTGATCGGGGCATTGACCCGGAGCGTGGCGAAGACGCCTTCCATCGAGCCGTCGGCCTTGGTGGTGAGGTTTGCGATCGTGGTGGCCATGGTAGTTCTCCTTCGGTTGCATCGGGACCATTCCCGATGGCGCCAAAGGAGAGGGCCGTCCTGCTGCGGTCATCTCGGCGAAAATTCTGGAAAATTCTATTTGCCCAAAAATAGCGGGCAGGCCCTTCGCCTGCCCGCAGACAAAAAACAGAAATCGAATTTTCCTGAATATTCGCCGAGTGTACCCCCAACGGGGGTTGACCGCACAAAGCAGGCGGTCGTCTACAAAGGCGACATGAAACGGGAATGGCCCCGGATGCGGCAGATGGACAAGACCTCAGGCCGCCATCGCTTGACCGCCGACGCAATGCTGCCGGATCGCAGGAACAGGCTGCAGCCTCTCGGGTCATGTCGCCTGCGTCGTCAATGCCTCAAACAGCAGCATGGCGCGTGAACCGCCTAGCGCGTTCGGTATGGCGTCACAGCGGTTTCGAGATCGGAGCCGACTGGCAGCGAACTTCACGCCCTCTGGGCGATGCCTCGCAGCCAGGTTGGATGACCAAGCAAGCCAGGATGTTCGGCACACTTTCACCCGCTTCAGATGCGAGACGGGTCAAGATGAACCATCCGTACAACGCCCCGCGGCTCTGCGCGTGGACCGGTTTCGAAAGGGGCCGGCTCCGTCCGCTCATACAAGTGATTAGGCGGCGAGGAGCCGGATCACATATCGGATTGAACCCGCAGGGCCTGTCGGCAGGACCGCATCCATCATCCTGGCAACGTTAGACGCTCATCCGGCGTCATGCGGGCTTCGGCTTGGCGGCGAATGTCCGGATCAGCATGGCGGAGCATCGCGCACCAGTCTTCCACATTGTACGTGGTCGCCATCCGGCCCCTGGCCAGATCGTAAATGACGCACGGCTTGTTCGCGATGGCGAGCCGAAGCACGTTGACGGCCGTGCCCGGTGATGCGCCGTCCCAGACCATCATCCCAAAGTCGGCGCGCCGCACCATCTCCCGGTCCTTGGCGGCGTGGAACCAGTGCTCGTGAGCTCCTTCAGGAGAAGGAACATGGTAGGCGGCCCAGTCGCCCAGATTGTTGCGGGGTTCCTTGCCGGCATGGAAGACCCCGACGTGCTCGTACTTGTAGCCGGCGAGCAGGCCTGCGCCTCGGCATCGGCTCCAGGCGCGTCGCCAACCAGCACGCCGTGCTCGGCAGCAACGATTGCGCCGATGCGAGCGATGGCAGGTTCCGGCAGCTCGAATATGTCGCGTGATCCACCTATGAATATCATCGACATGGTGACTTTCCCTTCTCTCCCGCGTCCCCCGCCCCGCGCCGGCCGCCCTCTCCCCTGGCCCTGCGCGAGGGATCGTCACCCGAAGGCCGAGACGGCAAAGCTGGCTCGGGAAGCGGCGGGACGCCGCGACGAGAGCCCGGCCGGCCGCAGGCCGGCGCGCCCGGATCCTGCAACTGCCGGAGGCGCTACGCGCATCTGGCTAGTTGCGCTTCGCGCTTGGAGCTAGTGGTCTTTGTCGGCCAGCCAGAGGCTCACGTCCTGGATCGAGCGCATGGCCGCGAAAGAGAACGTCAATCCAGACGGCTGACGCGGCGGCCCTCGCTGCGCCCTTCGACAAAGGCGCCTGCGATTTTCATCATGAATGCCTTGCTGAAACGACCGAGGGGCTTACCGTCGGCTTCGATGTACCAGGAGCGTTCGGCAATATCGTAGTTGTATTCGTCAACCACGATCCAGCAGCGTTTGAGATCGGTCAGACCGGCGCGGCGGCACTCGATAGTGGAGATTTCCAAACCGACCCGATCGCTGGTTGGTGGCTGGGTGGTTATCGCCAGGAGCGCGAGATGGGTCAGGCCATCTCTTGCGCCGCGGACAGCGATGACCACGCAGGTGGGCCGGCTCTTGCGGTCTTCCGTTTCGCCGCGCTCGTGTTGCCATGCCCAAAGATACGGGTAGGAGATCACCTGACCAGGCAGGAATCTACCGCTCCTCATCGTATCCTTCCCCGCGCGCCAATCGGTCGATCTCGGCGGCGAAGAGTTCCGTGTGTTCCTCCGGCATCTCGGAGACACGGTATGCGCGGCGGGGATCGCCGCCGATGCGCATCCGTTCGTAGTGCTCGTAACTCATCAGCACGAACCGGGGTTTCCGGTGCTTGGTAAGAATAACGGGTTCGCGGCTGGCAACGTCGGTGACGTCGCCAACCTGCTTGTTGAGATCCCCCGTCGTGAACTGGCGCATGGCTGGACTCCTTATCGATCTCCATATTATCTGGATTTTCTAGATTTGCAAGAAAACGGCGCTCACGCGCCGTCCTCCGCGAACCGCCACACGGGGATGCCGAGCCGACGCGCCTTGTCGGCAAGGTTCTCGGTGATGCCGGAGCCGGGAAAGACGATCAGGCCGTAGGGCACCACCGAGAGAAGCTGGTCGTTGCGGCGGAACGGAGCCGCCTTGGCGTGCCGGGTCCAGTCCGGCTTGAAGGCGATCTGGGTGACCTTGCGGTTCTCGGCCCAGCAGGCGGCGATGCGTTCGGCGCCACGCGGGCTGCCGCCGTGGAGCAGGACCATGTCGGGATGCTTCTCGCGGGCCTTGTCGAGCGCGTTCCAGATCCGGTCGTGATCGTTGCAGTCGAGACCACCGGCGAAGGCAATCTTGGTGCCGGCAGGAACGAGCACCTCGGTTTCGGCGTGGCGGCGGGCGGCGAGGAAGTCTCTGGAGTCGATCACCGAAGCGGTCATCGCCTGGTGGGAGACCTTGGAGCCGGTGCGCGGCCGCCATGCCGATCCGGTTTGTGCCTCGTAGAGGTCGGCAGCCTCATCGCGCATGATTTCCAGCACGTTGCGGCGCTCGATGTAGGTGATGCCCTCGGCGGTGAGCCGTTCCAGCTCGACCGACTTCACCTCGGAACCGTCCTGTTCCTGCTGGCTCAAGCGCTGGGCCTCCTCGTTGCGGTCGAGGCTGCGGGCGACGCGCTCGGCGGCACGGTGGAAGACGTTTGCGAACGACCAGAGCAGGTCGTCGAGATCGGGTTCGAGCCTGGTGTCGCCGAGCATGCCGGCCAAGGTCTCGACGATCCCGGCGAGGCCAGTCCGGATCACCTCGTCGTCGGGAAGTGGCCGAGGATCAGGTTCGTCCTGATGCGGACGGTGGCCGTACATCTGCAGTTCGAGGATGACGCGGTCGGTCGGCGAGGAGGCGTGGTAGGGCTCGTAGGCGTCGTCGAGAGGAAGCTCGTAGGTCACGGCGTGTCTCCGTCGGTTGTGGCCGCCCCCAACGCGGCCAGACAGCGCATACCCGCCGCCGGCCCCCCCCCGCCGCCCCCCACCGCGGCGCGCCCCCGCGGGGCCGGGCCCCCCCCTGGGGGCGGGGGGCGTGGGGGGGGGGGGGGGGGGGGGGGGGGGTGGGGGCGCGTCGGGGGCGGGGGGGGGGGGCGGCCTCTCTGGTGGAGCGCCGCCATGTCTGCAGGCTGTCCGGCGACGCCGCGCCGGCCCGCGTGCCGGCCCGACCCATTCATCCGGGCGGCAGGAAGAGACGGGCATCCTCCGGGACGAGCTGGTCACTGAGCCATGCCGCGAGATGGGCCGGGCCGAGATGACGCAGGTCGTCGTTGAAATCGCCGAGCTGCGGCCGCAACACCAGGGCGAGGATCCCGGCTTCGCCGGCTCGCTGGCTGAGACGCTCGATGCCGTGCCGGCCGGCGGCATCGGCATCGGCCGCGATGTAGAGGCGACGGCAGCCAGGCGGCAAGGTCAGGCCGGCGAGGTGATTGGCCGAAGTGGCGGCGGCAACCGGCAGCGCCGGCATCACCGTCCGGAGCGACGCCATCGTCTCGAACCCCTCGCCGGCGGCCATGACGGGCGCACCGGGCTGGTGGCCGAGCCATATGGCGTTGCCAAGAAGATGCCCGAGCGAGCGGCGGGGATCGGCGAGCTGCGCCTTGCCGTTGCCCGAAGCATCGAGCCAGGTGCGTTGCAGGCCTGTGGTCTGCCCGTTGAGGTTGGTGACAGCGGCAATCAGCGCAGGAAGCGTCCGCGTCTCGCCCGTTACGAGATCTCTGTAGTAACAGCCGGGATGGAAGCGCAGGGCACGCTCACGTGGGGAGAGCAGAATGCCGCGGCCGGCAAGATAGCGTTCGGCCAACGTGCCGGCGATCGGCTGGGACATGCCGAACAGGCGACGCGCGGCGTCGGGAGAGCCGCGTTTCGCGGCTAGCTGGCGCCGCGCGTCAGGAGCTTGGGGCGGTGGCAGCGGCATGGAGAGGAAGCGACGTGCTTCATCCGCGACCTCGCGGAAGTCGACCAGACCACAGCTCTGCTCGATGACGTCAAGCAGGTCGCCATATTCTCCCGATGACTCGTCGACCCATTTTCCGGCTGCCTTGCCGCCAACCGCCTTGAGCCGCACATGCATGGAACGGCCGCGTGTGTTGCGGACATCGCCCACCATCCAGTAATTGCCCGAGCGATGGCCCTTGGAGAGATATTCGCGGCACACCGCCTCGGCATGATCGCCAAGGCGGCGTGCCAGCTCGGAGGCCGAGGCGGTCATGATCGCCTCCCCTCAAGCCGCCGAGGTACGGTCGGTGACGCCAACCAGCGTGTGGCGATCGAAGAGGGAGGCGAGGATGGAGGACCCTTCCTCGGTCGTCGGGATGAACAGCCGGAGCTTCCAGGAGATGATCTCGGCGATCAGTCCCAGCGCCTTCAGCCGGGGAACCATGGCATCGATGAAGCCGATCAATTCGACACGGTAGTCGTTCATGACGCGGCTGCGGCGCAGAATCAGGCCATCGGCGAGTTGCAGTCCGATCCGTCCGTCGACAAGCCCGGTCCAGGCATCTTCCGGCGCGAGCTTGGGTACATCGTCGAACCCCAGATTGCGCAACATGGTCGCGAAAAGAGTCGGCGCGATGTGACGACCGATGATGCGTTCGCCGGCATCGGTCTGGATCCGGTAGACCTGACAATCATGATCCGGCAGCCGACGCCAGATCGGCAACAGCAGACCCGTCACGATGTGAAAGGTGCTGGTGGTGAACTCCGGGACGGCGGTGACTTCTGCCTGCCACAGCTCGCAGAACAGTTTTCGGTCGGCGGGCTGCCAGTGGGTCTCGGCAAGGGCGTCGAGACCGAAGCGCAGTTCGTCCGTCGGCCGCAGCAGGCGCACTCGGTGTTCGACGGTTCCGTCGTCGAGCATCAGGCTCGCCGTGGGAACCCGGATCGCCGTGCGGTTCGATCGCGTGTTCACCAACAGAACCGCTTGCGGTTCCGCCCGGACGATGGCCAGCGCGTCGACGAGGCTGAGCGGCCGTGTACGGTCCTTGCGCGCGACGGTCAGCACATGCGACTGCGCGCCCGAGACCGGGTGCGAGTAGACGGTGCGGCGATCGGTGACGACGATGCTCTCCGCCGTGATCGTCTCCAGACCTTTGTCATAGGAGCCGGCAGCGATCGCGCCCTCGACCTTCGCCGCCATCAACTGCTCGAACACCTCGAACAGCAGGTTCTGGGTTTCGATGCGCAGCGCCAGCAGGCGATTGAGCCAGGTCGTGATCGGCGGCAGTTCGTCGCGCAGCCCGCCCTCGTCAGTCGTCAGCGACAGGCCGGTCACGGTCTCGAAGGTCGTGAGCGAGCAGCCCTCGATCCTGCCCTGATGCAGCAGCATGTAGAATTGGCGAAGTGCGGCCCGCGCGTAGGGGCTTTCGAGATTGTCCTCGGCACGGAACAGCCCTGCCCCGCCGGTCTGGCGCTGGCCGCGCGTGATCGCGCCCAGCGTGTCAAGCCGCCTGGCGATCGTCGACAGGAAGCGTTTGCCGGCCTTCACATTGGCGGCCATGGGCCGGAACAGCGGCGGTTGCTTCTGATTTGTGCGGTGGGTCCGCCCGAGACCCTGGATGGCGTTGTCCGCGCGCCAGCCGGCCTCGAGCAGATAGTGCTTGCGCAGCCTCTGGTTCCTGACCCCGAGATCGGCGTGATACGAACGGCCGGTACCGCCGGCGTCCGAAAAGATCAGCACGCGCTTCTCGTCATCCATAAAGCTCTGGGTCTCGGCGAGATTGGCCGAGCCAGGGCGATTCTCGACGGCAAGCCGGTCGATGCCGTCGCGGCCGGTCTTCTTCACGATGCGGCGGGACCGGCCGGTCACCTCGGCGACGGTGTCGGCGCCAAAGTGATGGATGATCTGATCGAGCGCGCTACCGACCGGCGGCAGCGATGCGAGTTTTTCGATCATCTCGTCGCGCCGGCGAACAGCCTCCCGGCATTGAACCGGGTTGCCATCTTCGTCGTGGACAGGCCGCGAACAGACATAGCCTTCGGCGTCCGAATATTCCTCGAACAACTGGGTGGGGAAGGAGTGCATCAAGTACCCGCCGACATACTCGCGCGGCGTGACGTCGACATGCAGGTCCGACCATTCCTCGGTCGGGATCTCGGCAAGGCGTCGTTCCATCAGCGCTTCGCCCGTCGAGACAATCTGCACGACTGCCGAATGGCCATCGGCAAGATCCTGTCCGATCGCGCCGATCAGGGTCGGCGTCATCGTCGAGGTAATCAAATGCGAGAAAAAACGTTGCTTGGTGCTCTCGAACGCCGAGCGCGCCGCCGCCTTGGCGTTGCGGTTCAGCGTGCCGGACTCACTGGTGATGTTGGTCGCCTCGAGTGCGGCGGTCAGGTTGTTGTGGATGACCTGGAAGGCGTCCGCATAGCCGTTGTAGATGCGAATCTGCTCGTCGGTCAGCTCATGCTCGAGCAAGTCGTATTCGACACCGTCATAGGAGAGCGAACGCGCCGTATAGAGGCCAAGCGACTTGAGATCGCGGGCGAGCACTTCCATCGCCGCGACACCGCCGTCCTCGATTGCTGCCACGAACTCGGCTCGGTTGGCGAATGGAAAATCCTCGCTGCCCCAGATGCCGAGACGCTGCGCATAGGCGAGGTTCTCGACGGCGGTCGCACCGGTCGCGGAAACGTAGACGACGCGCGCGTCGGGAAGGGCGTGCTGCAGCCGCAGCCCCGCCCTGCCCTGCTGCGAGGGCGCGACGTCGCCACGCTCGCTTTTGCCGCCAGCGGCATTGGCCATGGCGTGCGCCTCGTCAAAGATGATGACGCCATCGAAAGATTTTTTGGCCCCCGACTGGTTTTCTCCAATCCCTGTCTGGCTTTCTTTAATCCCCGTCGGGCCTTCGTTCCTTCCCGCCGAGTTTTCTCTGTTCCCCGTCGGGCATTCGTCCCTCCTCGCCGGCTTCTCTCCAGTCCCCGCCGGGCCTTCGGCCCTCGCCTCTTGTCCAACCCAGTCGAGGATCTGGCCTATCCGGGATTTCTTGCCTCCCCGTTCCTGCGAGCGGAGCGTGGCGTAGGTCGTGAACAGGATGCCCTCGGCAAGGCGGATCGGCGTGCCCTGCCGATAGCGCGACAGTGGCTGGACGAGGAGTTTTTCCTGGCCAAGTGCCGCCCAATCGCGCTGAGCGTCCTCAAGCAATTTGTCCGACTTGGAAATCCAGATTGCACGGCGGCGGCCCTGCAGCCAATTGTCGAGGATGATGCCGGCGACTTGCCGTCCCTTGCCGCAGCCGGTTCCATCGCCCAAAAACCATCCACGGCGAAAGCGGACAGCGTTCGCAGCACCTTCTGGCGCGGCCGAGACGACATCGCAGGTTTCGTCGACCGTCCAGGTCCCGGCGAGATAGCCGCAATGGGCTTCGCCGGCGTAGATGACGCTTTCGAGCTGGGCGTCCGACAGCAGGCCCTCGTCGATGATCTCATCAGGAAGAAGCGGGCGATAGGAAGGTTTTGGCGGCGCCACGGCGGCCATTGCGGCCGACTGCACGAGCGGCGTCGGATGCGGTTTTGCGCGGGGAATGTCGATCGACTGGAGCGCGTAGGGTTCGTAGATCGTGTCGGTGAGCCGGCCGCCCTCCTCCGGCATCCAGTCGCGTAGCTCATAGGCGAGGGGGACCGCCGGCGTGCTGTTTGCCTTGACCTGGCGGGCGGGTTTCGCCTGCGCAATCGGGCGGAACGGTTGGATGGCCTTCGGAGCAGCCGTTGAGACAGCGAGGGGTGCGGCTCTCGCCCCCGATCGGGCACCCATGTGCGCTGCTGCCTTCCTCAGGATCCCGTGCGACAGAGCGCCGATCGAATCCGGAAAGCCGCCCGGTGTCCGGGGCGGCAGATCCGTGATCCAGGAGAGCAACGTTTCGACATCTGCGGCCTTGCCGGGCGACCGGATGAAGCCGGTCGGGTCGGTGGCCGGTACCTTGTCGATAATTGTCAGGCGGGTCTCAGTGGTGGTGCCATGGCGGGCATAGACACGGCCGTCGATCGCTGCGGTGAAGACAATGGTGCCCTGCTGCTGCAACCGTTCGAAGGCCGGCCGCCATTTGGGGCTTTCCGAAGACAGCCCGGTGCCGGTGATGGCGACCAGGCGCCCGCCCGGACGCAGGCGTGCGAATGCGGAGGAGAGGTGCCGCCATGCCGCATCGGCGACATGGCCGTCGACATAGGCGCCGACGGTGAAGGGCGGATTCATCAAGACGACGGACGGCTTGATCGCAGGTTCGAGATGATCGTCGATATGGGCAGCGTCGTGCCGAGAGACGGGCATGCGCGCAAACAGCAGGCCGAGGAGATCGGCCCGCGTCGCGGCAAGCTCGTTGAGGGCGATCGAGGCGCGCGCCATCTCGGCATGGACGGCGAGCAGACCGGTGCCGGCCGAGGGTTCGAGAACGAGGTCGCAAGATGCGATCGCCGCGGCGTGCGCTGTCACGAAGGCAAGCGGCAAGGGCGTCGACAGCTGCTGCATGGCCTGGCTCTCGTCGGACCGTCGCGTATGGGTGGGAAGAAGGTCGGCGATGCGCTTGATCATCGCCAGCGTTGCCTGGGGCGTGGTGGACCGGGACAGGATCGCAGGGCCGAACCGGCGCAAGAACAGCACCTGGGCGACTTCGAGCGCCTCATAGGCGTCCTTCCAGACCCAGAACCCTTGCGCATCGCTGCCGCCAAAACCTGTCGTCATGGCGGTGCGCAGTGCGGCGGTGGTGACAGGCTTGCCCTGCTCGAGGAAAGGCAGAAGCCGCATTGCCGCTTGATAGATTGCCTGGGCGTTGTTGATGGAGGCCGGCGTCGGCGCGTCGAGGGGAGCGGCAGTCCGCGCAACGGCAGGTGTGGTCGAAACGATGTTCATGGAGATGTCCTTCGCGAGAGGGGAGGCGCCCGCGCCGGCACTCTCTCCGCGCCAGCCGGGCCGCGCTTCTCCCCGCTCCCCTCTGCCTCTGGCGCCGATCCAACAAACGGGTTGCGCTCTGCGCAAACCCATGACTTGATGCGCGCACAGGGATGCGGCGGCGACCTGGAGCTGCGGAGGTGATGCGACGGTTCAGAATTGGCAGTGAGGTCTACGAGGAGGCAGCGCCTGACCTGCAGGCGGCGCTGGCGAACGCCTATGCCCGCACCGAGCGTCCGCTATGCCTGTGCCGCGAGCCGGGCTGCCCGATGTACATCGCCCGCATCGGCGACCTTCACCTGATCAAGCGCATGCCGCTGAGCGGCGGCGGGCATGATCCATCCTGTGATTCATATGAATCGCCTTACGAGCTGTCCGGCCTGGGCGCCTTGATGGGCAGCGCGATACAGCTCGATCCGCAAAGCGGCTTGGCGGCTTTGAAACTCGATTTCAGCCTGTCGAAGACGGGGAGCCGGGCAGCGTCCGCGCCTGCTGGCCAGAGCTCCGCCAGTGTAGCCGCCGACCCCAGGAGGATGTCGCTGCGTGGCCTCCTCCATTATCTGTGGCACGAGGCCGAATTGACGGTCTGGACATCCCGATGGGCTGGCAAGCGACATTGGTGGAATGTCCGCTGGCATCTGCTCGAGGCTGCCGGGCAAATGACGGTGAGGGGCGGGCCGCTCGCGGATATCCTGTTCGTGCCCGAGCCATTTCGCGCCGAGAACAAGGAAGCGATCGAGCAGCGTCGCAATGCGGTTCTTGCACCTGCGCTCCCGCCGAAATCCGGCCCACGAAAGCTGCTGGTCCTGGTCGGCGAGGTGAAAGAGATTGTTCCTGCCCGCTCCGGTCAGAAACTCGTCATCAGGCACCTGCCCGGTTTTCCCTTCATCATCGACGATGCATTACATCGGCGTTTGCCGGTACGTTTCGAGAAAGAATTGTCGCTGTGGGGAGCAGATTCCAGCTCACATCTGATAGTGATCGCGACCTTCGGATTGAACCCGGCCGGTCTCGCCATTGTCGAGGAGGTCGCGTTGATGGTGGTGTCCGAGAACTGGATTCCTTACGAGACGGTTCCGGAGAAGCGGCTGGTCGACGCGCTCGCCCGCCTTCGCGAGAAGAGCGTGAAGGGATTGCGCTACGACCTGCAAACCGACCAGCCGATCGCCAACGCTTTGCTCCAGAACAGGCAGCAGCCGATCGCGCTCTTTGTCGTCCCCGCCGGTGCGGACGAAACATTCGAGGCTTCGTTGCAGGATATGGTCGCGAACCGGCCGGAGATGGGTGCGTGGACCTGGCGGGTCGGTGACGGGGAGATGCCGGCCCTTCCATAGGCTGGGAACGACATCTCAGATTTCCATCAATGCCGTGAATCGATTGGCGGCCATCGATTCAGACATGCGTTGGACAAGGATCCCCGTTGTCTTGGACCATGACGGTATGGTGAGGGGTGACCAGCGATCGTCTTTTTCGGTGACCATGCTGTGGGTTTGCGAAGATCCGCGGCGTAAGCACAGTGGGCGCCTGATCGTTGTCAGCGTTGAACTCGGCATGCCATTCGAGCTGTCCGAACCCCGCGTTGCATCGGCGAGCGAGACGCTGGAGAGTTGGCTTTCGCATCGGCGTCCGTCCAGGGCGGCACCGCGGTCGATGGTTGCGTTGGGTGGACGATAGGCCTTGGCCAGCGTAGATGTGACCCGATCCCGCAACGGACCGATTCCCATCCGAAGGTGGTGCAATAAATGAAGCGGCAGAGCCGACCCTTCATCGTCGAGGTGAAGAAGAAGCGTGGCGAATCCGCGCGGCAGCGTTCGATCTAGGGAAATCTCGATCTCGCTGCGATCGACGCGGAAACGGCGCGGGAGCTGACGAAGATCAAGTCGGATGTTAGCTGTTATGGCGAGTCATCCGGCGGGTCGCGGCGTTCTTCGATAATCGCCCTGGCCTTCTCGACTGCCGCGATCGCCTTCGGCAGCCAGCGCTCGAACTCTACTTTGGAAAGGCCCATCGGCTGGGATGGTTCTGGATCGCGGAGGTTGGGACGGTCGGGCACGGCTGAGGACGAAGACCTCGTCCGTGTTGGCCTCGAACAGCATTAGGATGCGGTCGCCGATGGCGACACATTCGTTGATCCAGCGACGATCGGAATCGCGGTACCTTGTAGTTCGATCGGGCGGCACATAGACAATCGTGAAGTGTGACAGCGTCTCGCCCGTCGGCGCCGCATAGAAGTGCTCTTCCACCTCGATGACGACCCCGCCGGTGCTGTAGGAGGTGGCGACCGTGTCGCCGGGACGTACGAGATCGGCGACCGTTAGCGCTCCTGGGGGCGTGCGCCGGTATTGGCGGCGATCTGGGGCACCGGGGCTTGCGGTGTAGGTCGAGTACGCCATAGGTGTCCTTGCCGGCCCCTGGCGGGTGTTTACGGGGGGTCCGCATCGTTGTCTCCTCCCCTCCTGGCGCCTCGTGCGCGAGTTGCCGGCAAGCGGCTGTCGATCTCGTCGTCCGACAGGTCTTCGAGCAGTTTCAGGATCGTTCGTGGCCACCGTTGTTGACGAGAACGACGCGTTTGCCACGGTGGTCCGCGGGCCAGGTGTGGGGATTGATCTCGCCGGCGATCCCCCTGAAGTCGGGATGCGTCGCGTTCCAGATCGCCTCGAGCTTTTCCGCGCGGGTCATGCTGTCGCTCGCGCCGGTCTCGTGGGCGATGATTGCGGCGCGCATCTTGTATCCGGGGATTGCCGATCCGTGAGGTCGCAAAAGCCATGAAAACAGCGTTCGCGGCCCCGGATCCGGATCGCGAAGAATACGCTGGTCACGTTGCCGGCCTTGAACTCCGACATGCCGAACATGCCGGTGCGCTTGAAGAGCGGCGGCAGCAAATCGAGCATGAAATGGTATTCTGACGCGGTGATCTGGAACCACTCGCCTGAATAGGGAGTGCCGGAAAGCAGATCGATGCCGGGAGTATCTTTGTGTCGGCTGAACAGTTGGAACATCTGCTCGCGGGTGGCGACGCCGTCGAGCACCTTCCTGAAGGGTGGATGTGCGGTCATGGGGTTCTCCTGAACGCGGGTCGGCCGCGCGCGGCATGAACCGCGTCGTCGCAAGTGCTTGGTGATGTTGTGGCTGTCGACTGGCCGAGCCTGCGGCCAGCGTGTGCACCGGCGATGATGGGGTTTGCAGGGTTCAGGCGGCGCGTCGTTCGGAGGAAGGCGAAGCGTCTCGACCAACCCCGGTGATGGCACGGACGGCGGCGGCGAGCGCCGGGATATCGTCGAGCATGCCGAGCGCGACGAAGTGGTTGGCCCCGCCGGTATAGTCCTTGCGGTCCTTGCAGGTGCGGATCAGGATGCCGGACCTGAGGACAAACCGAACTGGCCGACCTGGATGTAGGCGCGGTGATGGTGCAGGGTAATTTCACCGGAAACGGCTATGCCCGCCTTGTTCGAGCGCAGGTCGAAGCTTCCTGCGGCAGGGCAAGTTCGTTAGCGAGTTTCTTCAGCCGTGAACGGGCTGTCGTGTGAAAACGTCTCTTCTGCTGCTCGTCATATGAGCAGATTCTGTTCCAGTCGATAATATCTATCTCAATGAAATGTAACAGGCCCGGGATCACTCGCTCTATCCCGGGCCTGTGGTCGGAGTGGTTCTATGGGGTGAGGCGATCAGGCGGCCGCGCGGCCCTCAATGACGTCGGCGCCGACCTCATCGGCGGAGACCTCTTCGAGATAGGCTCGGCTGTACGAATTGCTGGCGAGCCAGCGTTCGGCCGCCTCGCGATCCTTGGCGGGATAGAGCAGTTCCGGGCTGTCCCCGAGTTCCTGCAGGACGCGGACCATGCCGATCATGGAACGCTCCATGACCTCGAAACGCAGGTCGCTTTCAACGGACCATGTGCGCCTGACCGAGACGACGATGATGCCGCCCTGCCCGAAATCACCCTCATGCAGGGTGAAGTAAGCCGGCGAGCTATAGGTCGCGCGCTCGCGCGGCGGTTCCTTCCTGACCAAACGACCGACGCCGTTGCGGCTCTCCCAGGCGGCGAGCTTTTTGGTGAAGCGAGCCGGCGGTTTCGCGGTGCCGGAGCGGTACCGGATAACGCTCCCCAGAGGAGCGGATTCGTACACGATATGTGCGGACATGCGGGTTTCTCCATGTCGGAAAACGAAAAAGGGCCCGGCGGGAGTGCCGGGCCCGGTGCGAGCGTGAGGCCGATTATTTAGCGGCCTGGAGGTGATCCGCCTCGCCGCCGTCGATGGTCACCGGCTCATCGGAGGACGGATCCGCATCGTCGGCGAGGTAGGCCGGCAGCTCGGTGGCATCGCCGTCGAGAGCCGCCTCGTCCGACATGTCGCCGGCGATCGCATCGCCAGAATCGGTAGCAACTTCATCGACCTCAACGCGCAGCGGCTCGGGCAGCCAGTTCGACCGTTCGAGAAGACGCGCGGCCTCACGCGCCATGATGTCCTTCTGCATGTGGTCGATCAGCTGCGCGGAGTCTGCGCCACGAGCTTCACGGACAGCCTGTAGAATCCGCGCCTTGGTGAGCCGCCCGAGGAACTCGACCGTAGGCGTCCAGCCGGCGTTGACCATGTCGAACTGGAGCGAGCGGCCAAGCATGTCTGCATGCTCGAGCGCCTTCGGTCGCCTGTTCCAGGGTTCGACCACCGCATTGAGGGTCAGCGAGACGCAATGCGCGAACAGCGCCTTGCGGCTTGCTTCGTCGAGGCCGAACAGGAAGTCCCACAGGCCTTCCGCCTCATCGGGCAAATCGCGGTCCCAGGCTTCGTGCCGCTCGGCGATCTCCTTGGCCCAGGATGTCTCGGCAAGACCGTCGACCTGGCTGAAGCTGCCGCTCTTCAGGCTGATCTCCAGGCACGTGTCCGGCGCGAAGCGATAGAAGACCTGCAGGACGAAGGCATGGAGTGCGGCGATGATGGCGATGTCGACGTCACCGGCGAGCGCGTTGCGCAGTGCCAGCGTGCGCTGCGCGGTCAGGTCGAAGACGAGCCGATCGGGCAGTGGCTTGATGTCATCATCCTCGCCGTCGGCGCCAGAGGTGTCGTTCACCGGCTCGCCGTTGACGACAACACCATCGCCATCGTCGTCGCCATTGGATCGCGTTCCGCCGGCGGCGCCCCCTTCCTCGCCCACATCGACGGCGCCGGTTTCGGTCCGCGGCTCGTCCTCGGACCGCACGAAACCGGCGTCGACCTGGAGTTTGCCGTTCGCGGCAAGCGTAACGAACACACCGGCAATGGCCTTCTGGGCGGGATCGTAGGTTTGAGGACGATCATCGATCGCATCGAGCTCGGCACCCAGCTGGTCGAGCTTCGCCTCGATTGCTTCGTCGGCATCCTCGGCCTGGGCATAGTCCACATCCAGCTTGTCGTATTCGGCCTTCAGCGCGTCGTAGCGTTCGATCTCCTCGGCGCTGAGCTCCTGCGCCTCGGCGTAGATGCGCCGCATCCCGGAGGTGTGGCCATAGGGAAAGCTGATCGCCGCATCCACCCATTTCCAGCCTTCGGCGCGGATCGCCTCGGCATCCACCTTCAGCCTGTCGAAGACAAGCTGCTCGAGAAGTGCGGCATCCTGGAACCAGCCGCCGGAATCCTGCTCGAAGAGATCGCGAAGGATGACCCCGCCGGCAGCCTCATAAGCTTCGGCGCCGACATAGACGGCACGGCGATCATCGGCGCGAACGGTGGTCTCCGTCAGCAGACGCCTGATGTAATACGGTTCCTGCGTGTGCGAGCTGGAGATCCGCTCCCAGACCTGCTCCTGGCGCGCATGATCGTCGGAGATCGAAAACGCCATGATCTGTTCGAGCCGGATTTCGTCCTTCTCATAGAGGTCGAGAAGTTTCGGCGACACAGAGGCGAGCCTGAGGCGCTGTTTCACCGTCGCCGGCGACACGAAGAAGCGGGCGCCGATCTCGTCCGGATCGAGACCGTGATCGCTTAGCGTCTTGAAGGCACGAAACTGGTCCAGCGGATGCAGATCGGCGCGCCGCAGGTTTTCAGCAAGCGAGTCCTCTTCGGCCGAGGTCTCCTGCCCGCGGTTGACGATGCAGGGGATTGGCTCATCCTTGGCCAGGCGCTTTTGCTTGATGAGGATACCGAGCGCGAGATAGCGACGACCGCCGGCCGGCACCTCAAACGTGCCGGTCTCCTCGCCCTCGCCGTCGAGCATCGGACGGACGTTCAGGCTCTGGATGAGCTTTCGCCGCCCGATGTCATCAGCCAGCTGCTCGATAGACACGCCGTCCTTGATGCGCCGGACATTCTTCTGCGACAGCCTGAGCTTGTCATAGGGAATGTTCTCCGCGGCGTTCATCGCGATCTTCTGAATGGCGTTCTTTGCCATGGTCAGGTTCTCCATGACGGGCGGCCGGGGCCTCTCCCCGAACCTCCAAGCCCGTCAGGAAACCTCCCCGCCCCCTCTGCCTCCCGTCGGGCGTCTGGCACGGACGCCGCCGGCTGCCGCAAAGCTTCGCTGGACTGCGGAAGGCAGAATGGCTATATATCTTCCACGAATGTGGAAGGATTATTGTCATGCCGGGGTTTAGCAGCGAAGTGCTCACCGTCAATGAGGCGGCGGCGGTAACGCAGGTGCCGCTCAAGCAGGTGCATCGCATCATCGATGCCGGATTGCTGCGCGGCCGTGTCGAGACACGCCGCGGCAGCCGCGTCATCATCGGAGCGGGTCTCGTCGGCCTACGCCTCGCCTGGCTGACGGCGGAGACGCTGACGCCTGCCGCGCGGCGGCGGATCGTCGAGCACGCCATTGCCGATGATGCTGCGCCCGTGGTCGCGGACGATCCACTTAAGGTCGACCTGAAGCCGATTGCCGCCGGGGTAAGGACCGGCCTCAGCCGGCTGAGGAAAGCCAAGGCCATGGTGGCGCGCGATCCAGCGGTACTTGGCGGTCAGCCGGCCTTTATGGGAACACGCGTGCTTGTTCATGACGTTGCCGACATGCTCGCCAATGGCGATACGCCCGGGACGATCCGTGCCGCCTATCCGCAACTGACTCTCGACCAGATCGGGCTCGCGGCCGACTATGCGCTCGCCTATCCGCGGCGTGGCCGTCCGCCGGTCAAGCCGGCGTGGCGCAGCACGGCGGCGAAGTCGACACGCACGATCCGTCTCGACGATCTGCCGGCCGTTTCGTGAAATTCCTGATCGACGAATGCTTGAGCCCAGAGCTTGCGAAACTGGCGCGCGAACGGGGTTTTCCCGAGTCGAGCCATGTGCGCTGGCTGGGCCTCGCCGGCGCCAAGGACCATATGGTGACCCGGCGCGCGGTCGCGTCGCGCTCGACATGCTCGACGACATTCCGCCGCTCGCCGCCGCCTCCGCGCCATCACTGGGGTTGGTCGAGACGGTTCGCGTTCCTCCGAACGGCGCGCCGCCTGAACCCTGCAAAAGCCATCACCGCCGGTGCACGCACCGGCCGCAGGGCGGCTATGTGCTCGTCACGCACAACACGACCGACTTTCGCGGCCTCTATCGCCGCGAGGAGCTGCATGTCGGGCTGGTCGCCTTCAACACCGCCCCTGGCCTGATGAGCCTCGATCTCCAGCACAGGCTCTTTCATCTCGCCCTTTCCGAGCTCGGTGGGGAGGAGGCATGGAACGAAGTGCTGGAGATTACCGTGGATGTCGCGCGTACCATCACCATCGAACGGTTCAACCTCCCCGACTGACGGACCTCCGCGTTCGTTTCCTGCAATCGGGCTGCCAGAAGCCGCCGCTCGCAAACGAAAAAGCCCGCCGCGGGAGGAGGTGCGGCGGGCTTGATTTGGACGACAGCATTCGGGAGGAATAAATGCCGTCCCTGGTCGCCAAGGTCGGGAGGAGGTGACCCGGACGAAACTCGATATCGACAGACTACTCCCTTCCGCGCAGCCGAGAAACATTAATTGTGCATAGCAGCATTGCGATTTTGTGCGGCGCACACTTAGACTGAGAGATGTGTTTGCCAGACCGGCAGCGCAGGCCGTGTGCTGCGCCCCGCAGCGATGCACATGTTCGAAACTGGCGGCATCAGCAGCCCGGTGACGTTACCTACTCCCGCCGCGCGCAGCATTGCAGTATCATGCTGCCAGATCGAGAAGCTTCTTGGCCTTGCCCTCCATCTCCAGGCGAACATCCTGATGCGGCTTGTCGCGCGCCACCCGTGTAATGCCCTGCACGAAGTCGAAAATCGAGGCGGGCGGGTGCCCTTCCTCCGAAAGCACGGCATCGATGATCTTCGTCGTCTCCGCCTTGGAGAAGCCGCGCTTGCGCAGGAAGCTCTGGCGATCTTCGTCGTCCCGAGCGACGACACGCTCCCGCGAAGCCTTGATGCCATTGACGAACGGCATGGGCGAAGACTCCGCGAACTGGATCAGCGCTGGCTCGGCTTCCAGGGCAAAACGCGAGGCGGCATATTTGGAATGCCGGATAATGATTTCCTGGAAATCCTGCACGCCCCAGAGGCAACGATTCTGGCACACTGCACGTAGATAGAAGCTGGCGATTCCAAGCGTGCGGGCGCCGACCTCCGAGTTCCAGCAATAAAACCCCCTGAAAAAGACGTCGGGCGAGCCATCGGGCAGCTTGCCGGCTTCGATCGGATTCAGGTCGTCGACGAGGAAGACAAAGACATCACGGTCGGACGCATAGATCGTCGTCGTGGCATTGGAAATGTCGACATTCGGATTGTAGATTCCCGTTGACCAGTCGAGCACGCCAGGAATCTTCCAGCGGGTGTCGCCGGTACCGTTGCCGGCGATTTTTTGGACGGCCGCGATCAGCTCTTCATCGAAAATCCTGCCATAGTCCGGACCTGTAACCGCTCGCAGCTCGAGGCGTCCGTTCTCGATTTCCAGCGTCTTCACCTGCTCGGCGCGGCGGTTGAGGAGACCGTGCTGAAGGTTGATCGCCGCGAGCGGGGCCGGAAGCTGGCGCAGATAGGTGGCCGGTGCACCTACCAGGCTGGCGAGTTGGCCAAAACTCCAATGCGTGGGGGCAACTGGGGCAGGCGCATCGGGCAGCATTAACCTCAGGCGCTCCGGATCGTCGCGGCTCGCCTCGACGCGGATCAGCTCACTCTCGACGATGCGGGTCTTGCTGCGCTCCGACCGGGCCTTCACCGAATTCCGAAGGTCGGTGAGCGACAGGTATCGCTCATCCGCCGGCCGGTTGAACCATTCTGACGACACGCGGCCGATGCGCTGACCGCGGCTGACGTCGACCTTGTAACCGGCACGCTCGTTGCGGGTGGGCGTGTGAATTTCCATCTGTGTCATGGTTGGAGCTCCTCGGCGGGCGCCGGGAGACTCTCTCCCGGACCTTCACCCGCCACCGCAGCCCACCCACGCTCTTCCTCTGTCGGCATCCGCGCGCCACCAGAAGCGTCGGCATTGCCGAAGCGGCCGCGTTAGGGGCCGACACCAAGCACCGCCAGATCCGGCGCCTCGTCAACGTCCGCGAAGGCGGCGAAGCATGGCCTCCCCAGGATTTCGGTCTGACGCGGATCGATGAACTGGATGCGCCCCGAATATCCGGCGCTGACGACGGACTGGGCCAGCCGCAAGCCGAATGAGCCTTCCCTGCCGGACACCCCGGCAACCACCATGGAGCGGGTGTCCAGCATCGGTGCCAGACGGTGCTGTCCAAGTAGACCCGCGCGCGTTGTGGTTACCGCGTCCATGGCTACTTCCCCTTGAACTCGGAATTGCGCTTTTCCGAAAAGGCGACGGCACCTTCGTTGAAGTCATCGGAGCGGAGCATGCGCTCGTAGTGCTGTAAGCCGCTTTTGCCCACCCATGCCTTGTGGCTTGCCTCATGCGCCGCCTCGACCGAGAGGTGTGCGGTGGCCCGAATGAATTGAAGGTCCGGTCATGATCGTTACCATGGACCGTCCACGACGGATGCCATCGATACGGCCGTCAGCACGATGGTGACACGGATGTCCTGAGGCACGGCACTCCCTTTCTCCCGCAGCCGGAGGCTGGCGCTTCATTAAACGAGCTCATTCTGGCGGCTTGACCGCCGCACCGGGTTTTGTTGTGATTACCCCACTGTAAGGGCAACCCAAAGAAAGCATGCCAGGGTTGATGACAAGACGTGGTTCGACTGGAAGCAATGGTTCCAGCACTTCGGGGTAAACGTGTCGGAAGGGGCTGCCGGGTCCTGTGTTCGACAACCACCTCATGATGAGGCAGGCTGCCTTGGCTGGCAGCGGAATAGCGTTGGGTCGGATTGGCACGGCGAGCGAACAGGTACGCCGCGGCCAACCGGTTGAGCTCCTGCCTGGGGAAGATCAACGCCCCGGTAACGTCTATCTTGTTTCGCTCAAAGAAACGCCGTGGAACAAAGCTGCCGCGCTTTTTGCAAACTGGCTCATGTCCATGCCTGGTCCGGCTTTCGATCCAGTTAGACATTCCACGACACGGAACAATGCGACCGTAGGACTTGAGAAGTTCTAGTTATCGCCCAACGGCAAACGCTGAAAAGTCGAAGGTATTCACATAATCGCGGAATGCGGCCTGCGCCTTGGACTGGTTCTTCAGGTTGGGAAAGATCAGCATCATTTCATAGGGTGGAATTTCCCAGCCCGGGAGCAACTCCACAAGGCGGCCGACCGCCACGGACGGCTGGCACACGTAAGCGGGAAGGAGTGCGACCCCGCCGCCCGCGATGCAGGATTGCAGCAGGAACCCCATAGAATCCGAGGTCGCAGCCGGCGGAGGCCGCAGGACGATCGGTGTGTCGTCTGACGAGAACACCCATTCGGGCTGCGCATCATGCACCAGGCAGCGGCGATCTAGAAGATCGGTCGGTTCCTGAAGAGGACTGCCAGCCGCCAGATAGGCTGGAGCGGCGACGAGAACCCGTTTAATCGAGGAGACACGCCGCACGATCAGGTCCTGACCTGTGGTCGTGCCAACGCGAGAAGCGAAATCAACCCGCTCGCGGATGACGTCGAGATGCCGGTTTGTGGCGATCAGTTCGACGGCGATGCGGGGAAACTGCGTGGTAAATCCGTGCAGGAAGGTCGGCATGAAATAGGTGGCAGTTACCTCTGGGCAGGTGATCTTCAGCGTCCCGACAGGCTGTTCCTTGAGATTGGTCAACGCCATGTCCGCGGCCGAGACCTCAGCGCGAACGCGGCGGCAGTATTCGAGATAGACCTGGCCGCTGCCGGTGAGGCTTACGTGCCGGGTGGAGCGATTGAGAAGCCGCAGCCCCAGACGTGCTTCAAGCTGGGCGATGCGCTGGCTGACAGTGGATTTGGGCATCCCGATCCGCCCCCCGGCGCGAGTAAATCTGCCCGTTTCGGCGACTTCGGCCAGAAGGATCATGTCGTCCACGCTGTACAAAGCGACGCATCCTCTCTCGTGTCGTTGCTCATTGTACAATAACACGGACAAAATTTCCGTATGATCGGAATTGTTGGAACGTTCTTGGCTCGGTAGCCTCGGCACCCGAAGCAGGGAACGCGAAAAATGTCGATCAGTCAGACGGCCCCCAAGGCGGACAGGGTGGGCATCGCCATTGCGGCGATGGTTTTCACGGACCTGACGCTTTCCATCGCGGATGCGATCATCAAGGTCACGATCTCGGACATGCCGCTGTCGCAGTTCATTTTCCTGCGGTCCTGCGTCACGCTGCCCTTGTTGATCTCGATCCTGAAATGGCGCTTTCCGCAGGTGTCGTTGCGCCCAGCCTATCCTGGCTGGGCCATCGTGCGAAGCAGCCTGCTTCTGTCGAGCCTGCTGATCTATTACGCTTCGCTACCGCGCCTCGATTTCTCGATGGCGGCGGCGGTCTATTACACGATCCCGCTGTTCATTACCCTTTTTGCGGCCTTCTGGATCAGGGAACCTGTCGGGATGCAAGGTTGGGTCGGAGTCGCCCTCGGCTTCATCGGTGTGCTGCTCATGCAGAAGCCGCAGGCCGGCGACCTTGGCATCCATGCCGTGATGCCGCTGGTTTCTGCAATTCTCTACGCTCTGGCGATGGTGCTGACGCGCACCAAGAGCCGTGGCGAAAACCCCTTCGTTTTGGCGCTGATCTTCAACCTGATAGCGATCGTTCTCGGGGGCAGCGCTAGCTTGGCGACCGTGATGGCAGGGAGCGAGGGTGGACAAAGCCTGTTCATGGGCGCGTGGATTCCAATGTGCTGGACCCAATGCGCGCTGATCGGGCTTTTGAGCATGACGATGCTGATCGGCAGCGTCGGCACGGCCATCGCCTACCAGTTGGGACCATCCTCGATCATCTCGACTTGGGACTTTTCATATCTAGCCTTCGCTGTGCTATGGGGCGTCGTGCTGTTCTCGGAACGTCTGGATGCGGCTTCCATGCTCGGTATCATTCTCATCGCACTGGCCGGGATTATCGTCATCCGGCGTTAGCGGCGATATATTGGAGCACCGAGGCCGGATGATGGCTTCGGGCTCTTTGCTACTGTCGCAAAACTGCTTGACCTTCGCACGCTGCAAAAGTCTGCGATTCAATTTTGCCAAACTTGGGAAAATTGAGACATTCGGCATCAGGAGATGACAACGATCTCCCTTGAGACAGGTTGAGCGTGACGATTTGGAAAGACCCGTGGGGGGAAGACGTTCGGCCCCGCGTACGTTCGACGACTGCGCAGGAAGCGGCCAATGATGATTAGCACCTGGCCGAAACCCTCATCACCATCGCCGGCAGAGTAACATCAGCTGGGTCGAACGGTAGCCCGGATTCCGGTCGGCCACAATGAGGTCCGGCTTCGTGTCGAACAGGCTTCGATACAGCCCCAACGCCTGCCTCCACGCGTTCTGGTTCTTCAGCTCGTCGAGGTCGCCGAGATGCTGCGACAGCAGCGCGTTGCCGTCGCCCGCCAGGCAGAACGCGGCCTTTAGGTCGCCGCCCGCAGCCAGCGCCCTGACCGGGCCATCGAAGCCCGCCGGCAGCGCCAGCGGCTCCGGCGCGAAGCCGCGCGCGCGCCGCAACACCGAAATGCCGTGCCCGTCGAATCGCACCACGCTGTCGTCGAGCCGGTTGACAATCTCGCGGTCGTGCATCAGCCAGAAGTCGGCGATCCCGGCAAGCTCCTGCCGCGCCTCGTCATTGTCCGTGCATTGCGGCTCGCCCGAGCGATTGCCGGAGGTCATCACCACCGGACCGTCCAGCGCCCGCAGCAAGAGATGATGCAACGGCGTGTAGGGCAGCATGAAACCGAGCCGCTCGTGCTGCGGCGCCACGCCCGCCGCAACGCCGCAGCTGTCACGGCGCTTCACCAGCACGATCGGCGCCGCTCGGTTCCGGCACTGGCCGGCTTGTCGTCGTGTCGATCGCTTCTGTCAGCGAGCGGAAACCGGCGCTGGTGGCTTCGATCCGCTCCATGATCGTGAGAACGTCCTTGAGTGAGCGAGACAGACGGTCGAGCTTCCAGACGACGACAGTGTCGCTCTCCCTCAAATGATCAAGCATCCTGTGCAATTCCGGCCGCTCCCAGCGACCGCCGGAGGCCTCCTCCTTGAGGATACGCTTGCACCCGGCATCGGCGAGCGCCCTGGCCTGCGCCGTGTTCGACTGGTCGTCGCCTCTGCTCACGCGGGCGTAGCCGATCAGCACTCTGGTTCCTTTCGCAAACGGTCGTTTATGGAAGGCCGAGGGTGTCCACGAGAATACAGGTGCGGAGCCTTTCATAATCCTCTTTCATTATGGCGCCGTAAGGCAAGCGGTTTGTGAAGGGATGAACGATGCCGGGATATCGATGACGAAGACGCAGCGGGAGAAGCTTCCGGTGCAGCCTGACAAGGCGTGGGCGCGCCTTGTACCGTTCGTGAGGAATCGACCATGCGAAAGCTCTTGGCCGGCCGGGAGCGAAGATTTAGCGCTCCTCGCGCAGCAACTTTGAACAACGCAGACGTTCGTTCGCGTCGCGAGAGGGGAGAGTACCTGCCGGCCCAAATTGACCAAAGTTTTCAAGGGCCGGATTGACGACATTTCCATCGTATCCGAAGCCCCCGATCTCGGAACGCTTTTCCATAAACTTTTGGAAAAGCGACCAATCCCCCTGCTTGAGCGCTTGTCTCGTTCCGGACCATCCCAACGAGCCAGAGAGCCATATATGGTCCACCAGCCCCTGGCGCTTCATGTGGTGTCCGACCGTGCCCGATCCGTAAACGCCAACGAGATAACGGCCAGCCAACGCATTCCGCACACTCCTGAAGTAGGGTGCTACCCCTGCAAGATGCTGTGGTGTGTGGTAGTCCCAATCGACTGCAAAATAGATTCCGGAGCCTTCGGGCTGTCCCAACGCGGCGGCCAGATCAAGCGCACGACCGGAGTCTCGCTCTCCAGCCGCACCATGCAAGTCTCTGATATTGCCGCCCGCGCCACCCCGCTGCTCGAAGGCCACAGCTACCGATATTCCAGCACCATGAAGGGCGGCGAGTTCCTCCCCTGTCAGACATTTTGAGGGAAATGGTGTACTATTCCGATGGTTGTAGTACCGGATTACTGTATTGACGCCAGATTCTGCCAAGCACACAGCAAAATCGCCGACGTTCTGCGGGACGTCGATAATATCGTGCATAGTCCGTCTCCCCGAAGGCCGAAATTATATGGAAAATGCGCAGTTTATACGGTCACCTCGCCCTCCCACGCTATTTCTTCGCGCAGCCTTTTGATGTCATTTCCCGCAGCCACCAACGCGGCGCAGACGCAATCAGCTATTCCTCTGTTTGCCCTTGGGTCTACTGCAGAATGTCGCTACGTCTCTGACTGTGGGACCGCCGGCTGGAGAACAAGCGCAGGTAGTACGGTGAGTCGCTCGGCGAGCTGAAACGGCCGAAAACCTGCGCGATAGTGGATTGCGTTTGCTTGTTTGACAGGTTCAGCGATGCGGAGCGCAATATCGAGGTGATGGCGAGACTGTCAGCGCTTCCAACTTCGACCACGGCAAGGCAGGTTAAAGATAGACGGGATTCCGCGGAGTCGGATTGATCTAGGACGAGGCAATTGAACGCCGTCGGTTCGCCGTGTTTGCTCAGATAGCTACGGATTGCCTTTGCCAGACCGACGCCAGCTTCATTGCCGTCGGCAGCATTCGCGCAAATTGACGCAAAGGCACTGGGCAATTCCGCCACGTCCATCGTGCGGTTTAGCGTTCTTGAAGTCGTGGCGGTTTCCACCTGATTCGGTACCATTTGCGCGGCATTCTGCCATGCTCGAGAATCCAGAGCCCGGGTTTGGTCTTCGAATAGTTTCTGGACCATGGCAGAGCAAATCCTCTCCGCCTCGAGCGGTTGGCTGCTCTGCGGGCCGATCACCAGGAAAAGGCCCGCAGCTGTTTTTGCGAATGGGTTCATGTCTGCTTCCCTATGGAAGCGGGACCGGAGTTCGCCGGCACCGGGGGCGCGATAGAGCATCGGTAGTTCGCAAGGGCTTACCGGACCGCTCTATCGCATCCATGATGCGGGCGACGTTCGCCCAAATCCACGCTATTGGTTAGGTGCGCTGCTTTCGCGATCAAAGGCCTGACGATCAGACCTGCGGCTTGATGTCTTGTTGCGGCGTCGAGCCACCGTTGAAAAAGTTCTTGGCCTTCTTGAACTGGTCGGTGGAGTTCTTATTCACAAGCTCCTGGAAGTTTTCGTGATCGGGGCCGCCTTTGCGGATCCGACGGGTCTGAACGAGATTGGTGACCTCGGCATAGTCCATGTCGACGCGGACGTAGTGGGTCGACGAACAAGAGGATTTCAGCTCGAGGAAGTGCTCTTTGAACTCGATCTGCCGCAGAACGATTGCTCCGTAGTCGTAATATCCGCCTGCCCCATTATCGAGAAGGTAGCTCTGATAGGTGCATGTCAGCGCCTTGTATCGCTGCGCCTTGCCGTTTGCACTGAAGGTGAGATTCCCCATTTCTGTAAGGAAGGACTGGAAATCCAGCAGCAACGATGCCCCGTCGGTAATGATCGCCTTGGCAATCAGCGAGAGGAAAGTAGCTGAGACCGACGTCCCGGCCACCTTTTTTGAAAAACTCTTCAGTTTTTGCCCGCCCATAGAGAGATCTGGAATGTTGCCAACAACATCGGTCCATGTGTTGATATCAAGCTTCTGTGCATCGATGTTCGCATAATGGGTATGCATGTAGTCGTTAATAATTCCTCCTATTGCCAGTAGATTGTCCTGATTCTCATTGAGGGTGCCGCTGTACGTCGGATCTTCGGTTTTTTGGCCGATGAGGTGAAACTGCACTGTCCCTTGAGCGTTGGCGATCGTGTCGTCACTGGGGGGCGCAGCATCTAACTGGGCCAAAACAAGGGGCTTGGCGTAGAAAAATGCGGACGCCGCCTCATAGTGTTCTTTGGAATAGCGCTGTTCATGCTCTTGAACATTCACTGAAAATGCGTTCGACATGCTTTATCCTCCTGCTGTGAGACATGAGCGTTGGTGCGAGAGCTTAAGGTGCCCAAAGCGCGGAAACGCCTCGGAGATGAGATGATCTTTGCGTGCCCGCGTCGCCTTATACCAATTCGCTCCGGCCCCCACCTTTGCGTTAGGCAGGCTTTTCTCTGCGCCGTATCATTTTGCGATAGCGCAGTGGCGAGAGGCCATGAAACGCCTTGAAGGCTGTGGAGAAGTTGTTGCTGTTCTCGTAGCTGAAGGATTCGGCGACCTTGCCGATGCTTTCATGCCCGTTACGCAACCGGTCAGCAGCCTCCGTCATCCGGTAGCGCCGTAGCCAAGTCATTGGCCCGCAGCCAAACGATGTCTCGAAGCGGGTGGTGAGCGTTGTCCTGTTGGTCCCCACCATTCGCGCCAATTCGACGAGGGTGATCTGCTGATCGACCCGCTGCGCCAGCAGACTGCATGAATTCTGAACGATCGGATCGGCTGAGAAGAAAGGCGGGGTAGAACGCTGCGCGAACTGAACGATGCAGGCGGTAAGTCTGCGCAGAACTTCCTGCTCGGTGAGCGGCCACAACAGGTAATCGGAATACCCGTTGGAGAAGACCGCTTGTCGATCCAGGCTCTCTTCCAGCACCAGAGCCAGTTTGACAGGTTCGGGCGAGAGCTTCGCACGCCCGTGCTTGTCGTGAATCGGTTCGCGACAATCGACGATGACGATCTGCGCGGAGCGCCCTGCCCGCAATAAACGGTGATCAAGGATATCGATCTGCCTCAGAGAACTCGCGATTAGTGCCAAGGACTTGCATGCTTCGGGGTCCGAGCCAAGATATGCTGCCAGCATGCAGGCACCTCACAGACACCATGGGAAGCTGGCCTGTGGAAGGCTTGGCGCGGCCGAATGGCGGTCGAAGAGAGGCGGTTTTTGGCCTGTATATAGATGGCTGGGCGTATGATACCTTCTCGTCTGGCCCTGTTGCCTCGCTTCAAATTGTCGAAACCGGCACGGTTTCAATGCGCTGGCACAGCAGAGCCAGCTTCCCCTCCCAACGGGCGAGCAGGGCAATAAACTTTTTCCGTCATATCCTGACGATAGCCCCGGATTCGGATCACGTTTCTTGCCTAGGCGACTCATCAGTCACTTGCCTTCCCAGTTGGGATATTTTGCTCTGTTCCCGCCGCCGCGGCGACGGCGATCTCGTGGCGCAGCCAACGATGCTCCGGGTCGCGATGGGAACGCTCGTGCCAAATCAGCGCGACTTCATAGGGTGTCAATTGCACAGGCGGATCCATAATCGCTAGCGGCAGCAAGGCGGCGATCCTGGTCGCGACGCGGCGTGGTACAATCAACAGCAGATCGGTCGCCGCGATCGCCAACGCGGCCGTCAAGATGTTGGAAACCAACACCGGATCGCGACCCTGGAGATCTAACTTGACCAGTTCGTCATGCACCCGGCCGAAGCCGTCTTTGGAGTCCAAGGCAATGGCTGCGTGGCGCAAGGCCGCGAAGCTCTCGATTGTCCATTCCCGCGCCAGGGCTGGATGGTCGTGGCGCAGCAGGCAGGCAAACCGGTCGGAGTAGAGGCTGCGCCTCAAGTATCCGGGCGGCGAGGCGCTAATCTGCCCTATAGCCAAATCGATCTCGCCTAGCTCAAGCCGCCGCATCGCGCCGGAGAGAAGCGGATCGATGACGACGTCCAGATGAGGCGCGTGCTGGCGCAGCCGGGGCAGGAGCCGCGGCAGCAGGACCAGTCCTTGATGATCGGGCATCGCCATTATCGCCTTCGATCGCCAATTGGCTTGGGCAAGACTGCCGTTCACTATCCCGCGGATCGCATCCAGCACCGGCGGCAGCATTCGGCTCAAGCGTTGGGCCTGCGGGGTCGGAACCAGGCCCATGGAGCCGCGAACCAAAAGATCGTCGTTGAAAATGCCACGCAGCCTCCTCAACGCTCGGCTCATCGAGGGCTGGCTCAAGCCCACGTGTCGAGCCGCATGCGTGACGTTGCGGTGTTCCAGCAGCGCTTCGAGAGCAAACAGCAAGTTCAGGTCAATCGACGCCAGCATTTGCCGCTGCCGTGTGGCGCGAGGTTCCGCGACAAACGGCTGCGCCCGCTTTTTTGAAGTTTCGCGACTGCAAGCGAGCTCATCCACGGCCTTCTCCTCTTGTCTTAGTAAGCGGTGTGCTCGCGCTAAGCGTCAGCACATTCGGCATCGCTCAGCGAGGCCGAAATGCTGCCTGATTCACTTGGTCGCGGTCAGCCTCATGCTGGCGAAGCTAGGCCCAGGAACGCGGCAAAGCTCAGCGCTGATCCAGGCCTAACAGAAAGTCGTCGCACCAGCGATAGACGTTGTATTCGCGGAGCCGGCCGATCATCGCACGCCAACGATCGATCCGCTCATCTAACTGCATGTCCAGGGCTTCTTCGATGGCCCTCGCCGTCGCTTCCGGATCGTAGGGATTGACGAGGATCGCTCCGCCTAGCTCTCTGGCTGCGCCGGCAAAACGCGAAAGCACGAGAACACCTGGATTCTGTGGGTCCTGTGCGGCGACATATTCCTTAGCTACAAGGTTCATGCCGTCGCGGAGCGGCGTGACCAGGCCGACGCGTGCCATGCGGTATAGACCGGCGAGCTCGCTGGGTCCAACGGACCGGTTGATGTAGTGAACGGGCATCCAATCGATCGTTCCGAGTTCGCCATCAACGCGCCCCACCCGCTCGGCGACGTCCTTTTGCATCGCCAGATATGCCGGTATTTCCGTGCGGGATTTCGGTGTGATCTGCAGCAGTTGCGTCTTGCCGATGCGGTGGTCGTTGCTCCGCAGGAAGCGGTCAAACGCGACGATGCGCTTCTCGATGCCCTTCGAATAGTCGAGGCGGTCGACGCCGATCGCGACTTTACAACCGGGAATCCTCTGAGAGGGCTCCTGCAGAGTCTCGCTGCGCGCCGCCTGCTCGGCCAGTCGTTCGAACTCGGCCGTGTCGATGCCGATCGGAAAAACGCCGCAGCGAAACACACGTCCATAGGCTTGGCACACACCGTTTGTGATGGGGTCCGGTAACCCCTGACGGCGCAAGCATTCGGCGAAGTTACTAAGATCGTCATCGGTATGAAAGCCGACGAGGTCATAGCACGAAAGCCCGCGTAGCAAATCATCATAGTGCGGTACGGTGAAGAGGATGTCCGCCGCCGGCCACGGAATGTGCAGGAAGAAGCCGATCTTATTGCCGCAGCCGAGGTTCCGCAGTTCTTTCGCAAGCGGGATCAGGTGATAGTCGTGCACCCATATGACGTCGTCGTCGCTGATGAGCGGCTGCAACAGCTTTGCAAACAGTCGGTTGACGCGCTGATATCCGGACATTCGTGCTTCGGAATACTCGGCGAGGTCGACTCGGCAGTGGAAAACCGGCCAAAGAACCCGGTTGGCAAAGCCGTAGTAATAGTCGTCCAAATCTGTCTGCGAGAGATCGGTAAGCGCATAATTGATCCCGCCGGCCTCCCGGCGTGAGATCGGCCCTGACGGGTCCTCCCCGGCTTTCACCTTCCCCGACCAGCCCATCCATAGGCCGTGCCTTCGCCGGAGCGCAGCGCTCAGCGCAATCGCCATCCCGCCTGGCGGCGGGGAACCATGCTCGTCGGGCAGCGAAACCCTGTTTGAGACTACGACCAGTCTACTCATCTCCACTCTCCTGCTCTCGGACATCCCGCCGTTCATGAAAGCTCCGCCCCCTGAGCGATCTGCACAATAAGACATGCAAGTTCAAAAGAAAGGATAGCATGGGTCTAGAAAGGAGATTGGAATTAGATAAAAGGTTGGGCATCAGGAGTTTCCTGTAGACAGTGGAATTAACATCAAGGCGAGTTCTGCGTCTGATCAATAAATCTCGACGAATCCATACGAATGTCAACTTTTCAGCGATTTAAATTGAAACAAAGCTGAACTGAATTGGAGCCGCCGGGAGAGGAAGTTGGGTGCAAAAGCGCTCCAGTGATGGTGCCAGAGGACCGGAGCGATACGAATCTCAGCGGGGATAAACCCGGTCTGCCGAACGAGTGGTCGCAGAGGACGGACAATCCATCAAAAACTAGCAGGCTTTGGGGGCACTGTTGCGCAGCAGGAACTCCGCATAGGACCTATTTGTCTGCGCTATTCCGCAATACGCCTGATGAAGATTGTCCCACCTGCTGAGCGTCACTAATTTGACTACCGTCCCCGGCAGCCCAAGCTGCAGTCAATAGGAAGTGACCATGAAGAACATTCTCATCGTCGGTCAGGACGCGTTGACGAGAGAACCGCTTATGGGCTTCTTGTCTAAGCATGAGTTTAACATCAGAGCGGTCGAAAACCGCCAGCAGGCCGCCAGCAATATGGCTTCTGAAGCGATTGATCTAGCAATTGTCGACCTGAGCTACGGCCGAGAGGACGGTTTGCAGTTCGTTCGAGATTTTGGTGCCAAGAGGGATCTTCCGATCATCATCATCAGCGGTGACTTCGTAGATGAGGCCGACAAGGTGATTGGCCTCGAAACCGGCGCTCGCGACTACATTACTATGCCCTTCGGGCTTACGGAGTTCCGCGCCCGCGTGCGCGCCGCTATGCGCCAGCGGCCGGAGCGTGACCGAAACACCATCTACCGTTTCGATGACTGGCGAGTTAGCACCAAGCGTCGGAGCTTGCGCCGGGGAACGGATCCTGACGTCAAGCTCACCGCCGGCGAGTTCAACCTCCTGATGGCCTTTCTCAAGAACCCAGGTCGGGTCCTTTCACGTGAGCAGCTTCTGATGGCGACCCGTGTCTATGATCAGGAGGTCTACTACCGCAGCATCGATGTTCTTATCGTCCGCCTTCGCCGTAAGTTGGGGCAGGATAAGGCGCCGCGCCCGCAGTATATCCGCACCGAGCGCGGCGCGGGGTATATTTTCGACAGTGTCGTGAATATTGAGGAACTAAGGACGCGCCGTGGTTGATGGACGGCCAAGATCGCGCGGGAAGCGAACGTGACCCAGCACCACTGCAGGCGCTTCAGAATATCACGAATAGGGTCAGGCTTTGCCTTCTTAGGAATGGCCTCCAGTCACCTGGGCACCTCGTACTACCGGCGTTTCGCGGACCGGTAGGGCCGCGCTGATTTCTGCGTGGACTGATGACGGCGATCGCTTCGGAGTTGGTTGTTGAGATTGCCGATTTTGGCATCGCGGTGGCGGTTTGCGCCGCCTTCGTCGTCATGCGGGCGCAGTTCGCCCCTGGTGCCATACGGGCGGGTGAGATTGTAGGCGAGATTGGCCATGCCGATCTTGGTCTGGCCCGCCCGATGCCGATCGTGCCCACGAACAAGAACTCGCGAGCAGCGGCTGTGGCGGCGACGTAACCTTCGGCCTTGCCGATCGCTTTACCAGTCGCCTTCGCCTGTACCATCAGACCGGCATATTCGCGCGAGGCATCCAGGTCGCAAGCCAAGACGCGATTTCAAATAAGGGGCCTCTCGCGGCGCCGACAAGGTTTCGGGATTTTCCGCTCCTCGCAGGTCGGTAGTGACTGTTGCATACGTGCAACTCAAGCGCGAAGAGTTATCTCAAGGGCAACACTATTCTTGAATTCGGCGGTCAGAATGCGAGTAATCAGCCAAACTCGCCCGATCGAGTCTTCTCGCTACGGGCCACCAATCAACCTGGGACGCCCCTGTGAGTGCCGATACCATTGCTGGCGCAGTGAGCCGGGAGAGCCTCTCTTTCCCATACCTCCGCATTAAACCCGAGACCACTGTGCCAGCCCAGCGCCCTCCGCCGGCTGGCAGCAAGATGACGGCTGCCAAACGATGGGGCTCCGTGCTCTAAAGATAGAAAATGACGTTTGGCCTACTGCACACCGGGATTTTGCCTGTGATCGCTGCCACAAGCCATCGGTGGTCTTGGTGGTAACGAAACCGCATGCGTATGTTTGCCCGCTGTGTCTAGACGGCGATCCTGCCGAGCAAACTGAGCGTTTTGACTAACATTCTCGGCAAGCTTAGAAGGAGTGGTTCGCTCGATAACAACAAACCCCGAAAATACCTCGCTCATTGTCCGGGCCACGCGCTATCTGGATCGTGGAATTTCGTTTCATGAAGAAAACAGCGGCAGTTTTTAATGAGAGATGAAGTAACCGATCTTTTAACTGAGTTGGCCCTTTGGGCGAATGTGGTGATGAAATCGGAAAGGGGCGATAGAATTAAAATTTGCGCCGCCTACGACGCCGGTCTGCAGCTAATCGCTGAGCGTACTACGCCCGGGTCTCCGCCCCGACCGGGCATTGAAGCTTGCATCCTGCAGCATGAGAAACTGAAGGCTGCCGAAGACATCAGCTGCGTAGGTTGGATACTGGCCGCGATCGCCACGCGTGTTGGGGAACGAGATCTTCCGAAATGGGAGGAAGCTCAGAAGGTCATTGGCGCCACGGTTCGGTTGCTTAGTCGCTACCGTCAAACTCGCGTTCATTGAAGCCATGGCCGCGTCGGCGGAATGGCATTACAATACAATGCTGTCGAGCATTCCCTGTAGCGTTGCACGGACGATGACGCCGGTAATTTACGGCTGTATGAACTGAGTGCCTCCGTCTCCGGCTGCGTCAGAAAACAGGTAAGTCAGTCGTTGTCGGGTTGGAAAAGAGGAAGGTCGCTGGAAAAGCGCGGCCAACCCGCCTTCGCTTGCACACAGCCTGCGTTTTGCCAGCTCCTCAACCGCAACGTGCTGTCAATCTTCGTCTTGCCATGTCTTGAACGCCGAACTGTTCACGCCATTGGCGCCGCTTTGTCATCCCGTGCCCCGAAATGAGGCCGTCGTTCGAACGATATGCGCAGTTGCTTATCCGCCAGAAACCGGCGAGCCAGATCGGTGTCGCGCTTACCCACGCGTGACACCCAGTCCGAAAACAGGCGAACCGCGCGCCG
>NZ_JAMYTU010000043.1:0-39687 GCF_040322615.1 Mesorhizobium sp. M0119
ACCCACCACCTCACAATCTAAAATGTCCGGCAATGTTTTCTTCGCCGCCCCCCCCGGGGTGTGGGGGGGTCCCCTCCGTGCGGGGGCCCCGGCCCGCCCGGCGCGCGGCCCGCCACAAGCACCAGCACGGTGATGACGATCAGGATCACCGAAAGTGCGGCGATCGCCGGGTCGATGTTGTCGCGCAGGCCCATCCACATCAAGCGCGGCAGCGTGATGGCGTTGACCGAGGTGATGAACAGGGTGACGCCGATCTCTTCCCAGGACAGCACGAAAGAGAGCAGTGCCGCGGTGACGATGCCGAACTTGATGTTGGGCATGATGATGCGGGTGGCGCGCTCCCACACGGTGGCGCCGAGGCCGCGCGCGGCAAGATCGATGCGGCGGTCGAGCTGGCTGAGCGACACCAGGATCAGCACCGTGGCGAAGGGCACCGTCATCACCGCATGCGCCATGGCGACACCGAGCCAGGTGTCATAGCCGAAGAACGACGAGAACCCCGAGATCGAGGTCAGCAGGAAGTAGAGCGTGATTGCCGAGACCACCGGCGGCACCACCATCGGCAGCAGCACGAAGCCGACCAATGCTGCCGTGAAGCGCGGCTGGAACATCCAGACGCCGAGGCTGAAGCAGAGCGCCAGCACCGTGGAAAAGGCGCTGCTGACGACGCCTATCCTGATCGAGAGCAGGATCGAATTGATCCAGCGCGGATCCTCGATCAACGCCCGGTAATGGCGCAGCGACAATTCGCCGGACGGCATCGCCAGCATGCGGCTCGGCGTCAGCGACACCGGAATGACGGCGAGCAACGGCAGCAGCAGGAACAGCGCGACCAGGGCGGCGAGGATCAACGAGACGGGACCGGGGCGGTAGGTCGGCATGGCGCTACACCAATTGCTTTGGTCTGATATAGCGGAACAGCAGCGCCATCAGTGCGCCGACGAACAGCACCAGCACAACGCTGATCGCGGCGCCCAGGCCCCAGTCCGGGCTCTGGAAGATGCGGAGATAGATCAGCTCGGCGATCATCACGCTGCGGCCGCCGCCGAGGATCGCCGGCGTGACGAAGAAGCCGAGGGAAAAGACGAAGACGATCAGCGCCGAGCCGATGATGCCGGAGCGGGTCATCGGCACGAACACCGACCAGAAGGTGCGCATGCGGCTGGAGCCGAGGCCGCGCGCGGCAAGCAGCACGCGGTCGTCGAGGCTGCGCATCGAAGAGGCCAGCGGAAACACGGCGAAGGGGATGAGGAAATGCGTCATGCCGACGATAACGCCGAACTCGTTGCGCACCAGCGCCAGCGGCTCCGAGATGAAGCCGACCGCCTGCAGCCAGGTGTTGATCAGGCCGCGATTGGACAAAAGCGCCACCCAGCCGAAGGCGCGCGTCAGCACCGAGATCCAGAACGGCACCAGGATGCAGAACTCGGCCACGACGCGCTGCACCGGCGTGCCGCGCACCCAGACAACGGTGATGGCGTAGGCGGCGGCAACCGAAACGATCGTCACGATCGCGGCGATGCGCAGCGTGCGGATGAAGACCGACTGCACCAACTGATCCGTGAGCAGCGCATTGTACTGCCCCAGCCCCGGCGTGGGCAGCGTAAAACTCCATTTGACCACGCCGAGGAATGGCCAGGCGTAAGCCAGCACAAGAAAGAGGAGCAGCGGCGCCATCAACAGCGCCGCGCCCATCCTGTCGGAGAGGTATGCTCTCATCCGGTTATCCCGGCTTGTCAGGCGGAGATGATCTTCGTGTATTCGTCGAGCGCCGCCCCGTAGTTCTTGGCGTACCAATCCATGTCGAGCGGGATCTGCTTCTTCATGTTCTCGGGATCGACTGGGTTGATGCGCTTCTTGTCGGCGGGGATCAGCGCGTCGGCGGCCGGGTTGGCCGGACCCTGGCCGAGCTTTTCGAACATGATGAGTTCCTTCTCCGGGTCCTGGGTGCTGGCGATGAACTTCATCGCCGCGTCCTTGCCGCCGGGATTGCCCTTGAGCACGGCGAGCGCGCCGGGCGAGATCAGGCCCTGGTCCCAGATGAACTTGATTTTGCCGCCGGAATCCTGCTCGATCAGCGAAGCCCGGGTCGACCAGACGATGGCCATCGACGCCTCGCCATTGAGCAGCACGCTCTGGCTTTCGGCGCCGCCACCCCAATAGGCGACGACGTTCTCCTTGAAGGCGGCGATCTTGTCATGCGCGCGCTTGAGGTCGAGCGGGTAGAGCGAGGCCGGCGCGATGCCGTCGGCAAGCAGTGCCGCTTCCCAGCTCGACACGCCCCATTTGTAGAGCGAGCGCTTGCCGGGGAATTTTGCCACGTCGAAGAAATCGGCCATGCCGGTCGGTGCCTGGCTGCCGTATTTCTCGGCATCGTAGGCGATGACGTAGGAGAAGAAATAGGTCGAGGCGGCGTATTCCCAGCCGAAGCCCTCGCGCATCTTCTTCTTGTCGACGATCGCATAATCGATCGGCTCGAGCATGCCTTGGGCGCCGAGCGTGATGGCCGAGAACGGATCGACGTCGACCAGGTCCCAGGTCGGCGCGCCGCTCTTGAACTGCGCTGCGATCGCACCTTCGGTCGGGCCGGAGCCATCCATCTTGACGACAATGCCGGTCTCTTTGGTGAAGGCCTGGCCGTAAGCCGCGTCATAGGCGGTGATGGCGTCGCCGCCCCAGTTGACCAGCACCAGTTCCTTCGCCGCGGCAAATGCGCCGGTCGAGCGCAACAGCATCGGCGTGCCGCCCAGCACCATCCCTGCCAGCTGCGTGAACTGCCGGCGCGAGATCTCGCCGCGCACTGCCCTGGCGGATAGCGCCTCGATGGAATTTTTCTTGGTTTGGTTTGTCATGTCAGTTCCCCTTTTTTGTCGTTGATATTTTTCGAAAGTGAGCTTGGCGACTTCGCCACGCCGATCGTCATTGTCCTCCGTTCGGAAGGAGGAAACCCTTTTCCGCCGGCCAAGTCAGCCAGACGGAATTGCCCTTGCTGAGCGCAGAGGCGGCAACCTCATTCGGCACCGACACCGTCACCTTGGCGCCCTGGCGCGTCGTCAGATCGAGCCGCGTCGCAGCGCCGAGATAGGTCGAGGCGACGGCAGTTGCGGCAATGCCGTTCTCGCCAATGGCTTCTTCGGGAGCGATAGACATGTATTCGGGCCGGATCGCCAGGATGGCGTCGCCACGGACCTTCTCGGCCTTGCAGCGCATGCTGATCGCGCGGTCTTCGCAGACCCCCGTCGAGCCATTGTCGGCCGGGCGCACGCCCTTCAGCGGCAGCATGTTGATCTCGCCCAGGAACTCGGCGACGAAGCGGTTGTCCGGCCGGTCGTAGACCTCGTCCGGCGCGCCGACCTGCAGCAATTTGCCATGGTTGAAGATGGCGACGCGCGACGACAAAGCCAGCGCCTCGCTCTGGTCATGGGTGACGAAGACGAAGGTGGTGCCGGTCACCTGGTGCAGCCGCTTCATCTCGGCCTGCATCTGGCCGCGCAGGCCCTTGTCGAGCGCCGAAAACGGCTCGTCGAGCAAAAGCACGCCCGGCTCGAACACCAGCGCCCGCGCCAGCGCGACCCGCTGCTGCTGGCCGCCGGACAATTGCGACGGCAGTTTCTTTTCGTGGCCCTTGAGCCCGACGCGCTCGATCATTTCGCCGACGCGGCGCTTGATCTCGGCCGACGATTTCTTGCGCACCTTGAGCGGGAAGGCGATGTTGGCCTCGACGCTCATATGCGGGAACAGCGCATAGCCCTGGAACACCATGCCGGCGGCGCGCTGCTCGGCCGGCCGCTCGGTGATGTCGACGCCGTCGCTGTAAAGGCGACCGTCGGTCGGCTGAATGAAGCCGGCAAGGATCATCAGGAAAGTGGTCTTGCCGGAACCGGAGGGGCCGAGCAGGGTGAGGAACTCGCCACGGCCGATATCGAGCGTCAGATCGTCCAGCGCACGGAACGAGCCGAAGCTCTTGCCGATCCCGATTGCCTTGATCTCTGCGGCCCGGCCGGGTTGCTGCATCCTGCCCTTTCCTTAGCGTAGGCGAAATCGTAGGCAGGGCGGCGGCTCACCGCAACCGAATAGTTTTCGCCTGACCGGCAAATTTGATTCATCTGTTGTGGGTTTGGCGGAAAGGCTGGCGCACTTACAAACGCTGACGACAGCGCGCTCACAAACGTTTGCGATTAGTGAAAGCGCTCATGCCTTCGTCATCCTAGGGCAAAGCAAGGAGCGAAGCGACGCAGCGCAGACCCTAGGATCCATGCCGTTACGCACGAGCGCCGCAGCGGTGCGGAATTCTGGCCCGCCGCGTTCTTAGGCGAACGTCACGGCATGGATCCTCGGGTCAGGCCCGAGGATGACGAATGGAAAAGTCTGCGATCCTTCCCGCCCCTGTGTCCTGCAGGACATCTCCCCACACGGGGGAGATTGGTGCTCCAACGTCCCACTCAATACGGATGGATTCTGTTCTCCGACAGCTTCGACCTCAGCCACCGCCCAAACGCCTCCAGCACCGGATGCGCCGCCTTGGCGTGCTCGGAAACCAGAAAATACGAGCGCGGGGAATTGATCGCTATGTCGAAGGGGCGGACCAGCCGGCCTTCGCTCAGTGCCCGGCCGCTGGTCAGCTCGTCGCCCATGGCGATACCCTGGCCGGCGATCGCCGCCGAAAAGACCAGGTTCATGTCGGAAAAGAAGATGCCGCCTTCCGGGTCGGGGTTCTCGACCTTGGACAGGGCCAGCCAGCGCGCCCAGTCCTCGGTGTCACCGAGATGCAGGAGATTGGCGCGCAGCACGTCTGCCGGCTTGGAGAAGCCGCCGATCTTGTTGAGCAGGGTGGGGCTGCACAGCGGCGTGAACGAGATTTCGCACAACAGCTCGACCGCGCGGTTCGGCCAGTTGCCGACACCGAAGGCGATGAAGGCGTCGGCCTCGGCGTTGCTGACATCATCGAGACGCCGCGGCGTCAGGATGCGCAGCGCGACATCGGGGTACATCTGCCGGAACTCGCCGATATGGGTGCACAGGAACAGCGAGGCGAAACCCGGCGTGCAGCTGACACTGAACGAGCCGCCGACGCCGGTGCCGGCATGGCGCGTCACCGCGTCACCCAGCACCGTCAGCGCCTTGCGCACATCGCTGGCATAGCGCTGGCCGCGCGGGGTGAGCGCCACGCCCTTACCGATGCGCTCGAGCAGGTCGAAGCCGAGATCGCGCTCGAGCAGGCGCAATTGATGACTGACGGCACTGCGGGTCAGATGCAGTTCGTCGGCGGCGCGCCAGACGCTGCCATGGCGGGCAAAACTGTCGAGGGCGCGCAGCGCTTGAGTGGAGGGAATTCGCAAGAGGTGAACCGAATTTGCATGAGCCGGGAAAACATATCACTTTTTGGGGGGGCGCTTCACTGCTTTCTTTCCGCCATGGAGAAACCGGTGACCTCGGCGCAAGCGACCGCGCTTGCCTGTCTGGACGACATCCAGCCGTCGCTGTCGGCGTGGACGCGGACCATCTTCGATTTCGGCGAGACCGCCTGGCGCGAATACCAGTCGGCCGCCTGGTATGTCGAGCATCTGAAACACGAAGGGTTTTCGGTCGAGGAAGGCTCCGGCGGTATGCCAACGGCCTTCTGCGCCCATTGGACAAACGGTGCCGGCCCGACGATCGGCTTGTATGCCGAATACGACGCGGTGCCGGGCAATTGCCAGGATGCGGCGACCGTAAAGCGCCCGCGTCCGGGCCTCGGCGAACAGGCCGGCGGCCACACCGATCCGCATTCCGGGCTCGGCATTGCCAGCCTTGCCGGGCTGCTGGCGACCAAGGCGGCGATGCAGCGCCACGGCATATCAGGTACGCTGCGCTTCACCGGCGAGCCGGCGGAGAAGGTGAGGGGATCGAAGCCGATCCATGCCGCGAAGGGCTATTACGATGGGCTGGCGGGCATGGTCTCCTTCCATCCTTTTTACATGCTGCCGCTGTGCAATACGGCCCGATGGGACACGCATTGCGGGGCGGCCTATGCGATGATCTACCGCTTCATCTGCGACGAGCCGGAACATTGGGCGAGGGCGGCCGGCACCGCAGCACCCATCCCGCAGGCGCATTCGGCGGTCAGGGCGCCCGGCGCCAACGACGCGCTCATGATGATGTATATGGCCTCCAAGGCGCTGCGCGATTCCATGCTGCCGCACCAGGGCGGCTGGTCGATCAGCGAGGCGATCCTGACGGCGGGTCAGGCGACCGCCGACAATCTGCCGGCCGGGCTGGCCGAGATCCAGTACATGATCCGTGCGCCGACGCTGGCGATGGCCGAGCAGGTGACCGCCATGCTCGACCGCAACGCGGAAGCCGCCGCCAAGATGAGCGGCTGCCGCCATGAGCGGCACTGGGTGTCGAAGTCGCGGCCGGGGCTGGCCAATCACGTCATGGCCGGCCTTGCCTTCGACGCGCTGGCGGCGGTCGGGCCGCCGCATTGGGACGAGACGGCCAAGGCGATCGCCCGCGAAATCCAGGTCAATGCCGGCGGCGAGGCGACCGACGAGCCGTTCATCGCCGAGCTGGAGCGGCTGATTGCGCCGCAGGATGCAGAGGCGCTGCTGCGCCGCGACCTGCCGCCATCGCAGCTCAATTCGACTTCAGACGACTACACTGACATGTCGTGGCATACGCCGACGGCGCGATTCTACGTCGCCCGGCCGGCGCTGCGGTCCGAGAACGGCCACGGCTTTCCGTCCTGGGCGATGAATGCGCTGGGCGGCATTTCTGCCACCATCGACCCGATGGTCACCTGCGCAGCAAAGACGATCGCGCTCGCGGCATTTCGCCTGTTGGAAGACGAGGCCGCGCGCGACGCGGCGATGGACGAATTCGTCGCCCGCACCGGCGGGGGGATCGGCGGCACGAGCTGGATTGCGCCGCTCTGCGACTACGAGCCGCCGATTGGATTTCGCTGGCCGGAATATGTCACCACCCCGCGCGGACGGGATTGGTGGATACCAAGCAACCAAGCTGCATGATCAACCAAGGCCGCCCCCTTCACGAGGAGAACCCCATGACCGTCCACGACCGCATCGTCGCCGAGCCGTTTTCGCTGCAGCGCCGCAACCCGGCCGGCGGCACTAAGCCGCTGACCGCCTGGGGCTTTGCCAACGAGACCGATGTGCTGACCGACGTGCTGCTCGGCTCGCCGAATTTCCTGCGCCATCTCTCGACCAGCTCGCTGTCGCGAAAACATCTGCGCGAGGCGCCTTGTAACGTCCAGATCGCGCAGGCGCAGCACAAGGACCTGGCCGCCGCCTACGAGCATTTCGGCGTGAACATCCACTGGCACGAGCCGACGCCGGAGTTGCCGATGCAGGTCTATTCGCGCGATTCCAGCGTCATGACGCCCTACGGCGCCATCATCACCGCCATGGCCCAGTGGTGGCGGCGCGGCGAGAACTACGCGGCGATCCGCACCTATGAGAAGCTCGGCATCCCGATCTACGACATGGTCACCGCCGGCACTTTCGAAGGCGGCGACTTGAATGTCATCGAGGATGGCGTGGTGCTGATCGGCTGCGGCGGCGCCCGCACGCAGGAGGAGGGCGCGCGCCAGGTGCAGGCCTGGTTCGACAAGGAGGGCTGGGAGACCCGCATCGCCTTCATCGACGAATATTACGTGCATATCGACCTGATGGTGGTGCCAATCGCTGAAAAACTGACCGCCGTCTGCCTTGCCTGTACGGAGCCGGGCATCGTCGACTGGCTGAAGGGCAAGGGCCACGAGATCATCGACGTGCCGTTCCAGGACACGATGGCGCTAGGCTGCAACTTCATGTCGCTGGGCAAGGACAGGGTAATCGCCCCGACCTCGAGCCAGACGCTGATCGGTCAGCTCAAGGCGCGCGGCTTCGAGGTGGCGGCCATCGACATGAGCGAGATCTCGAAGACCGGCGGCGGCATCCACTGCATGGCGCAAGCATTGAAGCGCGAGCCGGCGTGAGAGGCCGCCTTTAGCCCGGCCGCTTCCGCGAAGGGGCCATTGTCAGGAAGGTAGATCCCGCCTGGCTCGCGGCACGCGCCTACAGCACGATGAGCTTTCCCTTGCGCAGACGCTTGGCGCAACGATAGGCGAGATCGGCCGCGACCATGTCTTCCATCGCAATGCCCATCGCCTTGTAGGTGGTGATTTGTTGATTGGAAACGCGACCCGGCGCGCGGTCGAGCAGCATGGCGCCAAGCTCGGTGCCGAAATCCGGGTCGAAGCCGGCAAGCTCGCAAGAACCGACCGGGGTCGGTTTGAACGCATCCTTGGTTTCGACAAAAAGACTGGATTTGCCGATGAGCTCGATCGGCATTTCTCCGCCGGGCGGCGCCACCCCGACCGACGAGACATGCGTGCCCGGCTGGACCCAGCCTGCGTCGATCACCGGCTGGTAGGAGTGGGTCGCCAGGCACACCACGTCGGAACTGCGCACCGCCGCCTCGAGGTCGGCGACCGCCACCACCGACGGATGCAGCCGGGCAAGTGCTGCCGCATCGTCGAAGCTCTTCGAAGCGACCCGGATTTCGGCAAAGTCGCGCACCAGCGGCAACAGATGCAGGTGTTGGTTGGCCTGCACGCCGGCGCCGATCACTGTCGCTATCCTGGCATCCCGGCGGGCAAGCGCGCGCACCGACAGCACGGCGGAGCCGGAGGTTCGCACCGCGGTTATGAAGGTGCCGTCCATGATGCAGACCGGCAGGCCGGACAGCGGATCGAACAGGCTGATGGTGGCGAGATGGCTGGGCAGGTTCTTGGCCAGGTTGCCTTCGAAGACATTGACGATCTTGACGGTCAGGTTCATGCCTTCCATCCAGGCCGGCATGGCGAGGCTGTAGCCGGCTCCGGGGATGTCGAGCTGTGGTCGGGGTGGATTGACGACCTTACCTTGTGACAGCGCCTTGAAGCCGTCTTCCAGCACATCGAGAAGCTGGCTGAGGTCGATGCACGCCATCACGTCGGCTTCGCTCAGCACCAGGATCTCGGTCGCTCCCTTGCTGATTTCCGCCGCACTCTTGCCGGCTGGGCTGAACGCTTCCTTGGTCATCCTGCACTCCTGTGTTCGTCGAAATCGGCTCACCACATCTGCTTTGAGTGGGTGAGGGAAGCGCAGGCTATTGCGAGGTTTTATGTGATGAAATACGTTGATTTTGGCATCTCTGCGTGAAATCAGCACACAAATCCCTGAGATAGAGTGGATTGTGAAATGGACGACCTCGACCAGATAGACCGCAGCCTGCTCCGGCTGCTGCAGGAGGATGGGCGCCGGACGACGCTTGATCTTGCCGGGCGTGTCGGGCTGTCGCCGACCGGAACCAGCCAGCGGGTGAAGCGCCTGTTCCGCGACGGGTTCATCACCGCGGTCAGGGCTATGCTCGATCCGCGCAAGGTCGGCAGGGGAACGCTGGTGTTCATCGAGGTCAGGCTTGACCACACGGCGCCGCATGTCTTTGACCGCTTCGCCGAAGCCGTGGCGAAAGCTCCGGAGGTTCTGGAGTGCCATATGGTGGTTGGCGGTTTCGATTATCTGGTCAAGGCGCGGATCGCTGATATGGCGGGGTTCCAGGATTTCCTGCAGCGGATCATCCTGCCTCTGCCCGGCGTGCGCGAAACGCACACTTTCGCCTCCATCGCCGATGTCAAGCCGAACGCCCTCTTGCCGGTGTGATCAGATGGAGGAGGGGAATGCTGTTCAGGGCGACGTTGAACGCATCTTCGCCACCTTATCGCTCCACCTGGCGCGCCTTCCGGTGCAGAGATGCCGGAGACCGGCGCTAGCCTTGCGCGGTCAGCAGGTTTGCGTCGCGCGCGAGCCGCCACTCACCATCCGCCTCCTTGCGCAGGAGCGTCAGCGCATATCCCGATCGATGGACCGGCTCGCCATTCGGCGGGGTCGCGGTCATGTCGATGCGGCTGCGGATGAAGGCCCAATTGCCGAGAAGCTGTAGTTCCACGATATCGCTCGTGCCGTCGATATGAACGCCGGCCGTCTCCTGCGCGGCTGCCGCGAAGATCTCCTTGTCGAAGGGTTCCCGGCCGGGAACCATGAAGATCGCGTCGTCTGTCATCAAGCTGAGGACGGTCGCGATGTCTCCACGCTTGCTCGCATCCATCCACGTCTCGACCAGCTTTCGGATTGCTCTTTCGTCGCCCGTCATCCGTTACCTCCCTGGCATTGCGCCGTCATCGATAGCGCACGGCGCTCCTCCCTCGCTGAAACATAGGGCTTAGATCGCTGTCGTCATCGATTGCGGTGTTCCTCGACGTCGCGCGGCGTGGGGCATGGTCCGTGAAACAGCAGGTCCGCGCCCTCCATGCCTATCGCCAGCCGCCCGAGGCAGTGATGCGCTCGCCGGTCAGCCATGACGCCTCGTCGGAAGCGAGGAACACCGCGACGCGGGCGACGTCGTCGGGCAGGCCGAAGCGACCGAGCGGGGTCATGGCGATAATCTGCTTCTCGAATTCGCTGCCGACGATGCCAATGCGCGCGAGGCCTTCGGTATCGACGCCGCCGGGCGCGATGGCGTTGACGCGGATGTTGCGGGCGCCGAGCTCCCGCGACATCGACAGCGTGAGCGTGTCCACCGCACCCTTGGTGGCGGCATAGACGAGCGAGTTCGGCTGCGGATTGCGGCTGGCGACCGAGCTTATGTTGATGATGCTGCCGCCGCCCGGGCCAAAATGCTTCACTGCTTCTTGCGTGGTCAGAATGATGCCCAACACATTGGTGTCGAACTCACGGTGAAACTCGGCCTCGGTCACCGCTTCCAGCGGCTCGAACGCGAAGACGCCGGCATTGTTGACCAGTATGTCGAGCCCGCCGAACTCTGACTTCGCCGCCTCGAACATGCGGCGCACGTCGGCCGATTGCGACACGTCGCCCTGGGCGGCGACGGCGCGGCCGCCACGGTCCTCGATCTCGGCGACGACGCGGTCGGCGCCTTCCCGTGACGAGGCGTAGTTGACGATCACCGCGGCGCCGGCCGTGGCAAGACCCTTGGCGATGGCGGCGCCGATACCCTTGGATGCGCCGGTGACGATGGCGACCTTGCCGTTCAGCTTGCTCATCAATCTCTCCTTTGTCGACGATGAGCGGTATTTAATGATGATCAAAAAGCGTATTAGGATCATCATGATCCATTCTTTCGTGCCTGGAATTCCGGAATGACGACCATCCTCGAAAAGACTGCCGGTCTCGTCGCCTTTGTCCGAACCGTGGATGCCGGCTCATTCCATGCCGCCAGCCGGCTGATCGGCTCCAGCCCGTCGGCGGTGTCGAAAAGCGTGGCGCGGCTCGAGCGCCGGCTCGGCGTCAGGCTGATCCAGCGCTCCACGCGTCGGCTCGGGCTGACCAGCGAAGGCCTCGCCTATTACGAGCGGGTGGCGCCGCTGCTCAGGGCGCTGGACGATGCCGAAGACATCGTGCAGATGGCCGATACGGCGCGTGGGCTGCTGCGCGTCACAGCCCCGGTCGAACTCGGTCGCGGCCTGATCGCGGCATGGGCCCAAGCGTTCCTTGCGCAGCATGGCGAAGTGAAAGTCGAGCTCAGCGTCACCGATCGCCACGCCGATCTGATCCGCGAAGGCTATGACGTTGCTGTGCGCATGGGGCCGCTCTCAGACACCGGGCTCGTCGCGCGCAAAATCGCCAATCTGCCGATCGTGCTGGTGGCCTCGCCGGCCTATGTCGAGCGGCGCGGCCGTCCGGCATCGGTCGAGGGTCTGGCGAACCATGACTTCATCCGTTACCAGATGGCTGGCCGGCCCTATCCCATCGCCTTTGCCGACGGTACGGTGATCGTGCCGGTTGGGCGGTTAGATACCGACGACGGGGGTGCCGTCCGCAATGCGGCACTTGCCGGCGCCGGCATCGCGCATCTGATGCGGTTTGCCGTGCAGGACGATCTCGACACGGGCCGCCTGGTCCGCATCCTGCCCGAGGTGGCGATGCCAACCATGCCGGTGCACATCGTCCATGCGTACGGGCGACAGCTACCGGTCCGCGCGCGGCTGTTCGTCGACTTCCTGGTGGGCCAAATGGCGGCACTGACGCGATAGGGCGGGGCGGAATGACCTCCGCAGCCGATCCGACGCCGTCGCAAGCAAGATTCTTGCCCCCATCGCCCGATCATCAGAACGTGATCTTCACTGACTCGGCGCTGCGGTTGGCCGGGCCGTGATGGACGGCCTCGATATTGTTGCCGTCGGGATCGAGCAGGAAGGCGGCATAGTAACCGGGGTGATAGTGCTGCCGCTCGCCCGGCGCACCATTGTCGGTGCCGCCGGCCTCAAGCCCGGCCCTGTAGAAGGTATCGACCATCGCACGGTCCTTTGCCTGGAAGGCAAGGTGATGGCGGCCGGTCAGCTTTCCCTGGGCTGCCGGGCTGTCGGGGCTGGAGATGAACAGCTCGTCGGCCCAGAAATAATCATTGCCGGCGCCACCGATCGGTATGCCTAGCACGTTGAGAACCGCCTCGTAAAAGCGCCGGCTGGCCGGAAGATCCCTGACCACCAACTGGATGTGGTCGATGAGACGGCCGCGATGAAGTTCCATGCCCGATAGCTCCTGATCGCCAGGCTGGAAATCTAGCTCAGGACGATGCACGGTCAATGGAATGGAACAATTGAGCGGCGCAATTTCCTGACTGGATAAAAAATGCAACCGGATTGTCGGATTCAAAAGTTGTCCAACGTCCTTCGGACGCAAGCGGCTCGGCGAAGCTCGAAAAAGTCGTGCCGTATCAACGCTTCCGGCATGGGAGAAAATTGAAATGAGCCTTCCCTATCGTTGGGTTATCGTCGCGGCTGGCGCGCTGATGACCTGTGTCGCCCTCGGGGCGATGTTCTCGCTGGCGATCTTCCTCGAACCGATGGCGCTCGACACACAATGGTCGCGCGCCGGCATATCGAGTGCCATGACGCTGAACTTCCTGGTAATGGGTCTCGGCGGCTTCGCCTGGGGCGCCATTTACGACCGCTTCGGCGCCCGCATCGTCGTCATGACTGGCGCCGTGCTGCTCGGCCTGGCGCTGGTGCTGGCCAGCCGCACCGGTTCGCTGCTCGTTTTCCAGTTGGCCTACGGCGTGCTCGTCGGCCTCGCGGCAAGCGCCTTCTTCGCGCCGATGATCGCGCTCACCTCCGCCTGGTTCGACACGAACCGCAGCCTCGCCGTCTCGCTGGTCTCGGCCGGCATGGGCGTGGCGCCAATGACCATCTCGCCCTTCGCCCGCTGGCTGATTTCGGCCTACGACTGGCGCACCGCAATGTTCGATATCGGTATAATGGCGTGGGTGCTGCTACTGCCGGCCGCGCTTCTGGTGCGCCAGCCGCCCAAGCCCGCTGCCGACGGCGCTGCCCCAAGCGTTGCCGCCGAGGGTGCCGGCATGACGGTTCCGCAGGCGCTGCGCTCGCCGCAATTCATCGTGTTGGGACTGACCTTCTTTGCCTGCTGCGCAGCGCATTCCGGGCCGATCTTCCACATGGTGAGCTATGCGATGCTGTGCGGCATAGCGCCGATGGCGGCGGTCAGCATCTACAGCATCGAGGGCCTGGCAGGGCTGGGTGGCCGGCTGCTTTACGGCGTGCTGGCCGATCGGCTGGGCGTCAAGCCGGTGCTGATCACCGGGCTGGCCATACAGGCCGTGGTCATCGCAGCCTATCTTGCAGTCAGCGAGCTTGGTCAATTCTACACGCTCGCCGTCATCTTCGGCGCCACCTATGGCGGCGTCATGCCGCTCTATGCGGTGCTGGCGCGCGAATATTTCGGCCAGCGCATCCTCGGCACGGTATTCGGTGCCGTAACCATGCTGTCCAGCCTCGGCATGGCTTTCGGCCCGCTCGCCGGCGGCATGGTGTTCGATGCCTATGCCAGCTATTCCTGGCTGTTCATCGGCTCGGCTCTTGTCGGGCTTGGCGCGATGGCGATTGCGATCGCCTTCCCGCCGCTGCCGCGCAGGGAGTTGCTACCGGCTTAAAGCACGATCGGCGGAAAAGGGCGGCCGCTTGGATGGCAAGCGGCCGCGATCCAAAATAGCCGAAGTGCTTGGTTCGGCATTATGAAATGCGAATTGCTATGCCCGCAGAGGCACCACCTCGGCGCCGTCAAGCGTGTAGCGCGCGTAGCGGAAATCGCGAATTCTCGCCAATCTGTCGTCCGCCCATTCCAGCAGGATAAAGTATCTTGGCCCTCCGGCTGAGTCGTCCGGATCGATCACCAGAATGGCTGGGTGCCGATCGACCAGGCCTGGAAGCAGCCGCCAGTCGTGGATACCCGCGTAATTGTGGAAGTACCGGCCTACTTTCGTGCGGCCGCTCGCCCGGAGCCGGTTGACGAGGTCAAGCCGCACGTCCTCGGCCAGCATGTCGCGGATCGCATCGAAGTCGCGGGCGTTGAACCGCTCTACATAGGCTGCCAGACGCGCCCGCTCGGGCTCGGCCAACAACGGCACGGGCCTATCGTCAGGCTCGCCGGCGACTTCGCGCAGGCGCAGACGGCCGCGATGAAGCGCGGCCTTCACCGCCGGAACGCTGCTGTCGATAATGTTGCCGATTTCTTCGAGCGTATAGCCGAGCACATCCATGAGGATGACGCTGCTACGCTGCGCGGCGGGCAGGCGCATGAAGGTCTGCAGGCTTGCGGCTGCAGTGTGCCGACCCTCGGCCGACATGCCGGGGTCAGGTATCGTGTCGATATCCTCGACGGCATGCGCGGCATCCACCCTGGCGCGACGGCGTAGGTGGTCGAGCGCTGCATTGTGCGCGATGCGGAACAGCCAGCCCTCGACATTGGCTATCGGCCCGGTCCCGGGGAACGCCTCGAGCGCCTTGACCGTAGCTTCCTGGACGACATCCTCGGCATCGATCACCGAACCGGTCATTCGGGCGCAATAACGGTGCAGTTTCGGCCGCAATTCGCCGAGCAGCCGGTCAAATGGCTCCCGTCCTTCTGGCGTGCCGGGTGTGGATCCGGTCATCGCACAAGGGTCGATTTCATGCGTATCTCCCAGGCAGAGGCGCCCGCCATCGGGCGCAGCGTCCTATAGACGCTCGACGATGGCAAAAGGATTCGGTCAAAAAACTTTCCTTAGCTGGAATCCTTTGGGGGTGCCTCCCCGTCTCTGCATCGTGGGCCCTGCGAACCTGGCGGGCCCTCTGTTCAAGCCGGAGGCATCCATAGTCATGAGCAAGCAAAGTGCGGCATCAACGAAGGTCTGGGTTCTCGCCCTCACGTCGATAGGATCCTTAATGGTCGTTCTCGATGCGATGGTCGTGGCGACCGCATTGAGTACGATGAGGGTCGAACTCGATGCCTCGCTGGAGACGCTGCAATGGACGATGAACGCCTATAATTTGAGTTTTGCCGTCCTGCTCATGACCGGGGCTGCGCTCGGTGACCGATTCGGCCGACGCCGTATGCTCGTTGCCGGATTGGCGCTGTTCGTCGCAGCGTCCGTCGCGTGCGCGCTCGCCGGAAATGCCGGATTGCTGATTGCCGCCCGCGCGGTTCAGGGCGCGGGTGCCGCAATGGTCATGCCGCTGGCCATGGCGCTGCTGAGCGTCGCTTTTCCTCCGGAGGAACGAGGCAAGGCGCTGGGTATCTTCAGCAGCATCACCGGCCTCGCCCTGATCATCGGTCCGATGGCGGGCGGTGCGATCTCCGAAGGTCTCTCCTGGCACTGGATCTTCTGGCTCAATGTCCCGGTCGGCATCGTTCTCGTCCCGCTGGTGCTGCGTCGGATTCCGGAGAGTCACGGGCCGGGCACGGCAATCGATGTGCTCGGCGTCGTGCTGGTAACTGCGGCGGCATTTGGAGTGGTCTGGGGTCTGATGCGCGGCAACATCGTGGGCTGGAGCAGCTCTGAAGTGCTGACGGCGCTGACGGCCGGGCTGCTTCTCGCCATCGCATTCGTCCTTTGGCAGTTGCGTACCCGTGAGCCCATGCTGCCTTTGCGGTTCTTTCAGGCGCGCGCATTCTCCTCGGGCGTAGGAGCGAACTTCCTGCTCTGCGCCGCCATGTACGGGCTCGTATTCCTGTTGCCGCAGTTTCTGCAGTTTTCCCAGAGCCGTGGGCCGCTCGGCGCGGGCATGGGATTGCTGCCCTGGACCGCCACGCTTTTTGTTGTTGCACCGATCGCCGGCAGCCTGATCAACCGCGTCGGCGAGCGCTGGCTTGTCGTGGCCGGATTGATCCTGCAGGCAGCCGGAATGGCTTGGCTGGCGCAGATCGCAGCACCTGATCTGCCCTATATCCAGCTAGTCGCCCCGCTGATCATTACCGGTGCCGGCGTATCGATGGCCATGCCTGCCGCGCAGAATGCGGTTCTCAATGCGGTCGCGCGGCCGGAAGTCGGTAAGGCTGCCGGCACATTCAACACATTCCGCTTTCTGGGCGGTGTGTCGGGGATCGCGATCGCCGGTGCGGTGTTCGCCGGGACCGGAAGCTTCGCGTCTACACGTGCCTTCAGCGATGGCTTCACCTCGGCAATCGACGTCTCCGCCCTGCTCTCGCTCGCCGGTGCGCTCGTCGGAATGGGGCTCCCGGAGCGTCGCACAGTGGGGCTCGCGAATGCCAGCAAGGAGGCGTAGCTCGGAGGCGGGAAGCTTGAGCGAAGCGGGTCCCGCTTCAACACGTCATCTACTTCCCGGCGGATGCGAGGGTGCCGCTCGCCATGAGGCTCCACTGCTGGTCGGCGCTCAGGTGCCTGGCGGATCCGTCATAGGCCACGCGTCCGAGATGACGGCAAGCTTGCTGCATCGCAGCACATTCGACACTGATATCTGCAGGCCAAGGTAGGCGCCAAAATCGTCAGAAATGGACAATTCAGGCTGTTTCCTGCAGTTTTTGAGCCTCTATTAGCCGCGCCTCACGTTCCTGTTTCAAATGTGTCAACTTTTTGTGTTGCGTTGCACAATGGTGGCCCTATTCTGCGTGAGGGGGGCGCTTCCGATTGGAAATGCGCCGTGAACGACGCCGCCATGTTGACCGATTGGCAGTTTCGCCGTCCCGCCGGCGTACGCCGCTAATGGGAAATGCGCGCGACACCCAATTGGACGCGCTGAGGGCCATCGCCGTGACGATGGTGCTGTACGCCCACTTCTTCGCGGCCGGCGGGTCTTCGTTCTGGGGCCATATTGGCGTGCGTCTGTTCTTCGTGCTGAGCGGCTTTCTGATCACGCGACTGCTGCTGGAAGCCAGAGCGGCCGCCGAATTCGAAACCGGACCGGCGCTGAAATCCTTCTATATCAGGCGAGCGCTGCGGATATTCCCGCCCTATTTCGCCGTGCTGGGTTTTGTCTGGCTGGTGGACCTGGAGCAGTCCAGAGGATCGCTGGTTTGGCATGCGCTCTATCTGTCGAATTTCTGGTACGCAGCGCAGAATGAATGGACGCCTTGGCTGCTCTGCCATTTCTGGAGCCTGAGCATCGAGGAGCAGTTCTATATCGCCTGGCCGCTGATCGTCCTGCTGGCGCCGCGCCGGCGCCTGGAATCGATCTGCATCGGCGTTATCGTGCTGTCGCTGGCCTATCGCTTTTTTTGGCCGATCGCTGGAACGCCCGGTTTGGCGCGCGACCTGCTGCCGCCGGCGTCGATGGATGCGCTGGCGTCCGGTGCGCTGCTTGCCGCCTACCGGTCAAGAGCAGCCGGTTTGCCGCAATTGCTTCGAGCTGGCTGGCCGGGGCTCACGGTGGCGTTTTTCGTTCTGCAGTGGTTTGCGCCGGCGCCGGCAAATCCGGTGCAGGAATGGGGCCTCTGGGTGTTGTTGCAGACACTGCCTCTCGTGCCGCTGGTGGTCATCGTTGCAAGCTGTTCGACAGCGGTTGGCGGCTATTTCGAAAAAGGTCTCGAACTGCCACCGCTGCTTGGTCTTGGCCGCATCAGCTACGGCGTTTATCTCTACCATCCGATAGTGCTGTCGCTCACCGTCAAGTCGCAGCCGTGGATCCCGCTCAACGTCTCGGAACAAGGGCCGGGACGGTTTCTGGTGGCGGGGACGGCGACGCTCATGCTGGCCTCTGTTTCGTGGCTGCTTTTCGAGAAGCCGCTCAACAGCCTCAAGCGCCACTTCCCCTATGTTGCTCGAAAGGGCCGCGGCGCCATCCCGGCAGGCATCGACACGACCAATGCCGGCTGGCTCGCGGCGGGAGCATATCCGGGCAGGCCGCTCGATGGCGCATCACGCTTGCCACGCAAGCTGCAACGAACCGATCGGAGCTGATCATGGCTGCTCCCTTGGTGTCAGTTCTGCTGCCGATCTACAATGCGGGACCTTATCTCGCCGCTGCGCTGGGCAGCGTCCTGCGGCAGGATTACGAGCGTGTGGAGGTCATCGCCATCAATGACGGCTCGACGGACAACTCGCTGCAGATCCTGCAGAAATATCGCCAGGTCGACAGCCGCATCTCGATCATCTCGCGCGAAAACCGTGGCCTGATCGCAACGCTCAATGAAGGCCTGGCCGTGGCCCGCGGCGATCTGGTCGCCAGGATGGATGCCGACGACATCGCCTATCCCCGGCGCCTGTCGCGACAGGTCGCGCTGTTTAACCAGCAGCCTGACCTTGCGCTATGCGGTGCAGGCTTCGACACCTTGCTCGGCAACCGCGTCGTCAGGGGTTCGCCCGATCCGATATTCCAGGACAATAGCCTGCGGATATTGTCGATGTTCTTCACGATCTTCATGCATTCCACGGTGGTATACAACAGGAATGTCATAGAAGAAGACGTTCTATATTATGACACGAGCTACAAGCATGCCGAGGATTTCGACCTGTTCAGGCGGCTGACCGGCCGCTACCCGGCGGCCATGATCCCCGAAAGTCTGATCGCCTATCGTATCCACGACGACAGCGTGACCAACAGGCACAAGCGCGAAATGCGCAGGACGCATTTGAAGATCGTCGCCGAGAACCTCGAGCGCGAGGGGCTCGCGGAAGAGACGCAAGACCTCCGCGACATCGGTGACGTCCTGTCGATGGACACGGTTCGCCGTGCCGCCGAATGGATCCTTGCGCTGGAAGAAAGGATTGCCGCCCTGCCGGCCGAGACGAGGCCGAGCTACCAGGCTGGCACGCTGAACCTGTTCTATTTCCTCTATCAGCTGATAGCGGGAGAAAGACAGCCGCTGCTGATGCACGAATTCCTGACACGGACCGCGAAATGGAAACTCATCCGGCGCCGCGAGCAGTACGTGTTTCGCACCGGTGCTTTCGCGCCGCGCTTCAGTCTCGCCTCGATGTCGGTCACCAGGCAGGTGGATGCCCTGTCGCGGTATCTGCAGTCCGTGCCGGCCGCGGCGGTTTTGCCTTCGAACCAGTTGAGCTAGCAACGCATGTTCGTCAAATCGCACCAGCTCCAGCAGCGCGGCGGCTCGACGGTGCCGGCGGCCATGTCGCCGCGGCCGCAGCAAGGACCGGCGCCGGCGGTCAGCTTCATCGTCTGCACACGTGACCGCGTCGCCGTGCTCGAGCCCTGCATCAGGTCGATCCAGGCCGCGTGTCGTGCCCATGCCGACTTTGCCGCCGAGCTGGTGGTTGTCGACAACGGCTCGACCGACAGCACGGCCAAACGGCTGGCCAGCATCGCCGAACTTTCCGACATTCCGTTCACCGCTATTCGCGAACCACGACCCGGATTGGCGGCCGCGCGCAACGCCGGGCTGGAGCGGGCGCGGGGCCGCGTGCTGGTCTTCGTCGATGATGATTGCGCGGTCCACAAGGATTATCTGCGCGATCTGCAGCGGCACTATGCGGCCGGCGAACGGGTCATCCGCGGCGGCCGCGTCGAGATTGGCGATCCCCGCGACCTGCCGTTCACGATCAAGCGGTCGCCGGTGCGCGCGCGGCTTACCCCTGATGTCCATCCCGGCGGCTTCGTGCTTGGCTGCAACATGACGATGCACCGCGATGTTGCCGCCCGCATCGGCCGTTTCGACGAACGGTTCGGCGCTGGCGGCCCGCTGCGCTCCGCCGAGGATACGGACTATCTCGTGCGGGCGGTGCTGCTTGGCATTCCGGTCGAATATGTGCCCGACATGACGATTTACCACCATCACGGCCGACGCGACCGCAAAGCCATCGAAAAGCTGCATCGCGACTACAGCATGGGCAATGGCGGGCTTTGCCTGAAACATATCCGCCACGCGCCGTGGCTGCTTCGCCATTTCTACTGGTCTATGAGGGCGGCCTTACGCGAACTGAGGAAAGGCCCGCTGTTCGACCGTGAACTCAAGCTGTCGCACTGGCCGATCATCGGCATGAATCTGCTCGGCGCGGCCAAGTTCGCGGTGCTTTTGCTGGCGAAATCGCCCAAGACAACGGAAATGCGACAGGAGCAACAGGCAAATGCCGAGGCGAGGTGATCCGCCATTATGCGACTGATGCCGCCCAGCCTGCCGATGCTGCGCCGCGCGCTCGGGCAAAAGCAGTTGCGCCTGCTTCCGGCCGTGGTGGTGCTCGGGCTGCTCAGCGCCGCGCTCGAAGGTTTTGGTATCGGCCTGATCATTCCGTTGCTGAACATAATCATGGGGCAGGGGCAGACCGGTATGGCTGGCTTTTCGGCCGTCTTCCAGCATGTCGGAGCGAGCCTGAGCGAGCGCGACCGGCTGATCGTCATATCGGTCGCCATCCTCGGCTCGATCGTTCTGAAGAATCTGTTCGCCTACGCCAACACGCTGCTGACCACCTTCATCTATGGCAAGGCCAGCCATTCGATCCGCAGCGCGCTGTCGGAGCAGTTGCTTAGGGTAGGCTACCCGTTCTTCCTGCAGCAAAGCCCGGGACGGCTGCTCAACATCATCTCCAACGAATCCTGGCGGGCCTCGGATGCCATCCAGATCACGCTTGGGGCAATCGTCAACGCATCGGCCGCAATCATCCTGCTGACCTTCCTGCTGCTCCTGTCGTGGCAGATGACGTTGCTGGTCACGCTGGGGCTGGCGCTGGTGCAGGTCGCGCACGCCATGCTGTCGGCCAATCTGAAGGCGCCGAGCCGCAGCGTCGCCTCCCGCAACAGCCAGCTTGCATCGCAGATGCTGCATCTGGTGCATGCCGGGCGGCTGATCCGCATTTTTGGCCAGGAGCAACGCGAGAAGGCGGCATTCGACCAGGCATCGGATGCGGTGCGCCGCGCCGCCTTCGTGCTTTTGACGCGCCAGGGAGCTTTGCCGCCGCTGACCGAAATCCTGCATGCCATGCTGTTCCTGGCGGTGGTGATCGGCGCCTGGTTCGCCAATGTCAGCTTCCCGCTGATCGTCGCCTTCGTCATCCTGCTCTACAGGCTGCAGCCCTACATGCGGTCGCTGCAAATGGCCTGGAGCCAGTTGCAGGGCCTGAGCGGATCGCTTGAAGAGGTGACGTGGATGCTGGACCCATCCGGCAAGCCCCAGCCGCCGCAAGGTGACGCGGCGTTCCCCGGGCTCAGCCAAGGCATCAAGTTCGAGGACGTCACCTTTACCTATTCCGGCCCCGATACCGGCGAGGAACAGCGCGCGGTGGTGCTGCATGCGGCGAGCTTCGACCTGCGCAGCGGCCGCTCGACGGCGCTGATCGGCCGCTCGGGCGCCGGCAAGACGACGATCGTCAATCTTTTGTGCCGCTTCGTCGAACCAGACAGCGGCAGGATCCTCGTCGATGGATTGCCGCTCGACCGTATCGACCCCAGCCAATGGCGAAAGCACATCGCGCTCGCCAGCCAGGAGCTGGAACTGGTCGACGGCACGATTTTCGACAACATCATCTACGGCCAGGACTCGGCTTCCGCCGACGACGCCGAGCGCGCCGCAAAACTGGCCGAAGCGCATGGCTTCATCGAGCAACTGCCGCAGGGCTACAGGACGGTCGTCGGCTACCGCGGCGTCAATCTCTCGGCGGGACAGCGGCAGCGGATCGCGCTGGCCAGGGCCCTGGTGCGCGATCCCGATATCCTCATCCTCGACGAAGCCACCAATGCAGTGGACGGGCTGTCGGAAGCGGCGATCGTCGAGACGCTCAAGTCGCGCGCCGGCCGTCGCACCACCATCGTCATCAGCCATCACCGCAGCACCATCTCGTTCTGCGACGACGTGGTGATCCTGAGCCACGGCCGCGTGAAAAAGCAGGCGCCCTTCGCCGCGCTTGCGACGCTCAGCATGGACGAGCTTTACCAGCACGAGGCGCTGGAAGGCTGAGGCTCCGAACCCGCTGCGTGCGCGCGCTGGACGGTCGTCTCGGATGTCAAGCCAGGTCAAGCATCGCAGGGGCGAGGAAGGCCCGCCATGCTTCTCTGCAGGATTTCTGGGATGGTGAGTGATCCCGAGCTTACCCGCTTTCGATCTGGAGCGTACAGAACCAAGGGTCCGCCTGCCAAATCCAGCAATGGCAGGCGGACCCTAATCAGCGCATGAAGGGCCTGATTCTGCGCCGATGTCTCCTCAAGGAGGTGACGCCATCAACTGAAGACGGCCGCAGTTGTTCCCGACGCCGGCCGTACACAAGACCATTGCGCAGGCAGGTCAGACTTAGGTCCCTGTAAACGGGCATCGCTGGCTGGAGTGAACATCGGATCGGCTCGGTGGTAGCGGAACTTCGGCCGGAGGTCGACGCAGTTATTGGTTCCGGCATGACCGGCTCGGCGCTGATCAGGGGCGGCGATCGATCCCCGCACGGCTGATGCGGAGGGGTGCTTGCATTCCTGCGGAATACGCATCCAATCCGGCGCCAAATGAAGCTGTCCCAAGCGTTAGGGGCTCAGCGGTCGTCAAGCTGTTGCTAATATACCGCACAGGCAGCGCTCTATGAACAGCGTCGGTTGGAACCCCTACCTCCGACCAACCGTTAATGTCACAATGACGAACCAAAAAGTGAGGCTGACGATGGACCCGCTGCAAAACAACACATTGGAGATCTGGTGTCTTGCGGCCGTTCCGCTGTCACTGCTCCTTACGGTGCTATTAGCCGGATTTATTCTTTAGCTGAACCAACGAGGCCGGCTTGGCGGACCAGGCCTGGAAGACGAAAACGACGGCCATTAGGCACGCTATGTGTCGCGGATACCCCGTGGCGCCAGGCCGTGGCAGCCTTTTCCAACGTTGCCACCATAATCGGCTCTTTCGAGCGGTCCGGTCGCGGTGATTGCTCGCGCCCCGTTGCAAGGGCGAGCATCCGAGCTCGTACGTTTTTTACACAATCTCTGATTGGTGGACTCGCCCGCCGCCATCGACGTTAATTTTGCGTTAGCGACAGGAGGGGGAGATCGCTAAAGGGAGGAAGAAAATGAAAGAAAACTACGATCTGACGATCGACTACGACGACGAACCTTACGACAACAAGCCTTATGATCTAGCCACATTCGCAAGGAAGCACGGGCTCAACATTCGAGCCGCCGAGCTTCTTCTTTTCGCCAAAGGCCCGTCTCGAGCGGCCTGCGATGCCGCGGCGAGGGCTTTTCTGGCGGCGGTCGCCGCACAAGCTATGAGACAATCGGCACGGTAGGTCTCACAAACCATTGCTGACACGGCCTGCCGTGTCAGCAACCCGACGGACAGCGCTGGAAATTCCGGGCCGTTTCCAACAAGATGCCTAAGCATCCGGGAACGGCCTGAAATGTGCAATCTTTACAATATCACGACCAGCCAGCAGGCCATTCGCCAGTGGACCCGCGCCTTGCGCGATATCCTCGGCAATCTCGAACCCTCCATCGACATCTATCCCAACCAGCCAGGCCCTGTGGTGCGCAACACGCCCGACGGCGAACGCGAACTGGCCAATCTGCTGTGGGGCATGCCGACGCCACTGGAGCGGGTGAAGGGCAAGGCCGACTACGGCACCACCAATATCCGCAACCCGCAATACGGCCATTGGCAGCAATATCTCGGCATCGAGAACCGCTGCGTGGTGCCCGTCACCAGCTTCGCCGAGCCCAGCCCGACGCCCGGCGACAAGGACCCCGAGACCGGCATTCAGCGCAACTTCTGGTTTGCACTCGGCGAGGACCGCCCGCTGTTCTTCTTTGCCGGCCTGTGGACGCGCTGGCATGGCCTTCGCAAGGTCAAGGACGGCCCCGCCGATCACCAGGTCTATGGCTTCATGACGACCAGGCCCAACGCGCTGATCGCGCCGATCCACGAAAAGGCAATGCCGGTGATCCTGACCACGCCGGAAGAAACCGAGACCTGGCTCACCGCGCCATGGTCGGAGGCGAGGCACCTGCAGCGCACGGCGCCCGATGATGCGCTGGTGATCGTCGAAAAACCGGCGACACAGATCAAGTTTCCGCAGCAGGCGCCGGCGCAAGGCTCATTGTTTTAGCGCTTGAATTTCTGCAGCACCCAAATGTAGCCCTTGGGCGGATGATCCTGGTCGATGAACTGCGTCTTCACCGTCGTGTCCTTGCGGCTGCATCGCTTGCACCTGAACCTGATCGCTTCCAGCGGCTTGTTCCAGCCCACCACCTGGGCCACGTCATTCGCCCTGAAGCGTCCGACGTGGTAGCAGTGGCCGCACTCCACGATAAGCAGCATGTTGGCCTTGGCGGCACGTCCAACGCTGTCCATCGGCCCGGCCATGGCTTATTTCCGGGTCGAGTAATCCTCGGGGAGGGGAAGCAGGCCAAGCTCCGCCATCCGATAATCGGGCTCCTTCTCCGCTACGCTGGCCAGCACCTCGTGCAATTTCTCGACAAGCCCGCAAAGCTGCCAGAACAGCTCGCCATGCGCCTTCAGATGCAGCTGCGACGACAGCACCGTCCGGCGCAGGCTCAAAGCGTCCCTGATGATCGCCTCCGCATCCCTCGCCGACAGCCTGTCAAACCGGCTTTTTCGTCTGCCCATCGCGGCTCTCCTCGATTTGTGAGCAACCGCCCCGCCTGCTGACAAATAGGAAGGCATTCCTCGCAGAGTCAATTCGCTCTTGACATTTTTGTTCCCGTTTTGTTCAATTTGAACAGGAACGATCGGAGGCATCGTCATGGACCACATCGTGACGCTGGACAGCCGCCAGGAGGCTGCCCTTCAGGCCATCGCCGACAGGTTCATTGCGTTGCATAAGGGCGATGCGGTGAAGGCGCTGAAGGAGATGATTGTGCTGAATGGGCATCTGCAGGAACGGCTGGATGCGTTTGAGGGCCGGCACCGGGCAACGCGGTAGAGGCGGATCAGTGCCGGCTGTGAGCCGATACCGAATTAGCTGACGGTGCTCTCGACGATGAAGCGAGCTCGTTCATAAAGCTCATCGAAGGTGACGATCTCTGGCCGGATCAAATTCCGGCGATACAACTCGAATGATCGAAACTTCCGCTCATTAACGCCGTGTTCCTCCTGAAACTCGGAAAGCCTGCCGCAGATCACGAATGATCGGGGCTCGGTCGTGAACAAACGCTCTCCCGTTGGGGCGCGATCCCGATCCGTGACAAGCTCTTGACTGCTCCATTGCTCTAAGGCAGCTGAGACTGTTCCCTGGATCTGCGCGACCGCACCGGACAGCTCTTTTGAGGGTTGCCAAATGCCCGGTCGATAGGTGCTCTCCACCAGCAGATTGGTGTCATGTCGTTTAACTTCCACGAAGCATGCAGTGCTAACCAAAGCGTGGGATTTCAGAAGTGCGTCCACCCGCTTGCCGGAGCCGGCAACGCTGAAGCCACGGACCACTTGCTCCAATTTCCTGTTCTCGAGTGGTCCGAAACGTATCAAGGACAACCCGTAGCCAAAAATCCACGGATTGGCCTCGAAGAACTTCTGCCACACATCCTCTGGTCCATTCGGGTGTTTACGCAGCGCTGTCTGGAAATACTCATTGTCCCCTAGTAAGCGTTCGAAAATCCGAAGCTGCTTCTTCCGGTACCCGAGAGCAACTATATCTTCGCTTGTTATTTCAGTTCTAGCCAACGCGGCTAGCAGTGCCTGGTTGTCGGCTGCGATACGACGCATTTGATCCGGTCGCAGCAGAAGTTCATCCAAATCGTCGTCCGGAATATTGACCTTGCCCTCGTTCGGGAAATGGATGCGTTTCAGGTTGCTCAGGAATTTTAGGAGCGTGGCAACTTCGCGAGGCAGAAACGTGAAGTACTCCTTTGCGCGACCTCTATTCGTAAACCTTTGGATCGTCACTGTCTGGAAGGAACGATCGTCCTCGATGAAAGTGGCTTTGATCTGGAAGCGGCCACCTGGCGTCTCCCGAAGGATCATCCCTTCTTTCACATCGGCGAAACAATATCCTGGGTTACCGTCGACATATTTGTTTCCAATTCGGAACCGTTTCCCATCAAACGACTGGAAACGCGGGCTAACGTAGGTCTTGTCGGCCTTAGATCTCTGGAAGATTTCGTATTCGTCCGCATCGTCCATAGCGGTTCCTTTCACAGAATTTGCTATTCTAGTAGAATTCAACAGCATTCTGACTCATCATAGAGGTCCCGAGGAACCCTGACGATTAACGCGGCCCTTTGGTAGCCAAGCAGCTGGATTCCCGAGAAGCCGGCGCTGCTGGTGTTAACATTCCGTCATCGCGGTCGGTGAGCAAACCGCGTCTGATTTGCTGTAGAAGCGTCTGCTCCTAGTCTTACTTGATGGCAGACATTGATGATCAAAACGGGACTGCCCTTGAGATCGATCTGTCTCTCAAGCGCGCGATATTTCACGCTGACGATTGATTGGCTGCCAGCGAAAGCATACATCGCAACACTAGTGCCTTTTCATCGTCAACTGTAAGGGGGGTGGCCTTGAAGCATTCGACAAACCTGTGGGAAAATCTCGCCGGCCCGCCAGTGCGAAGGTCGTCAGCGATCAGGCCAGACAGCCGGGATCGCAGGGAACACAGTGGCTTCATCAAACTGCGACTCGGTCATAGCGAGGGCAGGACTTACCTAATCCCAGACGTCCTGATCGGAGTCGGTGGACTTCGCTTCTTTTTGCCGAGCTTTTTCTCACCACCCATCATCGCCTTCAATGTCGAAGACGGAAAGCACATTGCAGATTTCAGTTTGGACGTCGGATCGCCGCGCGCTGTCGATACCGCCAGACTTCTCGTGAAGGTACGATCGGAGGACCGAGTCTTGAGTTACGAGGACGGCGCTCAGCTCTACCGATGCTCTTTTGACGGACCCAGAAGGCTTGCGGGCCTAGCATCAGGGCTTTGCCATCCCATGCCGAGCGGCGACTTTTCCCTAAGGGTCTATCATCACACCACACGTGCCAACGCCGCGAAAATTGTGAAGAGTCGTGAGCTATGGTCGTCCCCCTGGAACCTAGCGGGAACACGTAAGCTGGCCAATGTTGCCTATGGCTACTTCACGAGCCTGTCTAAGATAAAGAATGAGGGTGATCTTCAACTAATCGCGATGGCTTCGAACGAAATTATAAAATTTCAGACGACATCGAATAAGCTGAAGGAAGATGTTTTGTCATTAAAAGTATACCGAGGCGACACTCTGGACCGCACCTTTGCGATGGGGTTCGACGTTCCATGTGAGGTCATTGCCCCTGTTCACCTATACTTTCACCCCAGTGTAAATACAAACTCAGCATATTACGAGGTAGTCGGATCCGAAATCGTGCGAGTGGGCGTTAACCCATCTGCTAAGCTTCATATCTCGGGGTCTGAAATCAGCACAGCAAAAGCCGATCTTAAACGGTTCGACTATGTAGTTCTGGGTAACGCCGGCACGCTGGACGGCTTAGCCGCTCAGTACAACGAAGAAGAAACAAAGCAGGTTACGCATTTAGAAAAACTGGACATAACGACGGATTTATTTCAATTTTGGTGGAAGAATCAAAACACTGATCAAGTTACTGATCGGGTCTTTGAAGCCCGCGAACTTTCTCCTCCTTGAAGATTTTGCGTGCTGCTTGCCTTGATCCGGCGCCAACAAGCGTCACGTGCTTTCACTAACTTCGTCGGGGCAGTCATGTTTGAACAGCGCACGGTCTTTGTCGTTGGCGCAGGCGCTAGCCGAGAGGTACGGCTCCCGATGGGAGCCGAGCTAAAGGGCATCCTCGCAGAGAAGCTGAACATTCGTTACGACGATGGAAGCAATCTGTCTGGTGGCGACCGAAACATCGCAGGGGCGGTGAAATTCATCGTGCGCAACGCAGGAGAGCGCGACGCGAACTCCTACTATTGGGCAGGCCGGTCCATATCGGCTGCAATGCCTCAATCCATCTCTATTGACAACTACATGCACACGCATGCCGATGACGTGTTGATAAGTCTCATGGGCAAGCTTGGCATCGCTGCAAGTATCCTGGAGGCTGAGCAGCATCCTTGCCCCGCACCATGAGAGCGACGACACGATCGATTTCCGATCGATCGACGACAGTTGGCACAACACGTTCTGCAAAATGCTGACTGAGAACGTGCCCCTTGCCGATGTTGGTAACGTTTTTGCGAACGTCTCTTTCGTCACCTTCAACTACGACCGCTGCATCGAGCACTATGTCGTGCAGAGTCTACGCAATTACTTCCGGTTGAGCCGGCAGGATGCCGAAGCAGTCGCAAAGACTCTTACCATCATCCACCCGTACGGGCAGGTTGGGTTGTTGCCTTGGCAAGTTTCAGGTGGCGTTCCGTACGGCGCAAGGCCTCATCACACCAATTTGCCAGACATCGCCGGACAGGTGCGAACGTTCACCGAACGTATCGATGACGATGCCATCATAAAACGAATGCATCGCGTAATCGCTGAGGCCGAGGTCGTGGTTTATCTCGGCTTTTCTTACGGCGACATGAACATGCAACTGCTCACGCTGGATGGCGCCGGAGAGCGAAGAATTTTTGGAACGAGCTTGGGAATATCTGAGCCGAACAAGAAGGTGGTTGAGAACGACATTCTCAATTCGATGGGGCCTGACTACAGCATCGTAGAGAGCATCGAGCTTGCTGACCTGACGTGCAATGATTTCCTAAACGCCTACTGGCGGCCGATCCTCCGGGGCTAATTCACAGGGCTCGTTCTTTCGCGAATTCTATGCAAAACATTGTCCAGAAAAACCATCCGTCTATCTCAAATTTAACGCGAGACAAAGCAAGAAAAGCAACTAGAATTTTACTTCGACTTTTCCTTTACTCCTTCACTTACTACTCGATCTATGCAATTTTCATCGTACGGCAGGGGGCTGCATGGCACGGATTCCAACACGCCGACACGCAGCTTGGACGCAAACGCAGCGAGACTGCGTTGCGCGCGCCACATCGACAGCAGAATCCATCGGAGTGACGCGATCTAGATTCACAACCGGAGGGGAATCGTATGCACAATGGAGTTAAAACAGGGATCCTGTTTGGCCTGGTTGCGGTTGGTATCGCCGGCATCGCCGCAGCCTATTTTCTGATGCGACCAAAGGCGATCGTCGTTGCCGACCGGCTTTGCGACTATGTCCAGGGTCAGCAGCTGAATTGCGTTACCACGCTTGCGGCAGACACCTTTGTCCATCCAGGTTCAATTATAAGCTATCAGCCGAGCCAAACGCCGGCCTCCGACCAACTGCCGCTCCCTGTCTCCGACATCACGGGAACGAGTTGCCTCGTTCCAGGCACTCGCGAATTTACCGATGCTGCTAAGGCACCCTCGCCCGTCTCGATCCCGCAGCTTTCCTACGAGGTCAATGGTGCATTGAAAATCGGCGCCGACGTAGAGCTCCCACAGCTTTATGGCACCACCATTAAGGCCGGCCCTGAATGGTCAGATGTGCAGAGAGTCGATTTCGCAGTTGACGAGGCCTGGATTACGCAGATCGATGAGAATCTCGCGATCAATGCTGTCCAAAGCTGTTCAATCCGAAAGCAATGCGTCGACCGGATCAAGTCGCAGCAATATCGCGTCGTCGCCACCGCACTGGTTGCCAAAGGTCTCAACTATAAATTCTATGACAAGTCGGGTGCCGTCATCTCGTTAAGCGGGGCCGCAAACGCCAATATGTTCTCTGCCTCGCTGGGCGGCAGTTCCAATGTGCAGGCAACAACCGACGCTACAATCAAGGCAACCGACCCGCGAGTCGTTGGAGTCCGGCTTCTGCCGGTCGATGTCTTCGCGGGCCAGCCTGTTTGTGAAAGCAATGTCATCTTCAGGGCGGACGGCAGTGCGTCAGTCAGTATCGGCGGCGGCGGAGGCAAGGGCCAGATAGGTGCAGTGCAGACGCAGCGCAAACCAATTAACGAGACCGCGCAGCTGGCGGCAACTGGCACAGAGAGCAGTGAATGCGACAACGGTTTCGAGCGGAAGGTCTCGGGCGCGCAAGCCACCGCAAGTGTCGCAGCCACGGCTGATGGCAAGATACGCCTGAGTTATGATATCGCGGCGCATGGGGGGCACTATGTAACCGTCGCCGGCTGCGTGCTGGGACAGGTCGTCGGAAAGACCGGGCACGATAACAGCGCCTCTGCTTCGGCCGATCTGATTGGCACTATCTCTGTCATCACCCGCTCCGAAAACTCACCGGTGCTGAGAGTGACATGGCAGAACATGCCGAAAACGGGCGGCGAGATACGTGTGCTCGACTGGAATAATGAACCGCTGCGAGACTCCAAGAGCGAGCAAATTGTCGGCCCGATCACCGCAGCGGGCGATGGCGGGCAGGACCTGCAATCGCGCGGCCCGGGACTTTATCACGTCGAGACTCGTATCCAGCTGAGCTCTTCAGTGGGCGGGAACGACGATAAAACCCAGCAGCAATCCGCTGACGTGACCGCAGACGTCGTTGGTGCAACAAACTAGTCGTGGCAGTCGCCCCCAGTAGCCTATGAGGTTGGCGCGAGAGAGCACGTCGCCGTCGCCATAGGCCACCGGGAATCGCGGATGTTGTCCGAACCACTGAACAAGGTGACGCCAGTCTGGCGCAGTGCGGTGACCGATGCCGCGCGACTGGCTGGCGGGCACCGGCCACCAACGCCCTCAATGGCGCTTGAAATACTGCACCTCGCGTTCGTGCTTCTCCGCAGCCTCGCGGCTGTCAAACGTCCCGAGATTGCGGCGCTTGCCGGTCTTTTCGTCCTTCTTGCGCGAATAGAGGCGGTATTTTCCGTCTCTGAGTTTTCTGATCATCTGTCACTCCCCGAGCCGCTGCTTCCCCTTGAGGTTGCGCGCGGCTTGTTCGATCGCCGCCCGGTCGTTTCCCAGCCTGTCGATCAGCTCCTGCGCCTGTTCGCCCGATATGCCGGTGCGCACCGCCAAAGCCTCCACCGTCAAGACGTCGGAACTCGCGACCTCGCGGGTTTCCGGCAGAGCATCGCCTGCCGTCAGCGGCAGGGCGGCCTCCCTGTCGATCTCGGCCTCGGCCCGGTGCCAGTGCCGCTCGGGATCGCCATGGATCCCGCCTTCGCGTTCCCAGATCTGGTATGCGCGCTCACGAATCTTGTCGTCCCGGTCGTCGCCCATCTTGATTCCTCCTTTGCCTGTCGGATGAACGCCGCGCCGATCCGAACGATCCAAAAAAATTTGCGTGATCGTTGGTTAGCCGCTCGAGGATGGGATCGGACAAGACACCATGCCCTTCGGTCCGCTAGCCCGCCGCCCAGCGCCCTGCTACTCGCACTGCCGGCGCGGCCCGCCGGAATAGGGCTGATAGCTATTGTCCTCCGGCCGGTACGAGCGGTAGCGGCTGAAGCAGTATTGGACGTGGTCCGATGAGAACTCGGCGGCGCCGGGTTCATCCGATGGCGGGTAGCCCTCCACCGACGACATATCGCTCGCCTCGACATAGCTGCCGTCATCGCCGGCATCGAGATAGGGCGAGATGCAGGGGCGCTGTTGTCCGCTGTAGGAGGTGTAGTGGTTGTCGTCCGGCCGGTAGGAGCGGTAGCGGCTTGCGCACCATTCGACATGAGCGGCTGGCAGCGTCTGCTGCTCTTCCACCGCCGGCTTGATGGAGCCGGTGGTATCGGGTGTCGAAGCTGCGGCGGTGTCGGCGGGTTTCGAGCTGCGATCGACTTCCGAGGTGCGAACGGGGACCGCGCGGGCCGGAAGGCGCTCGAGGCGCTGCGAGGCCGGGTTTACCGGGCGCGGATCCTTGGCCCACAGTTCGACGACGCTGGAGACCGGGGCGGCCGGCCGCACCGGCTTGGCAATCAATAGCCAGGTGGCGAAGGCTAGACCGCTGGCGAATACGGCGAGCGTCAGGACGAAGCCACCGAAGATTGCGAACAAAGCTTTCATGCCGCGCTCCTTCGCCTCCCGGTTAAGGAAATGCGGGGCGGGGAATCCGGTTCCACGAAGGAGCGCGGGGCAGGGGCTTTCAAAAGGAAGGCCCCTCTCCGTCTCGGCTTCGCCGAGCCACCTCTCCCCGCTTTGCGGGGCGAGGAACCCTAGATCGCGTAGGTGGTCCTTGTCAGTGCAGGCCGAATTCGCGCAGCAGTTCTTCGCGGTAGCGTACGAAGCGGCTTTCGCTGCGCTCGCGCGGGCGGGGCAGGTCGATGTCGATCAGCCGCGCCGCGCCGCCTTTCTCCTTGGGCAGGATCAGCACCCTGTCGGCAAGGTAGATCGCCTCCTCGAGGTCGTGCGTCACCATCACCATGGTGACGTTCTCCTCGCTCCAGATGCGCGCCAGTTCCTCCTGCATGCCGATCTTGGTCATCGCGTCCAGCGCGCCCAGCGGCTCGTCGAGCAGCAGGATTTCAGGCTGCACGGTCAGGGCGCGGGCAATGCCGACGCGCTGCGCCATGCCGCCTGACAGCTGCCTTGGGAAAGCGTCGCCGAATTCGGCGAGACCGACGAGCGCGATATAGAAGCGCGCCCGTTCCTCGGCCTCGGCCTTCGGCACGCCGCGCACTTCGAGGCCGAAGGCGACATTGCCGAGCACCGTCAGCCAGGGCAGCAGGCGCGGTTCCTGGAAGATCACCGCGCGCTCGGCGCCGACGCCGTGCACCGGCTTGCCGTCGATGGCGACGCCGCCGCTGTCGGCCGCCTCCAGCCCGGCAAGAATGCGCAGCAGCGTGGTCTTGCCCGATCCGCTGGCGCCGACGATGACCAGGCATTCACCCGAGCGAATGTCGAGATTGAGGGTCCTCAGCACGGCAAGCGAACGCCCGCCGATACTGAACGATTTGGACAGGTCGCGTATGCTGACCTCACCGCCGCTTGTGCTGCTCATCGCGCTCGTCTCCCAGCTGATTGCCTTGCCGGTTGGCCTTCTCAGTTGGTCTTGGTTTCGCCGGGCCGGTAGAGGATGTCTGTTGCCTTCAGCTTACCCTTTGCCAGGCGGCCGTCGCGCTCGAGCACGCTGACCCAGGAGTCGATGTCGCGGTCCGTCGCCTTGGCGCCCTGGCGCAGCCCAAAGCCGGTCCAGTAGCGCGCCAGCTCGCCGTTTTCGCCGCGCTTGTCGAGGATCGTCGCGAGCACTTTGCGCGCTTCGTCGGGGTTCTGCAGCGACCAGTCGGAGGCGCGCGCCGATTGTTCTACGAAATTGCGGGCGGCGTCGGGATGCGCCGCGATGAAGTCGCGCCTGAGCACGACGAAGCCGCCGGCCAGCTCGCCCAGCACGTCGGTGTCGTTGAACACGCCACGCACGCCGCCATTGTCGACTAGCGCGCCGGCAAATGTCGCCTGCCAGTAGCCGAGTGCTGCGATGTCGACCTGGCGGGAGCGCAAGGTCTGTTCGAGCTGCGGTCCGGGCACGACTACGAGATTGGCGGCATCCGGCGACAGGCCGACGCTGTGCAGCGCCTCGCGCACGGTGTAGTCGAGATGGGCACCGAGCGTGTTGACGGCGATGGTCTTGCCGGCAATGTCGGCGATCGATTTGATCGGGCTGTCGTCCAGCACGTAGAAGACGCTGTGCACCTTGCCGTTGATGCCGTTGCTCGGATAGGCGGCGACGAAGTCGTTGCCGCCGGAAATCGAATTGATCACGGCGGCGGTCGCGGCCGAGCCAATATCGACGCTGCCGGAGGCGAGCGCGAACAATGACTCCGGGCCGCCGCCGGAATAGCCGACATTCTCGATCTCGATACCGAGGCCTTTGAAATAGCCGAGCTCGCCGGCCAACTCATGCGGAGAGATGCTGCCACGGCTGGCGAGGGAGCGGAACTTGACGGGTGCCGCTTCGGCAAAGGCGAAGCGCGGCAGGCCGGCGGCGAGAAGGCCGGCGGCGAAGGGCGCGCCGGCAAGCAGGGAACGGCGGGTGATTTTCATGGTCCGGGTCTTTCCTGGTTGGAATTTGCGAAAGGAGAGGTCAGTCGACGGCATTGCTCCAGCGGCAGAGCCGCCGCTGCAGGCTGACCAGCGCCTGGTTGGCGATCAGGCCGAGGCCGGCGAGGATGACGATTGCCGCAAACATCAGCGGGATCTGGAAGTTGTACTGTGCATTCATCACCTGAAAGCCGATGCCCTTGTTGGCGCCGATCATTTCGGAGGCGATCAACAGCAGCAGCGCCGTGGTGGCGCTGAGCCTCAGCCCAACGAAGATCGAGGGCACGGCGCCGGGCAGCACGACGCGGCGGAAGACGGTGAGCTGCCTGGCGCCATAGACGCGGGCCATCTCCAGCAGTTTCGGATCGACTTGCTTGACGCCGCCGATGGTGTTGAGCAGCAGCGGGAACAGCGTCGCCCAGAAGATGACGAACACCTTGGAGGCTTCGCCGAGCCCAAGCAGCAGGATGAACACCGGATAGAGCGCCAGCGCCGAGGTCTGGCGGAAAACCTGCAGGATGGGATCGAGCGCGGTCTCGACGGCGCGCACCTGGCCCATGAACAGGCCAAGCGGGATGGCGACCAGCACGGCGGCTGCGAAGGCGAGGCCGGCGCGCTGCAGGCTGATGGCGATGTCACCGAGCAGAGTGCCGCCGGCCAGCCCCTTCCAAAGTGCCGCGACAATCATGTCGATCGGCGGCAGCACGGCCGTGTTGACCCACCCTGCGCTGCTCGACACTTGCCAGATTGCGAGGAAAGCAATGAGGACGCCGTAGCGCGACAGGAAGCGAATGCCCGCCCGGCCGCCGAGGCGCAGGAAATCCGTCCCGAGGCTTGTCGTGCTGTCGCGCGTGCCGAGGCTGGCGGCCTGTTCGATGTGCTGCAAGGTCATCGTCTTGCCTCTCGCTTCGAGGGTAGTGGGCTTCGTGGAATTATTCGGCGGCCAGCACGGCCGAGCGGGCGGCGGTCCACGGGTTTTCCGGCCGCCTGAGGCCGAGGTTCTCGCGCAGTGTCCTGCCTTCATAGGCGGTGCGGAACAGGCCGCGGCGCTGCAGTTCGGGGATCACCAGCTCGACGAAGTCGTCGAGCCCGCCGGGCAGCCAGGGCGGCAGGATGTTGAAGCCGTCGGCGGCTTCGTTGCCGAACCACTCCTCCAGCTGATCGGCGACCTGCGTGGCGCTGCCGATGACGGTGTAATGGCCGCGGGCCGTTGCCACCCATTGATAGAGCTGGCGGATGGTGAAGTTGTGCTCGTCGGCAATCTGGCGGATCAGCGCCTGGCGGCTCTTCATGCCTTCGGTTTCCGTGCTCGGCGGCAGCGGGCCGTCGAGCGGATAGCCCCTGATGTCGAGCGTCCGGCCGGCCAGCCCGTTGAGCAGGGCGACGCCGTCTTCGGGCAAGATGAGATCGTTCAGCTGCTGGTATTTGGCGCGCGCTTCTTCTTCGGTGCGGGCGACGAAGGGTGCTACGCCCGGCATGATCAGCACCTGCTCGGGATCGCGGCCAACCGCCGCCACGCGCGCCTTGATATCGCGATAGAATTCCTGCGCCGACGCAAGGTTCTGATGGGCGGTGAAGATGACTTCCGCCGAGTGGGCGGCGAGCTTGCGGCCGTCTTCCGATTGCCCCGCCTGCACCACCACCGGGTGCCCCTGCACCGGGCGCGGCACGTTGAGCGGCCCCTTGACGCTGAAATGCGGGCCCTTGTGCTCGATGTCGTGAAGCTTGTCCTTGTCGTAGAAGCGCCCCGATTTCTTGTCGCGGATGAAGGCATCGTCCTCCCAGCTGTCCCACAGCGCCTTGACCGTCTCGACATGCTCATGCGCGCGGGCATAGCGCTCAGCGTGGGCAGGCTGCGTCTCACGATTGAAATTGCGCGCGGTTTCGTCGCCGGCCGAGGTGACGACGTTCCAGCCGGCGCGGCCATTCGACAGATGATCGAGCGAGGCGAATTTGCGGGCGAGCGTGTAGGGCTCCTCGTAGGTGGTCGAGGCGGTGGCGATGAAACCGAGATGCGTGGTGAGCGGCGCCAGCGCTGCAAACAGCGTCACCGGCTCGAAACCGGCGATCTTGGCGTTGCCGCCCTCGCGGGCGCCGAGGCCGACCGTCAGATTGTCGGCGAGGAAATAGGCATCGAACAGGCCGCGCTCGGCGGTCAGGGCAAGCTGCTTGTGGAACTCGAAATTGGTGGCGCCGTCGGCCGGCGCCTCGGGGTGGCGCCAGGCGGCGATATGCTGTCCGCCGCCGGGCAGGAAGGCCCCAAGTTTGATTTGCCTGGATTTCTTGGATCGGGTCATCGCGGTGTGCTCCTGGATTTGGCCGGGGAGGGGATCTCGGGTCGGTGGTGCGTTCAGGCGGCAAGGCCGACGCGATAGGGCACTCCGGTTACCCGGCATGCCTCGCCGACCGCCTGCCGGGCGCGGGCGTGGATGGCTTCCGACACCAGCACGCCATTGGCAAAGTCCTTGTCGGAGGCGTAGATCGCGGTCGGCACAGTCAGCGCCTCGAAGAAGCCGAACAACGGCCGCAACTGGTGCTCGACGATCAGCGAATGGCGCTCGCCGCCGCCGGTCGCGGCGAGGATGACGGGCTTGCCCCTCAGCGATGACGGATCGAGCAGGTCGAAGAAGTGCTTGAAAAGCCCGGTATAGCTGCCTTTGAAAGTCGGCGAGCCGGCCACCAGGATGTCGGCGCCCAGCAGCCGTTCGACGATGTTGCGCGCCGCCGGGTCGAGGTCGCCGAGGCGCCTTGCCTGCGGCAGGGACGCGCCAAGATCCTCGATGTCGAAGACGGCCGAGGCCGCGCCGATGCTTTCGGCCGCCTGCCCGACAATGTGGCTGACGAACGCCTTGGTCTTCGATGGCCGGGTCAAGTTGCCCGACAGCCCCACCACGAGCTTTTTCGACATTCCTGGCTCCCTCTCAAGCACTCAATTTTTAAGATCTTGGGTCTAGCGATCTACTTTAAGTCTAGAGAGTTTGTAGAATTAAAAGAGCGAGAAAATTTCAAAAACAGGGCGGTGAGGGGACTGAGTTTGCGGCACATCGCCCGCAATTGGTTCATTCAACGCGGCGTACTGCACCGGCGCAGCGCATCGACCAGCGATGCAAAGGCCTGCCAGCACCTTGTCCCGCGGGCTGCGGTGAGTCAGGTCAATTTGATTCAAATCCGGCTGTGGATATTTGCTTTTGGGTAAATCGAGGCGGTCATCTTGCCGGCCGGCGGGCAACAGGGAGAAGCCTATGACAAGCGACTTTGCCGCCGCACACCTCCACCTCGAACGAGCCTGCCATTATTTGAGCGGCGAGGACGAGACGAGCCGCACGGCTCGTGCGGCTCTGGATCTCCTGATCGATGCAATTGTCGCGGCTCAATACAAGCGGCCCACGGGCGACGTTGTGGAATTTCCAAGACCGGCAAAGCTGGGACAATCCGCAAGCGGGAACGGGTAATCCAACCGGCGGCGTCGCTTTGCTTCCGCCTGATCACATGAACCAGGTTGCCACCAGGCCGATCGTCGCCGAGAAGATGGCGGCGGTCGTTGCCCAACCGAGTATGTTGGTGCTTCGGCTGTTCACCTGGTCGCCCATGATCCTGCGGCTGTTGGTCATCAGCATGATGAGCAGCAGCAAAGGCGGCGTCGAGAAGCCTTGAACGATGCCGGACCAAACCAGCGCTTTCATCGGATTGAAGCCGAGAAAGTTCAGGCCAGCGGCGATCGCCGTAAAAAATCCGATGGCGAGATAAAATTTGGGCGCCTCTCGAGCCCGGGCGTGCAGGCTGTTTTTCCAGCCGATGGCTTGTGCCACATCATAGGCAGCGCCGGTGGTCATGACAGGAACCGCGAGGAAACCGACGCCGATCACGCCTGCGGCGAACAGGACGCTTGCGGCCTGGCCGGCGAGCGGCCGCAGCGCCTCCGCGGCTTGCGCGGCCGTGTCGATATCGTGATGCCCCGCCTTGTAGAGCGTCGCACCCGTCGACAGGATGATGAAATACATGATGAGATTTGAAAACATCATGCCGATGAGGATGTCCCGGCGAGAGCGACGGAGTTCGCTGTCGGTAGCGCCCTTCCTTTCCCTGAGCGTTGTCCGCCCCTGGGCAATCTCCTCCTCGACCTCCTCATTGGACTGCCAGGTGTAGAGATAGGCAGACAGCGTCGTGCCGATGATGGCGACCAGGATCGACAGGAACTCGCGATCGAATTCGATTCTGGGGAGCAGCGTCCCGCGCAGCACCGCCGCGGCGTCCGGCTTGGCCAGAATGGCGGCACCGACATAGGCGAGCAGCGCCAGCGCCAGCCAGCGAAAGATGTTGCGGATCAAAGTATAGGAGCCGAAGACCTGGAGGGCGAAGATGAGGGCGGCGACGAACAGCACGATCAGCGGGATGGGAAGTGGCACGAATATGTTGATCGCCGCGGCCATTCCACCAAGATCCGCCGCTGCCTCGATGGTGTTTCCAATGAGCACCCCCAAAAGCACGGACCAAAGCAGCCACCGCGGATAGAAGTCCTTGATGACGTGGAACAATCCGCGCCCGGATACCTGGCCGAGCTTCGAGGACAGGTAGACGACCACATACATCATCGGCAATGTCACCGGAGCCGTCCAAAGCAGGTCGGGTCCGAAGCGGGCGCCGGCACTAGCGTAGGTGCCTATCGCGGAGCAATCGTCGTCGGCCGCCCCTGTTATCAGGCCGAGGCCGAGCGCGCGGCCTATGCCGCCTTTACCCTCGTCCGGTGAGGCGGAACGATCGGAATCGGGCTGCCTCATTGCGACCGGACCGGGTGGGGATCGAAGGGCGCGGCCTGCCATGCAACAATCGTAAGGATCGGTCGCGGCGCTGATCTCATTTTGCTTCCTTCAACAACTTCGCCAAACCCGGCGCGTCATGACTTGTTCCGTGGCGCGACGGAGCAGGGGTTTTGCCCCAGGCAAAAAAGTTCGGGTTGACCGCTTCCGAACGCGAAGCGACTATCCGGGCGAGACGAAGATCGCAGGAGGAAATGCAATGGACGAGCCCGGTCAGTGGCGCCACATGTCGAGCGCGCCAAGGGACGGCAGCAGAATCCTTGTCACGGTTCGGCCGTCCGAACAGGGTCCGGCCGAGGTCGATATGGCTTACTGGGCCCGCGCCGATCAGTTCGGCAGCGAAGGCTGGCGCGCTTCCGATTCGTCTCCAGGACGCATCGTCGAATATGCCGAACCGGAGCTGAAGTGCTGGATGCCGCTGCCGTCGGCCAATCTCAGCAAGGGCTCAATGCCGAGCCCCTGGGAAGGGGAAGATGTGCCACTGGTGGATGGCTCGGGAATATGAGGCTAGCGGGAGGGGTAGTTTTGATCGCTGGCGGGACTGCGCCCCCCTCTGGCCTGCCGGCCATCTCCCCCTCACGGGGGAGATTGGCCCTCATCGCGGCCTTCGCTAATCTCCGACGCTGCAAGAAGGGCGCGGCTATTGAAGCTGCCGATCTCCCCCCCCCCTTGGGCAGGGGAATCGCATATGGCGATTTTGGGGTTGAGTTTAGGCTGAGAAAGGATTCTTTGGAGAGGCAGTTGAGCGAAGGAGCGACTGCCATTTCC
>NZ_JAMYTU010000044.1:0-38657 GCF_040322615.1 Mesorhizobium sp. M0119
ATTGATGCGAAAGCTCATCATCCTCGCAAACGCTCTCCTCAAGGCGCAGCGAAAATGGGCCCCTAAAACCCCTTGATCAAAACGGATACTTTAGAGCAATTCCAGGAAAAGTGTGAAACGGTTTTCCGTCCGGAATTGCGTCAAAACAAAAAGATGCAGCGGTTCGGCGTTTCCGTGAAAACGACGAACACGTTCTAGCGCGTCGAAGCGATCTGTCAGGCGAGAAACGTCTTCTCGAAGGCCTGCTTGCCTACCGGTGAAAAGATCACAGCACGGCTGTCCTTCTCGCGCCGCGCCCATTTCTCGGCGAGGATCTTGTCGAGAATAGCGACGCCCAGCGTGCCGGCCAGGTGCGAACGCCGCACACTCCAGTCGAGGCAGGCCCGGCACACCGGTCGCCGCGCCTTGCTCTCGACATCGATGCCGATCGCTGCGAAATGCGAGGCGGCTGACGGCCCAAGCCGGATCTCCTTGTCGTCGCGCAGGAGCACTTGTCGAGAGACAAGACGGTCCAGCATCGCCACCGCCTGCTCGCCGGCGAGGTGGTCGTAGCAGACCCGTGCCACGCGCATGGCTGCGTCGCGAGGGCCGGGTCGCACCCTCTGCGGCCCGACCGCGGCGGCAACGCCGGTGATGGCTTCGATCATTCCTGCCACCTGCGGGCCGGCGAGGCCGTAATAGCGGTGCCGTCCCTGGCTCGCCAGCGTCAGCAACCCGCCTTCCATCAGCTTCGACAGATGGGAGCTGGCTGTCGGAAGCGACACGCCGGCTTCGAGTGCCAGTTCGCTCGCCGTCAGTGCCGTGCCGCCCATCAGTGCGGACAGCATGTTTGCCCGCGCCGGATCGCCCACCAGGCTGGCAATGCGGGCTATGTCAGGTCCTTCGCGCATAGTTCGTTCCTCATCGAAGCATCCTCGTCAGATAAGCATTAATCTCGATGCAAAATCAAGGAGACGACGATGCCTGCAAGGACCATTCTCAGCGCCGTGCCTACTCGCCGGCCGTTCCCGTTCATTGTCTTGCGCCGCTTGCGGCTGCGGCTCCTGAAGCGGTGGTACGACCGTCATTTGCAGCGTCTCGACCTTGCCGAGATCGACGATCATCTGCTGCGTGACCTTGGCCTGACACCTGAAGACGTCCGCCGCGAATGCGCGAAATCGTTCTGGCAGGCATGATCAGCGAGGGATTTGCCTAGCATATCGATCTTCGGAACGTTTCGATCCGGCTCGAACTGTGACCGCAAGAAAACATCCACCGCCAAGGAGGCGAAAATGACCATCACCTGCTTCATCCGCTACGAGATCGATCCGTTCGGCAAGGCGGCATTCGAGGAATATGCCCGCAATTGGGGGCAGGCGATCCCGCGCTGCGGCGCCGATCTGATCGGCTATTTCGCGCCGCACGAAGGCTCGGCCACCACGGCTTATGCCGCCTACAACATCGACAGTCTTGCGGCCTACGAAGCCTACCGCGCCCGGCTCGCCGCCGATCCCGCCGGCAAGGCGAACTACGAGTTCGCCCGGCGAGAAAAATTCATCCTGAAGGAGGATCGCATCTTCCTCAAGCTGGCCTCCGGGCCGCATGCTCCTTTGGTGAAGCCATGATCGCCGTCATCTTCGAGGTCGAGCCGGCGGCGGGCAAGCGCGATGCCTATCTCGGCATCGCCGCCGACCTGCGCCCACTGCTCGACGGCATCGACGGTTTCCTGTCGATCGAGCGCTTCCAGAGCCTTGCCGATCCGAACCGCATCCTGTCGCTGTCCTTCTGGCGTGACGAGGACGCGGTGAAGGCCTGGCGCAACACGCAGGAACATCGGCAGGCGCAGAAGGCAGGGCGTAACGGTATCTTCGCCTTCTATCGTTTGCGCATCGCTCATGTCGTGCGCGACTACGGCCTGACCGAACGCGCCGAGGCGCCAGCAGATAGCCGGGTGGTGAACGGTTAGGGACCGCTATGCATTCCCGATCAGCACCCCTGCCGCAAACACCAACGCGCCGCCCAGCACCACCTGGAAGGCGGCGCGCCAGAATGGCGTCTGCATATAGCGGTTCTGCACGAAGGCGATCGCCCACAGCTCGAAGAAAACCACCACGGCGGCGACAATGGTCGCCGTCCAGAAAAGCGGGATGAGATAGGGCAGCGCATGGCCGAGCCCGCCCAGCGTCGTCATGACGCCGACGGTCAGCCCGCGTTTTGCCGGCGAGCCGCGGCCAGATAATTTGCCGTCGTCGGAAGCCACCTCGGTGAAACCCATCGAGATGCCAGCGCCGATCGAGGCGGCAAGCCCGACCAGAAAGGTCTGGAACGTATCATGCGTGGCAAAGGCGGCGGCAAAGATCGGCGCCAGCGTCGACACCGACCCATCCATCAGCCCGGCCAGCCCCGGTTGCACATAGGTCAGGATGAACTGGCGCTGCTCGGCTGCCGCCTCTTCGTCCTTGACCGCGCCCGGCACATGCTTTTGCTCCAGCCGCTGCGCCAGTGTCTCGTGGCCCTGTTCTGCGATCGCCAGGTCGTCGAGCAGCTTTCGCGTCGATGCATCGCCTGTGCGTTTGGCCGCCTCGATATAGAACAGGTAGGCCTGCCGCTCCATGGCCTCGGCTTGGCTGCGCACATGATCGACGCCGAGCGGCCTCACCAGCCAGTCCGGCTTGCGCTCGTAATAGCCCTTCACATGTTCGCGCCGGATCAGCGGTATCCGCTCGCCGAAACGCTTGCGGTAAAGCTCGATCAGCGAATCGCGATGGCCGTCCTCTTCCTCCGCCATCTCCTCGAACACCTTGGCCGATTGCGGAAAGCTCTCCGCCAGCCCGTCGGCATAGGCGCGATAGATACGCCCGTCATCCTCCTCGGAGGAGATGGCGAGCGCCAGGATCTCCTGTTCCGAGAGCGATTCAAAGGGACGGCGGCCGATGCCGAAAACGCGGGAAAGCATGAGAAATTCACCCTAGTTTAGAATGGTTCTAAACTATGACCTCGCGCGTCGCCGGTCAATCGTGTGCGCTCCGCTTATGTTCAAAAGGTACAGGCTTCAAAATCCCGAAGACGTCGCCGTTGCTATCGGCAAACGTTCACTTATATAACCGAATCTGAACCAAGAGAAAGGAACCCACAGATGCCGGAAAAACAACAGCCGTTTGATCCCAAACCGGTTCTCGACCTGATCGCCAATATTGAGGCGGATCTGCAGCGTCTGAGAGGCCTGGTCGAGCAGCAGGTCGAAAAATTCGATCCCGCCAATCCGCACAACAAGGCTCCCGACGGCAAGTTGACCGAGGAGGGCGTCGAGTGCTGCTACCGGCTGTTCGACGAGGGCAAGTCGCGCTATTCGGTCGCCCAACAGATGAAGATCTCCTTCGCCGCCGCCACCCACCGCTTCAACACCTGGCGCAAGATGGGCGGCCCCAAACGGCAAAAGACGCTGTTGGGGTGAGGAGCGCCAGGCCATGCCGGTCAATCGGCAACGATTTGTCGATTGAAGCGACGAATGCATGGCGCAGGGCCGAGTAGGCGGTGGGTGACAGTCACGCCCGCTCCTGCTTCCAAGACGAATTGTAACGGTCACATTTTTTTATTGGTGCGCGGCCTCCCTTTCCGTACACCATAGGCGGTCTCATCTCTTGCAGGACCTAGCCATGACCACCCCTCCCGGCATCGCCGATATTCACAGCGCAGCAGTGCGATTGTCCGGACTGATCGTCGAAACGCCGCTGATCGAATCGCCGGAGTTGAACAAGCGCTTCGGCGCCAGGATCCTGTTCAAGCCGGAGACGTTGCAGCGCACCGGCTCGTTCAAGTTCCGCGGTGCATACAACAAGCTCTCCTCGCTCTCGGCGGAAGAACGCGCCCGCGGCATCGTCGCCTTCTCGTCGGGTAATCACGCGCAAGGCGTTGCCGCCGCGGCGGCGATGTTCGGCGTCAAGGCCGTCATCGCCATGCCCACCGATGCGCCGGCGATGAAAGTCGTCAATGTCAGGAAGATGGGCGCGGAAGTGATCACCTTCGACCGGGTCCGCGACGATCGCACTGCCGTCGTCCGTCCTTACGTGGAAAAGGGCATGGTCCTGGTGCCGCCCTACGACGATCCGGCCATCATCGCCGGCCAGGGCACGATAGGCCTCGAATTGATGCGCCAAGCAAGCGCGCTTGGCGTCAGCCTCGATGCGGTGGTGGTCCCCTGCGGCGGTGGCGGGTTGAGCAGCGGCATTTCGATCGCGGTCAAGGACGCCTCGCCGGGCACCGCCGTCTGGGCCGTGGAACCCGAGCATTTCGACGACACACGCCGCTCGCTGATCAAAGGCGCCAGGGTGTCGAACGCGCCCGGCCACACTTCGATCTGTGATGCCCTTCTCGTCGCCGAGCCGGGCGCGATCACTTTCGAGATTAACCGCAACAATCTCTCCGGCGCCATCGCCGTTTCCGACAAGGCGGTAGCACAGGCGATGCGCGATGCGATGGCTTGCCTGAAGCTGGTCGTCGAACCTGGCGGTTGCGTCGGCTTGGCCGCGCTGTCGTCAGACGAGATCGACCTTGCCGGGAAATCCTTTGCCGTGGTGCTCTCCGGCGGCAATGTCGATCTCAGCACCTATGCCGAGATCATTGCTGCCAGCTAAGATAGCAACCAATTCCAGGTCACGTGCCGGTTCGAGGCGCTCGAACCTCCGTTGCGCCCAGTCGAACCGGTACCCTTCAAAGACTGAGATCGATGAAACTGTTCTTCAGCCGCAATCCCAATCCTCGCCTCGCGGTCGCGGTGGCACGGTATCTCAAAGCCAAGGTCGAGTTCGAATTCGCCTCTCCCTTCGCTCCGGGGCAGGCCGAGCGCTTTCGGCCGCTCAATCCCAATCTTTCGTTGCCCATTCTCGTAGGCTTGGGAAAAAGCCTCTGGGAGGCCGACGCCATAGCCTGCCGGCTTTCACGCGACACGCATTCGCATTTCTGGCGCACTGGCGACGACGAACCCGAGATGATCCGATGGCTGAGTTGGGGTAAAGAGAACTTCGCAAGAGCCTGCGATATCGTGCATTTCGAACGCGGAACCAAACAGCGCTATGGGCTCGGCCCGATCGATCAGGTGCGGGTTGAGGAGGGCCTGAGGGACTTCAGTACCGCCGCTGCAATACTTGATGCCGAGCTTTCCCAGCGAGAATGGCTGGTCGGAAATTCGGCTTCCTACGCCGACTTTCGAATGGCGACGTTTCTGCCCTTCAACGACGTCGCCCGATTGCCTCTTGATGATTATCCTTCTGTCGGCCGCTGGTATCGGCAGCTTGAAGAAATCGACGCCTGGCGCGATCCCTTCGAGGGGCTCAATGCGCCTGAATTGGCGCCGGTCCCGGGAAGCCCGCATGAATCTCGATCCGAATGATCATGCCTATCGACACAACCCAGTCCGCTTTCAAGGCGCGCTGCTTCACGACCTAGCCGTCAAGGCGAGACTCTGCCTTTTCTGTTGATAAAAACGGGAAAAAACCGCTAATTGGCTCCCGCGAGGGACCATGCTGACAGTTGATGAAGTGGGAGCCATCCCGTTGTTTTCGGGTTTGCCGGTGGGCGAGCTGGAGCGGTTGGCGCGGACAGCGGCCGACCTCCTTCTCAGCCCCGGAGAATTCGCGGTTCACGAGGGCGGAGAGGCCGCGCTGTTTGCGGTTCTCGCCGGCAAGATCGAAGTCGTAAAGACCTTCGACGGCGTCGAACGGACGCTCGGCTGGCGGCTGCCAGGAACGATATTCGGTGAAGTGCCGATTGCGCTGGGCTCGGGTTTTCCGGGCGGATATCGCGCCGCCGAACCGTCCCGCGTCATGCGGATCGAGGTTCAGCAGTACTATTCCATCGCCGCAGTTTCAAAGGACGTGGCCCAGAAGGTCAGCGCGCTTGCCCGCGAGCGGATGGGCGGACTGCAGAGCATCACGGCCGAGCCGCAGAAACCGCGTGTGACATTGGTCGGCCATCGCTGGGACACGGCGTGCGGTGATCTGCGCCGGTTTCTGGCCCGCAACCAGATTTCATTCACCTGGCTGTTGCCCGATACATCCGATGCCGAGGCTTTCTGGTCTGCCCTGGGCAGGCCGCCGCTCGATGGTCCCGTCGCCCGGCTGGCGGACGGAGAGATCATGGAAAATCCCGCCGTGCGCGATCTGGCCATTCGCCTCGGGCTGCAGACGCGCCCGCGCGGCACCGAATACGATGTCGCGATCATAGGCGGCGGACCGGCCGGCCTCGCGGCGGCGGTCTACGGCGCATCCGAGGGGCTGCGCACGATTGTCGTCGAGCGTGAGGCACCTGGCGGACAGGCGGGGACATCGTCACGGATCGAGAATTATCTCGGGTTTCCGAGCGGAATTTCCGGCGATGAACTGGCCAGTCGCGCGCTGCAGCAGGCAAGACGGCTGGGCGCCGAAATCCTCGTCACCCGCTCCGTCGCCGGCATCGATCCGGCCACGCACGATCTGTTTCTCGACGGCACCGATGTTGTGCGGGCGCGCAGCCTCATTCTTGCAACAGGCGTGACATGGCGTCGTCTTGCCATCGACGGGTTCGACCGGCTTATCGGCAAGGGTGTCTATTATGGAGCGGCGCGCAGCGAGGCAAGCACAACCCATGGGCTGGACGTCTTCCTGATCGGCGCCGGCAACTCGGCCGGCCAGGCAGCACTGCACTTTTCGGGCCATGCGCGCAGCGTGACACTGCTCGTGCGAGGCCCGTCCCTTGCAGACAGCATGTCTCACTATTTGATCGAGCAGCTGCGCGCGAAATCGAACGTCAGAGTCCAGCTTCGATCCGAAGTCCACGCCGTGCACGGCGAGACTCACCTGACGGCGATCGACATTCTCGACAAGGCCGACAATGAGGTGACCCGGCACGATTGCGGCGGGCTGTTCGTTTTCATTGGCGCCAACGCGGAAACCGAGTGGCTGCCGACCGATGTCATGCGCGATGTACGAGGGTACGTGCTGACCGGGGACGATGTGAAGAAGGCCGGCGGTTGGTCGCACGACCGCGACCCGTATCTGCTCGAAACCAGCGCGCCCGGCGTTTTCGCCTGCGGCGACGTTCGCTTGAGTCCTGTCAAGCGGGTTGCGTCAGCTGTCGGAGAGGGGAGCATGGCGATCGCGTTCGTCCACCAGTATCTGGCGAATGAAGAAAAGGCCCACCGCCGCCGAAGCTAGGCGGGGCCAGCAACGTCCGCTAGTGCTCGTTGCCGCCGACCGATTCAAATGGCAAGGTCCCAGGTATCGGCCATTGACGGCAGCAAGTCTGATCTGGTTGGATCCTAATCCAGCGTCCGGCGGAACCGCACCAGCGCAATGCCGGCGAACAGCGCCACGAACACCACCAGCCAGCCGATCTCCGTTGCCACCGCCTGCAGCTCGGCGCCCTTCAGCATCACCGCGCGGATGATGCGCAGGAAATGCGTCAGTGGCAGCACCTCGCCGAAAATCTGCGCCCAGTCCGGCATGCCGCGATAAGGGAACATGAAGCCGGACAGCATGATCGACGGCAGGAAGAAGAAGAAGGTGAGCTGCAGGGCCTGCATCTGCGTGCGGGCGATCGTCGAGATCGTGTAGCCGAGCAGCACCAGCGCCAAGACGAAGATCAGGACGGCCGTCAACAGCAGCGACATCGATCCGGTGAAGGGGATGGCAAAGAGAAGCTTCGAGGCCGCCAGTACCACCAGCACCTGCACGGCGCCTACCGCCAGATAGGGCAGCACCTTGCCCAGCATGATCTCGAGCGGGCTGGACGGCATCGCCAGAAGGTTCTCCATCGTGCCGCGCTCGGTCTCGCGCGTCAGCGCGATCGAGGTCATCATCACCATCGTCATCTGCAGGATGACGCCGAGCAGGCCGGGCACGATGTTATATTGCGAGACGGCTTCCGGATTGTAGCGCCGGTGCACCACCACCTGGAGCTGGCCCCGGGCAGCTTCGGCCGCCGTCTCCTGCATGCCGCGCGCCCTGAGCAGCGCCTGGTTGGCGACTGTGCCGAGCGTCGAGATGGCGCCGCTGGCGACGGCCGGGTCGGTCGCATCCGCCTCGATCAGGATCTGCGGGCTGTCGCCACGCTCGACCCGTCGGGCAAAATCGGCGGGAATGGTGACGACGAAGGCAACGTCGCCGCGCGCCATCAGGAATTCGGCTTCGGCGGCACTTTGCGCGACATGGTCGAAGCGGTAATAGCCGGTGGTCTGCAGCGCCGAAACCATGGCTCGCGTGTAAGGATCGCTGCTCATGACCACCAGCGCTGCCGGCAGGCTCTTCGGATCGTTGTTGATGGCATAGCCGAACAGCACCAGCTGCATCAGCGGCACGCCCAGCATCATGGCGAAGGTGATGCGGTCGCGCCGCATCTGGATGAACTCCTTGATCAGCAGCGCGCCTAGCCTGGCGAAGGAAAAGATGCTGCCTATCCCGTTTTTCATCCCATGTTGTCCTTCGAACCGGACATGAACTGGATGAACACATCCTCCAGGCTGGTCTCGCCGGGCGATACCTTGACGCCTTTGTGTTCCTTCTCGACGTCGGCGAGCGCTGCCTGAAGTGCCGTCCTGTCGGAGCCGACGACATGTAGCGTCGCGCCGAACGGCGCCACCTGGTCGACGCCGCGGCGGCCATGAAGTGCCGCAGCGACCTGATCGAGCCGCGGACCTTGCAGGACGAAGGTGGTCAGCCCCGCATTCCTCACCACGTCCTCGACCGTGCCGGTGGCCAGCATCTTGCCATAGGAGATGTAGCTGATGCGATGGCAGCGCTCGGCCTCGTCCATGTAATGGGTGGAGACCAGCACGGTCAGGCCGCCGCTGGCCAGCCGGTGGATCTCGTCCCAGAATTCGCGCCGCGCCTTCGGGTCGACGCCAGCCGTCGGTTCGTCGAGCAGCAGCAATTTCGGCTTGTGCATGATGCAGGCGGCCAGCGCCAGCCGCTGCTTCCAGCCGCCGGACAAAGTGCCGGCCAGCTGGTTCCTGCGCGATGTCAGGCCGAGCTCCTCAAGCGTCTTAGCCACATGCTCGTCGAGCGGCTTCAGCCGGTAGAGCCGCGCCACGAATTCGAGATTCTCGCCAATCGTCAGGTCTTCGTAGAACGAGAATCTCTGCGTCATGTAGCCGACTTCGCGCTTGATCCGCAGGCTGTCGGTGCGGATGTCGAAGCCCAGAACCGTGCCTTCACCCTCATCCGGCGTCAGCAAGCCGCACATGATGCGGATGGTCGTCGTCTTGCCTGAGCCGTTCGGCCCGAGGAAGCCGACGATCTCGCCCTCGGCCACCGTCATCGTCACATGGTCGACAACGGTCTTGTCGCCGAAGCGTTTGACCAGGCCGTGCACGTCGATGACGTTCATTTTCCGATGCCCGCCAGATCGACGTCGACGATCTGCCCGGGCTGCAATGCGCTGGCGTCGCCCTCCGGCCGCGCTTCGACCAGATAGACCAGCTTTTGCCGGGTCTCGAGCGAGTAGATCACCGGCGGCGTGAATTCCGGATCCGGCGACACATAGCTGACGCGAGCCTTCACGCCCGATCCGCAACCGTCGCAATGGACGTTGAGTAGCGTGCCGACCTCGACCGACGAGAACGCGCTTTCCGGCACATAGACGCTAAGCTTCACCGCGCCGTCCGGCAGCATGGAGATGACCGGCGCGGTCGGACCGGCCGTGTCGCCTGGATAGCGGATGACATCGTTGACCCGGCCGGGCGAGGGCGCCGTCAGCACACGCTTCGACAGCCGCCATTGCGCTTGCTCCAGGGCCGATTGCGCCTGCCTGACCTGATTGTCGGCGGCCTTGATCGTCTCCGGCCGTGCCGGCAGGCCGCCGACGGCGAGATTGGCCTCCGCCTGACCGACCTGTGCGTTGGCCGTCTCCAGCGTCGCGGAAGCCGTATCATAGTCGGCCTGTGTGCCGGTGCCGCGTTTGAACAGATCGCTGGCGCGGATGTATCGGCGTTTAGCATCGGCGGCTTGCGCCTTGGCCATGTCGACCTGCGCCTTGAGCACCGCGATCTCTTCCGGCCGTTTGCCGACCTGTAGGTCGGCAAGTTGCGCCTGGGCCTGCGCAAGGGCCGCCTCGGCTTGTGCGATGGCGATCTTGGCGTCGGCGTTTTCCAGCGTCACCACCGGCGTGCCGGGCGCGACGCGGTCGCCGCGCTTGACCGCAATCGTCTCGACCTGCGCCACCTCGATCGGCGCCAGCAGCACATAATCGCCCTCGACGTAGCCGACGGCGAGCGGTGCTGCCGGCGCGCAGGCGCTGAAAAGCTGGGCGGTAAGCGGCAAAGAACAGAGCAGGCTCATGATCCACGATCCTTCCGTACAGCCAAATCGCGCCGAGCTAAAATCGCGCTGAGATTGTCGGTTACTGTTGCCGCGATCTTGCCGGCCTCGTCATCGCCGATCTCGCGCCAGCCCATCCGGCGCATAACCGCCTCGCGACCGATGCGGAAGTAGACGACCTGGCCGATCAGCGTGAATACCGTGAGTTTTGTGCGCTCGCTCTCGGCCGGCTCGCCCGTCGCCTGTTCCCAGATCAGGCAGAGCCGGTGATGCGCCGGTTCGAACACGCCATCATAGATACGGTCGAGCGCGGCGGTTGGATGCGACAGCTCACGCAGGACGAACTGCACAATCTCGCCGGCTTCCGGCCTTGCCGCGATGAACGCGACCATCCGCTCCAGCGCGACGGCTAAATGTGCCCGCGCGGCCTCGGTATCCGCCAATGCCGCGGGCGGCGCCTGCAGATTGCCGATCGCCTGGCCGGCAACGGTCTGGATGGTGTAGACGATGTAGTCGGCCGCCGCGTTGCGGAGCCCTTCCTTGCCGCCGAAATGATAGGCGATCGAGCCGATATTGGCCTTGGCCTCAGCCGCGATCTGGCGCGTCGACGTGCCGTCGAAACCCTGGCGTCCGAACAGCTTCAGCGCCGCGCGCACGAGTGCCGTCCGCGTCATATCTGCGGCGGTCTTGGGCGCCTCATGAGGAAGGCCGCTGGCGTTGGGCGACTTGATCATGGCCGGCAATTTAATCAATCGAATGATTAAAGTCAAGTGCGGTCAAGCGGCTTGCCAACTCTGGCCGTGCGCGCTTTAGTGCCTGACCATGGGCAAGGAAATCGAGCGTAAATTCCTGGTCTCAGGTGAGGAATGGCGGGCAATCGTCGAGGCGGACATTCATATCCGTCAATTCTATCTTGTCGCCGAACCCAGCCGCACGGTGCGTGTGCGCATCAGCGATGACGCCGCCGCCAAGCTGACGCTCAAGTTCGGCAGCCAGGCACGCGAGCGCGATGAATTCGAATATCCGGTGCCTTTGGCGGAGGCGCAGGAGATGCAGGCCTTTGCCATCGGACATGTCATCGAGAAGACACGCCACCATGTTAGACACCGCGGCTATCGTTACGAAGTCGATGTCTTCGGCGGGACGCTTGCGGGGTTGGTGATCGCCGAGCTCGAGACGCCGGAGGATGTACCAGACGAAATGCTGCCAGATTGGCTCGGCCGCGAGGTCACCGGCGAGCCGAGATTTTACAACGCGTCGCTCGCCCTTGGGGGGATTCCGGAGATCGTCGCATGAGCTTTCGTATCGATCCGCGCATGTCGCTGACCGGAGAGGTCCGGCGCATCCTCGCCGAGGAGATCGGCAAGGCGCTCGACCATCTGAACGCGGCGCGTGACAGGCCCGAACAGGGGCTGCACAAATGCCGCAAACGGCTGAAGAACGTCCGCGCCTTGCTGCGCCTTGTCCGTTCCGGAGACGAAACATTCTGCGTGACCGAGAACCAGTGCTACCGCCAGGTGGCGGCCCTGCTTGCCGGTCCGCGTGAGGCGACCGCACTGGTGGAAACAATCGACCGGCTAGCGGCAAGCTTTCCCGAGCAAAGTGCCGGCGGCGGTCTCGATGCCGTGCGTGACAGGCTTGTTGCGCGCCAGCATGAACTGCATGGCGGAGCAGGCCTCGATGCTGCGATAGGCGCGGCGATCGCCGCTTGCGAGGAAGGTGTCGTCCGGATCGACAAGCTCGCTCTGCCCGACCAGCCGGAGCAGGCTGCCGACGTGCTTGCCGAAGGCGCGCGCGCCACTTTGCGCCGCGCCAGGAAAGCGCTGGACAAGGCGGCTTCACGCGGCGAAGCCGATGACTTTCACGATCTGCGCAAGGCGGCCAAGACGCATGCCATGCACCTGTCGCTGCTCGGCCGGCTGTGGCCGATGCCGATCAAGACGCGGCGCAAGGCCGTCGACGAATTGGGCGAGCGGCTTGGCGAACTGCACGATGTGTTCGTTATGCGCGCGCTTCTCGATGCAGAGGACCAGCCGCTTGGCCCCCCTGAGGACACGCGGTTGCTTGCCAAGCTGCTGAAGCGCTCGGAAAAGGGCCTGAAAAAGACCTGCCTCGCCGAGGCGGCCGAGCTTTTCGGCGACAGTCCGAAGCGCTCGACGAGGAAGCTCGCCCGTAAAGCGCGCGAAGACCTCACAGTTGCGCCGATCGAAGACGCCGGCGCGCCTGGTATGGGCTGATCATGGTCTAATTTGCCGCCCTGTGGTAATCGCCGTCTGGCATGACCGAGCCCGGCGACACGCTTCTGGACCGACTTGGCCGCTGGCTTGCCGGCCGGCTGCAGGAGGAATCGTCCGGCTACGAGCCTTACACGCCGTCGGACGCCGAAACGCTGCGCCGCACGCTCGAGCCCGGCGACATCCTGCTCATCGAAGGCAACCAGAGGATCTCGGCGGCGATCAAATACCTCACCCAGTCGACCTGGTCGCATGCCGCCTTCTATGTCGGGGATGCGCTGCCGGAGCCGGAGGACGGATCGGAACGGCGGCGCCTGATCGAGGTCACGCTCGGCGATGGCTGCATCGCCGTGCCGCTGTCGCGCTATCGCAGCTACAACACCCGCATCTGCCGGGCGAGCGGCCTGGCTCCCGAAGACCGCGACACGGTCGTCGCCTTCATGATCGGCAGGCTCGGTCTCAGATACGATCTCAAGAACATATTCGACATGCTGCGCTACTTCTTGCCGACGCCGCCGGTGCCGGTGCGCTGGCGCCGCCGCATGCTGGCTTTCGGTTCCGGCGACCCGACGCGCGCCATCTGCTCGTCGCTGATCGCCGAGGCATACGGCCGGATCCGCTACCCGATCCTACCCGAGATTACCCGGGCGCCCGGTCGTGCCTCGGCCCAGTCGAGCTATTCGCGCAGGGAAATCCTGCACATCCGCCATCACTCGCTCTACACGCCGCGCGACTTCGACCTGTCGCCCTATTTCCGTATCGTCAAGCCGACGCTGGAATACGGCTTCGACTACCGGCAGATGGTCTGGGATGACAGGGTGGCGGAGAACAAGACCGCCGAATAGCCGTTCGACCTTGTGGTTGAGCATGGGATCCTCCGAGAACCGGTTTGCGGCCGATACTCAGGGGTACGAAGCTCAGTCGGACTGGCTGCCGCCAACAGCCCGGACTCGGTCGTTCTGCATTCTGATCTAGGCCGGCAGACGCCGTCCGTTTGCGGCGGCCGCAACTCGATCGTCCGTCCGCGCGCCTGCATCGCGCGGATGTGGCCCGATCGGCATGATCACCGGGAACGGCGTTGCGCCGAACGCAAACGTCCATTTGTAGCCGACCAGTCCGTCTTCGGGCGTCGTGTGCTGGTCGTGATGAGCAAGCAATTTGGCGCGCTCCGCCAATTCCTCCGCCTCGCGCCTGACCATTTCCGCCGTTTCCGGCCGCATCCGCCTGGAGAAGCTGACGAATGTCGCCTCGCGCTCAAGATGGGTGATGGCCCAGCCGATGAAGTTTTTGTTCGTCATTTCGAACAGCGGCCGCAATGGCCCGTCGAAATTCCACTGGATCGGCGCCTCGACCAGCAGCCTTGCCGACAGGCCGCGACCGAGCGCGATCAGGCCGAGTTCCTCGAGGTCGCGCAGATAGAGGAACATCGAAGCCTCGCTCAGCCCTTGTGAGCGCATGATGCCTTCCGGCGTGAATTTCTCGGAAAGCATGACGAAGACGAACAGCAGTGCCGGCCGCCCGGCGAGCTTGCGCTCGATCTCCGGCGCGATCTGGTTGGCGGGCCCTGGTCCTCTGTTCATAGAGCCGAGCACGTTCTCCAACTCCACGCCGGCGGCAGTGCAGATCTCCATCAGCCTGTCGAGCTTGCAGTTGCGCTCATGAAAGATGCGTTTCACCGTCGGCTCGGAAACACCCATCCGCTCGGCAAGGACGCGGTAGGTGACGCCCTTTGCCTTAAGCGTCCGCTTCAGCGCTTCGAAGATCAGGCCGTTCATGGGATGCACCTCTTTTGCACGATCTGGTATCAGCCTTCGGTACTAGTCCAGATAGATCTTCCCGAAAAGTATCGAAAGGCCTAGCTCTCCGCCAGTCCATTACAGGAGACTAGCCATGAAGAGCCTCTTCACACCGATACTTTTCGCCATCGTCGGCATCGCGACTGCGCCGGCAGTTCAGGCCGCTGAACTCTGGCGCGCCGGCGGCCTCGAGCAACCGGAATCGGCGCTGTTCGATGCAGCCGGCAAACGCATCATCATATCGAATATCGTCGGTAATCCCGGCGAAGCCGACGGCAACGGCTATCTGTCGATCCTGTCGATGGACGGCAAGATAGTCACGCAACACTGGACCGACGGCATGGACGCGCCCAAGGGCATGGCGATTGCCGGCGGCAAACTCTACGTCGCCGACATCACGCATGTGCGCGTCGTCGATCTCGCAAGCGGCAAGCTAGCGTCGACGATCGACGTGCCGAACGCCGTCTTCCTCAACGACATGACCGCTGATGCATCCGGCAAGGTCTACGTCACGGATATGCTGGCCGATACGATCTATCGCATCGACGGCGACCGGCCGGAACTGTTCGTCAGGGATGCGGCGCTCGCGTCACCGAATGGCATCTTCGCCGATGGCGGCCGGCTGATCGTCGCTTCGTGGGGTAAGGGCATCAAGCCCGACTTCAGCACCGCCGAGCCGGGCGGCCTGCTCTCGGTCGATCTCGCCACCAAGGCCGTTTCGCCACTGCCCGGCGCGGAAAAAATCGCCAACCTCGACGGCGTCGTTTCCATCGGCGGCAGCATCTATACCACCGCCTACATGACCGGCACGCTCTACCGCTACAAAGCCGGCGGCACGCCGCAGGCGGTTGCGACATTCAAGCCGGGCAGCGCTGACATCGGCACCGACGGCAGGTCGACCCTCTTCGTGCCGCTGATGAACGAGGGCGAGATCGCGGCATTAGGCCTCGACTAAGCGAGCCATCGGCTCAGGCGGCGGGCGCGGCCTTCTTCAGCTGCGCCCGCGCATCCGTGATCGATGCGGCATAGGTCACCAGTGGCCGCTTGACGCCGTGGTTGATCAGCATGCGGCGTATCTGCGGTGAAGCGCCTGATATAATGAACCGAACGCCGGCGCGGCTCGCCTTGTGGGCCGCGCCCTCGATGACATTGGCCGCCGTCGAATCGAAGAACGGCACCGCCGAACAGTCGAGGATGAAGTTCTTGCGCTGGTCGGCGATGCGGTCCAGCACGGTGCCGACAGTCGAGGCGGCGCCGAAGAAAAAGGCGCCCGATATCCGGTAGACAACGGTGTCGGCATCGCTCGCCTCGCTGGAATCATAGGCGCTGGCGCGGTCGGCGACGTCTTCCTGCACCAAGGATTGATGGTCCGCCTCCACCGCGATGCTCTTGGCCATGCGGTCGATGAACAGGATCGAGCCCAGCGCAAAACCGACGACGATGCCTTCGGTCAGGTCGCGGAAGATGACGATCAGGAACGTCGCCATCAGCACCAGCGCATCGCCGCGCGAGGCGCGTAGCAACGTGGCGAAGGCCTGTTTCTCGAACATGTTCCAGCACACCACCGCCAGCACGCCGGCAAGTGCTGCAAGCGGGATATAGCTGGCCAGCGGTGCTGCCACCAGCATCAGGGCAAGCAGGATGGCCGAGTGCATCATGCCTGAAACCGGTCCATGCGCGCCGGCCCGCACATTGGTCGCGGTGCGGGCAATGGTTCCGGTAGTGCAGATGCCGCCGAACAGAGCGGAGGCGACATTGGCGAAGCCTTGCGCCACCAACTCGCAATTGGAGCGATGCCGCCTTCCGGTCATGCCGTCGGCGACGACGGCCGACAGCAGCGATTCGATCGCCCCGAGTAGCGCAAAGGCGATGGCGTCCGGCAGCACGTCGATTATCCTGTCGAGGCTAAGCGGCGGGAAGGCCGGCCATTGCAGGCTGCGCGGGATGCCGCCGAAACGCGTGCCGATCGTCTCGGCCGGCATGGCGAGCAATGCCACGACGAGGGATGCCAGTCCGATGGCAATCAGCATAGCCGGCCACTTCGGCCGAAACCGCTTCAACAGCGCAATGGTGATGATGGTCAGTGCCGCCACCGCGGTTGCGGCGAGGTTGATCGTTCCGGCCGCCTCGCCGATAGCCATCAGCTTCGGCACCAGCGGCCCCGGTTCCTTGCCGGCGAGCTTCAGCCCGAACAGTTCGACGATCTGGCCGGAGAAGATGATGACGGCGATGCCGGCGGTGAAGCCGACGGTCACCGGATAGGGGATGAACTTGATGTAGGTGCCAAGCCTGAGATATCCGATGGCAAGCAGGAACAGGCCGGCCATCATCGTCGCCAGCAGCAAGCCGTCGACGCCAACCCGCGCCACTGTCGCAGCCACCAGCACAATGAAGGCGCCGGCCGGGCCGCCGATCTGGAAACGGCTGCCGCCAAGCGCCGAGACCAGGAAGCCGCCGATGATCGAGGTGTAGAGCCCGCGTTCCGGCGTCACGCCTGAAGCAATGGCAATTGCCATCGACAGCGGCAGCGCCACGATGGCGACAGTCAGCCCGGCGATGGCATCTGCCTTGAAGTGCGCGAGCGTATAGCCCTCGCGCAGCACCGTCACCAGCTTCGGCGTGAACAGTTCGGAAAATGTCGGCCGCGCCGGTTGATGCACTGCCCGCCGGGTCTGATCCATCGAGTGCCTTCCCCATGAAACCAAGAAGATGGCGGGATCGTCGGCAGGACTGTCGGCGGTCGCCGTCGCGACTTGGAGCGGCGTGCGTCCAAATGGGCGCACAGATACGCTCCAACACTTTTGAACGGCGCATCGGACTATCCGAAAATCGAATTTGATTTTCGGCGATGCGGCAGTACCGTCAGCCCTGCGGGTTCTGCGGCGTGACAGGCTTGAGGCGAACGCCCCTGCCGCCACGCTCGCTCGCCTGGTTCTCGCCGATCAGCTCGACCCCGGCCTCTTCAAGGGCCTGGATGACCTTCATCAGCGTATCGACCACGCCCCGGACCACGCCGTCGCTCGCTTCCATGCGCTGAATGGTTGGAAGCGAAACCCCGGCGCGCTCGGCGAGCGTCTTCTGATCGATGCCGGCCAGCGCCCTCGCGGCACGCATCTGCGCGGCAGTGATCATCGGCCAAAACCCCCGTCTGAGTCTGCGGCATCACGTATAATACCTTCATTATGATGGTTCAAGCATCATCTTGCATATGTGAAACATGCAACACTCTTTGCCAGCCGATGCGCTAGCATGCTACGGCATCGTTTGGCGGGACATCCATTGCGATCCCGATTTCACAGGCGACGACTCAAAAAGGATGAGCAGGTGAAGATATTCAAAGCGTTGGCGACCTCGACAGCCTTGCTGTCGATGGTTTTCCTGCTGGCAGGCTGCGGCCATGGCCTGATCAACAGGCTGATTTGACCGCAAATCGACTGACATGAGTCAGGTGCCGCCGGCCCGCCCGAGCCATCGCTGCAGGAACCGGGCCGCAAGCCAGCACAGCATCGCCCAGGCAAAGCCGGCGCACCAGCCGGCCAATACGTCGGACGGCCAGTGGACGCCGAGATAGATGCGGCTGATGCCGACCACCACCGTCGTCAGCACCGCCAGCCCGAGCACATAGATCTTCGTTGTCCGCCCAGGCAAGAACCGCGCCGCCATGCTGCCCAGCGTCAAATATGTCACCGCCGACAGCATGGCGTGGCCGCTCGGGAACGAAAGCGATGCCACATCGGCGAGATGCGAGACCAGGTCGGGGCGCGGCCGGTCGATATCGAATTTCAGCACGCTCGACAGGAGCTGGCCGCCCGCTACCGCGACGAACATGAGAAGCGCCGCGCCTGGCCTGCGGATAAGGAGTAGATAGACGATCATTGCTGCCGTGATCAGCACCAGTACGCTGGCGCTGCCGAGACTGGTGATGTCGCGCATCGCTCCTTCCAGCCACGCCGGTCCGATCGGATTGTCGGGCTGGCCGGCCTTGCGGAAAGCAAGCAGGATTTCGGTATCGAAGGCATGCGGCGTGGTGGCCCGCGCCATCTCCATCAGCTCCTCGAACCCCCACAGCCCGCCGGCAATGATCAGCCCGGCCAGCAGAACCGGGAACTCCAGCCAGTTGCGCAGTCTGCTTGCAATCTTCTTCATCGGCCCGATCACAGCTACAGCCTTTGCAGATAGGGCCCGAGCGTGATCAGCGCCACAGCTGCGATGGCAAGCACGATGCCGGTTGCCTGTAAGGCATTGACGCGCTCGCCGAAGAAGACCAGCGCCACCACATTCACCGACACCAGCTGGATCACCGCTGACAGGCTGAACGACACCGACATGCCGAATTCACGGATCAGCCTCAGCATGATCAGATTGCCGAGCGAATAGAGCGCCAACGTCAGCACGATCTTGCCGAGGCTCGGCGCCAGTCCCCATTGCTTCGCCGCCGTCGCCGCCAGCAGGAAGATCACCGTCGAAACGCAGAGCTGCCCAAGTCCCCAGAAACTCACTTTTTGTTCCTCCCGATGCGGTCCTTACGCGCCTGCCGCAGCTCTTGTTTCCGAAGCGCCGGTCGCGGTCAAGCGGGGCCGATGCTGGATACAAAATCGCAGTGGTAATTAGCCGGCATGTCATCAAACTGTGACCTGCCGGCGATACCGGACTGGCCAGGCAACACGCTCCAGCAATCCATCCAGCCAGAGGCATGCCCCTATGACCGAACATCGCTCCCCTGACGCCCATTTCCGCACCAGCCTGCTCGAGGAAAACGACGGGCCAGGAGCCAATCCCACCGACAACCGCACCATGGGTGAAATCATCGCCGCACGGTTCTCGCGGCGCGGCTTCCTCAAGGGCTCGCTTGCCGTCTCGGCCATAGCCGCTACCGTCAGCCCTCTGGCGCTGATCACCGCCGACAACGCCCGCGCCGCCGAAGGCTCCGCCTTCGCTTTCGACGAGCTCGAGGCCGGCATCGACGACAAGCATCACGTCGCACCCGGCTATGACGCCGATGTACTGCTGCGCTGGGGCGATCCGCTGTTCGCCGATTCGCCGGAATTCGATCCGACAAAACAGTCGGCGGAGGCCCAGGCCAGACAATTCGGCTACAACAACGACTATGTCGGCTATATCCCGATCGACGGCTCGGCCGAGCACGGCCTGCTGGTGGTCAACCACGAATACACCAATCCGCACCTGATGTTTCCGGGCCTCGTCACCATCGTCGACGGCAAAGCCAAGCAGGCGCCTCTCAGCAAGGAACAAGTCGACGTCGAGATGACCGCGCATGGCGGCACCATTGTCGAGATCCGCAAGGTATCAGGCAAATGGCAGGTCATTCGCGACGGCAAGCTCAACCGCCGCATCACCTCCAACACCGAGATCGCGCTCTCCGGCCCCGTCGCCGGCCACGACCGCGTCAAGACCAGCGCCGACCCGAGCGGCACCAAAGTCATCGGCACTGTCAACAACTGCGCCGGCGGCGTCACGCCATGGGGCACCTATGTCATGGCTGAGGAGAACATCCACGGCTATTTCTCGGGCGAGCTGCCGCAGGGCCATAGGGAAGCCGCCAATTACAAGCGCCTCGGCATTCCCGAAGGTGCCTATGAATGGGCAGCGCATTACGACCGTTTCGACATCGGCAAGGAGCCGAACGAGCCGAACCGCTTCGGCTGGATCGTCGAGGTCGACGTCCAGGATCCGACTTCGGTGCCGAGGAAGCGCACCGCGATGGGCCGCTTCAAGCATGAGGGCGCTGAATCGATGGTCGCCAAGGATGGCCGTGTCGTCTTCTATCTCGGCGACGACGAGCGCTTCGACTACGTCTATAAGTTCGTCACCACAGGCAAGTTCAACCCGGACGATCGCGCCGCCAACATGGATTTGCTCGACGACGGCACCTTGCATGTCGCCAAGTTTGCCGACGACGGTTCGCTCGAATGGTTGCCGATCGTCTTCGGCCAAGGGCCGCTGACGGCGGAGAACGGCTTTGCCAGCCAGGCCGACGTGCTGATCGAGACGCGCCGCGCCGCCGACCTGCTCGGCGCCACCAAGATGGACCGTCCGGAAGACATCCAGCCCAATGTCGCCAACGGCAAGGTCTATGTCATGCTGACCAACAATTCGAAGCGCAAGGCCGATCAGGTCGACGCCGCCAACCCGCGTGCCGAAAATGCCTTTGGCCACATCATCGAGATCGTCGAGGACGGCGGCGATTTTGCCGCCACCAACGGCAAGTGGGAGGTGCTCTTGAAATGCGGTGATCCCTCGGTTGCGGCTGTCGGTGCCACCTTCTCGACCGCAACCACGGCCAATGGCTGGTTCGGCATGCCGGACAATTGCGCGGTCGATTCGGCCGGCCGCCTCTGGGTTGCTACCGACGGCCAGGGCCCGAAGGCCACTGGCCGCACCGACGGTCTGTGGGCGGTCGACACGGAAGGGCCGGCAAGGGCGACATCAAAGCTGTTCTTCCGTGTGCCGATCGGCGCCGAAATGTGCGGCCCGCTGTTTGCGCCGGACGACCAGACCGCCTTCGTTGCCGTCCAGCATCCAGGCGACGGCGGCGAGGACTGGAAGGCTTTCGGCCGTCCGTCCTATTATGAGGATTTGTCGACCCGCTGGCCCGACTTCAAGCCGGACATGCCGGTGCGCCCGGCGGTCGTTGCGATCACCAGGCAAGGTGGCGGCAAGATCGCGGTCTGACACGCAGGAAGGTCTTGCAGTCTCAAGGAAGGATTTCGGCGATACGAAATCCTTCCTTTCCGGATACAGCATGCATCCGTGCTGAGCATCATGCGCCGACGAATTATTCGGTGCGCTGAACCACGGCCACATTCATTGTGCTTCGCAACCTGAAGCCAATGGACTCGTATAGTCTAATGGCCGTGGCGTTGCTGGCATAGGCGTGGAGATAGGGAACTTCGCCGCGCGCCACTATCCGGTTTGCCACGAACAGGGACAGCAGCTTGCCCAGGCCATCGCCGCGAAATTCCGGATGTGAGCACACCCCGCTGAGTTCGGTATAGCCAGGTTGTTTCATGCGCTCGCCGGCCATCGCCGCAAGCCTGCCCTCGATTTTCACACCCCAAAAATCGCCCAGGCTCAAGGCTTCGAGCGTGAATGGGCCAGGCTTGGTGAGCAATGCCAGGGCGAGCATCTCAGCAGCATCGTCTCGGGTCAGACGATGCACGCGCGGGTCGGAGACGATCTGCAATGGCTGCTCGGCAATCATCTGAACCCCGGCCGCGGCCGAAGTCGCGGAAAGCCCCGTGGGCAGAGCAATGGCGTCCGCTTGAAGCAGGATCACACCCTCGCCCGGGGAGACAAGCCTTTCGAGCGCCCGCAGGCTATCCGGGTCGTCCGCGCCAGTGGCGGCGAAAGGAACAATCGATGGCCGATATCGCCTGGCGAGGTTGTCACCCTCCGCGAAGGCCCGATGTCGCGTCTGAAGCGCGCTCCAGATAGGGCGGTCAAGCAGGTGCCTCATTGCACCGCATCCTTCGGCTTTTTTACTCGATGGTCGAGGGGAGCCGCGGCGAGGCCGTCCTCGATGGCAGCCAGCTGATCGAGAAGAGGCCCCGAAAGATCCGCGCACAGATCCGCGACGGCGTTCTCGATGCAAGGCCAGACGTCGCGCTTTGCGACATCGACCAGCCGCCGGCCGCCCCCGGTGAGGGAGACAATCCTGCGCCGCTGGTCATCGGTCGACGGACTGATCTCGAGCAGTCCCAATTCGGCCAGAAGCGAGACGCTTCGCGTTACGCCTGGCTGCGCGATGCCAAGGGATTGCGCCAGTTCCCCGACTGGTAGCGGGCCCAGCCTGTCGAGCGCGGCCAACAGCGGGTACTGGCTCGCCTGAACCGGGACATCCAGCCGGTCGAGCAGGCGCTGCGCCTCCGCTTGCAGTTGTTCGCCTATACGCTTCATCCTGCTGCCCAGGCACAGGAAACCAAGCGATCGTATGACGTCTTCCATAGGTCACTTCGTCTCGTGCGAAAATCGATAACATGATATATAACAATGCATAAAAAGCAAGCGCGAGCGTTCAAGCGCCGGCTCCAGGCACGGGCGCAGGCCTATATCGCCTTCGGAAAGGAAACGTTGACCGATAAGGCTGCTTTGCCTGGCACGGCCAGTCGATCAGTTTCGCAGCCGGTAGCCGGTCCTGAAGATCCAGGCGACGATCGCTATGCAGACGAGCAGGAAGACCACCGTCATACCGAGGCTGACGCCGACCGAAACGTCGGACTTGCCGTAGAAGCTCCAGCGGAAGCCGCTGACTAGGTAGACCACCGGGTTGAACAGCGTCACCGTGCGCCAGATGCCGGGCAGCATGTTGATCGAATAGAAGCTACCGCCGAGAAAGGTCAGCGGCGTGATGATCAGCAGCGGCACCAGCTGCAGCTGCTCGAAGCTCTTCGCCCAGATGCCGATGATGAAGCCGAACAGGCTGAAGGTCACCGCCGTCAGCACCAGGAAGGCGAGCATCCAGAACGGATGCTCGATCGTCAGCGGTACGAACAGCGAGGCCGTCGCCAGGATGATCAGGCCAAGCACGATCGACTTTGTCGCCGCACCCCCGACATAGGCGATGACGATCTCCAGGTAGGACACCGGCGCCGACAGCAATTCGTAGATCGAGCCGACGAATTTCGGAAAGTATATGGCGAAAGACGCGTTGGAGATCGACTGCGTCAGCAGCGACAGCATGATCAGCCCCGGCACGATGAAGGCTCCGTAGCTGATGCCGTCGATCTCGGTGATGCGCGAGCCGATCGCCGAGCCGAAGACGACAAAATAGAGCGACGTCGAAATGACCGGTGAAACGATGCTCTGCAGCACGGTGCGAAGAGCGCGCGCCATCTCCACCCGATAGATCGCCCATACCGCATGAAGATTCATGACCGCGCGCGGGTTCATGCCTGTTTCCTCACCAGATTGACGAAGATCTCCTCGAGCGAGCTGTTTTCCGTGTCGATGTCGCGGAACTGGATGCCGGCCGCCTCGAGCTCGCGGATCAGCGAGGCGACGCCCGGCCGTTCGCTCTGGTTGTCATAGGTATAGGTCAGCTGCCCGCCATCCGGCGAAAGCTCCAGCGCGTAGCGCGAAAATGCGTCGGGAACGGTGGCCAGCGGGCTGCGCAGTTCCAGCACAAGCCGCTTGCGGCCGAGCTTGCGCATCAGCTCGGCCTTGTCCTCGACCAGCACGATCTCGCCGCGGTTGATGACGCCGACGCGGTCGGCCATCGCCTCGGCTTCTTCGATGTAGTGCGTGGTCAGGATGATGGTGACGCCGTCCTCGCGCAGCCGGCGCACCATCGCCCACATGTCCTGGCGCAGCTCGACATCGACGCCTGCGGTCGGTTCGTCGAGGAACAGGATGCGCGGCTCGTGCGACAGCGCCTTGGCGATCATCAGCCGGCGCTTCATGCCGCCGGACAGCGTGATTGCCTTGGCATCCTTCTTGTCCCAGAGTGACAGGTCGCGCAGCACTTTTTCGACGAACGCCTTGTCCGCCGGCTTGCCGAACAGCCCGCGGCTGTAATTGACCGTCGCCCACACGCTCTCGAAGGCGTCGATGGTCAGTTCCTGCGGCACCAGCCCGATCAGACTGCGCGCGGCGCGGTAGTTGCGGTTGATGTCATGGCCGTCGACGGTGACGTTACCCGATGAGCGGTTGACGATGCCGCAGACGATCGAGATCAGCGTCGTCTTGCCGGCGCCGTTCGGCCCGAGCAGCGCAAATATCTCGCCGCGCACAATATCCAGATTGATCTCCTTCAGCGCCTTGAAGCCGGTGGCGTAGGTCTTGGTGACCCCGGAAATCGAGATGATCGGCTGCATGGCTGAAAACGGCTGCTTGAAACAGAGTTGTTGATTTAATCCGCTGAATGTCGGTTCGCAAATCCGGATGTCAATGGCGCTCCTGACAGTTCTGGACATCGAGGTTCGCCGGAATAGGCAACACCTGCCCGGTCGTCCAGCCAAATTCCACGCAAAAGCAGATTAACCGGCACTGCGGCGTTCCGCCTCGCGGCGGGACGCCGCTTTGACCGTGCGGTGCATCAAGCCTATCCTTCTACGAACAAGCAGCAGCCGGAGCCGCCATGGACCCGCTCATTCTGTCGCGCATACAGTTCGGCGCGAACATCTCGTTCCACATCCTGTTCCCGGCGATCACCATCGCGCTCGGCTGGGTGCTGCTGTTCTTCAAGGTCCGCTACAACGCGACGGGCGATTCCGCCTGGATGCGCGCTTATTTCACCTGGGTTAAGGTATTCGCGCTGTCCTTCGCCATGGGCGTGGTTTCCGGCGTCACCATGAGTTTTCAGTTCGGCACCAACTGGCCGGGCTATATGGAGACGGTCGGCAACATCGCCGGCCCGCTGCTGGCCTACGAGATCCTCACGGCCTTCTTCCTCGAGGCAGCGTTCCTCGGCATCATGCTGTTCGGCTTCCGCCGCGTCTCAAACCGCGTCCATACGCTGGCGACGGTGCTGGTGGCCGGCGGCACCACCTTGTCCGCCTTCTGGATCATCGCGCTCAATTCGTGGATGCAGACGCCGGCCGGCTTCGAGATGCGCGATGGTGTGGCGCACGCCACCGACTGGTGGGCCGTTGTCTTCAATCCGTCCATGCCCTACCGGCTCGTTCATATGCTGCTTGCTTCGGGGCTGACCGTCTCGTTCCTGATCGCCGGCCTGTCGGCGCTGCGCTATCTCTACGGCGATCGCTCGGAATCGATGTGGAAGGCCTTGCGCACCGGCGTCTTCACCGCCGCGATCCTGATCCCGATCCAGATCTTTGCTGGCGACCAGCACGGCCTCAACACGCTGGAACACCAGCCGCAGAAGATCGCCGCCATGGAGGCCAACTGGAACACCGGCCCCAACGTGCCGCTGGTGCTGTTTGCGTTTCCCGATGAAGCGGCCAGGGAGAACAGGTTCGAGCTCACCATTCCCGACGGCGCCAGCCTCATCCTCAGGCACAGCGCCGGCGGCATCGTGCCGGGGCTGAACGACTATGCCGGCAACCATCCTCCGGTATTTCCGGTGTTCTGGGGCTTTCGCATCATGGTCGGCACCGGCCTCCTTATGCTCGCCGTCTCCTGGTCGGCGGCCTTCTTCCTCAAGCGCCGCCACAGCCTGCCCAAGCCGCTGGCGCTGGTCATGGTGCCGATGGCGCTGTCCGGCTGGCTGGCGACGCTGGCCGGCTGGTACACCACCGAGATCGGCCGCCAGCCCTGGTTGGTCACCGGCGTGCTGCGTACCGCCGATGCTGTCGGCCCGGTCGCCGGCAGCCATGTCGCGCTGTCGCTCGCGGTCTATCTCATCCTCTACGTGCTGCTGCTGATCGCCTATCTCGGCGTGTTGGTGCATCTGGCATTGAAGGCGGCGAAGGATGGTGACACCTCGCCGCTGCCGGGCGTCATGAACAGGCCGTTGTCGCAGCCAGTTGCGCAACCGGGAGAAACATCATGAGCTTCGACTGGCCGACCCTGCTGCCTCTGATCTTTGCCGGCCTGATGGGCCTCGCCATCCTGATCTACGTCATCCTCGACGGCTTCGATCTCGGCATCGGCATCCTGTTTGCCGCAGCCGAAGACACCGAGCAGGATACGATGATCGCCGCCATCGGCCCGTTCTGGGACGCTAACGAGACCTGGCTGGTGCTGGCGGTCGGCTTGCTGCTGGTCGCCTTCCCGCTGGCGCACGGCACCATTCTGACGGCGCTCTACATTCCGGTCTTCATACTGCTGGTCGGCTTGATCCTGCGCGGCGTCGCCTTCGATTTCCGCGCCAAGGTGCCGGCCGGCAGGAAGCACCGCTGGAACCGCATCTTCTTCCTCGGTTCGGTCATCGCTTCGCTGGCGCAAGGTTATATGCTCGGCGTCTATGTGCTCGGCCTCGACGTCGGCGCTGGCGGCATCGCCTTCGGCGCGCTGGTGGCACTCTGCCTTGCCGCCGCCTACGCGGCGATGGGCGCGGCCTGGGTCATCTACAAGACGGAAGGCGACCTGCAGAGGAAGGCGGTGCTGTGGCTGCGCACGGCACTGGTGCTGACCGCGCTCGGCATGGTCGCGGTATCGCTGGCCACGCCCTTTGCCAGCGCGCGCATCTTCGACAAATGGTTCGTCTGGCCGGCGATGCTCTATTTGTCGCCGTTGCCGATCCTGTCGGCAGTGCTGTTCCTGTGGCTATGGCGCCAGACCTTCCATCTGCCGAAGCCCGGCGACCGCCACGCGCTGCTCCCGTTCCTGACATTGGCCGCGATCTTCACACTCGGCTTTGCCGGCCTCGCCTGGTCGTTCTACCCTTTCGTGGTGCCCGACCGGCTGACCATCTGGCAGGCTGCTTCGGCACCCGAAAGCCTGGCCGTCATCCTGGTCGGGACGGTCGTCGTGCTGCCGATCATCATCTTCTATTCGTTCTTTGCCTACCGGGTGTTCGCCGGCAAGGCGACGGATCTGACCTATGACTGATCGGCATCACCGTCGCCGCCTGAAACAGAATATTCATCTTCAAGCGGAATAACCTTCTCTGGCCGGCCCAGCAGAATCGCCGGCAAGAAGAAGGGCAACAGAATGACCCCTTTTTTTGCGGCAGCACAGGATCGGCTGCTGCTTATGCTGATCCGGACGGTCGCGCTGATCGGCGCACTCGCGCTTGCCGGCCTGCTGCCGGCCATGCCGCAAGCGCATGCCCAGGACGCGGCCAACTGGACCGGCGTGTGGGACACGAAATGGCGCGGCGGCGGCGCCCAGATCAAGTTCGAGCAGACCGGCACTGACGTAAAGGGCGTCTACCCGCTTTACAACGGCCGCATCGAGGCCAAGGCCGAAGGCGACAAGCTTGTCGGCCACTGGTTCGAAGGCGACCGCCAGGGCGCCTTCACCTTCGTCCAGTCGCCCGACGGCGGCAGCTTCATGGGCCGCTTCGATGCCGCCACCGCCGAATGGTGGACAGGGGTGCGCGTCAGCGCCGTCGAGGACGTCCGTGTCGACCAGTCGAGCCCGATGAGCACCATGCGCTCGTTCCTGCAGACGATGAACGAGAGCGGCGCCGACAACGTGCCGCGCGCCACCGGCGGCGGCATGGGTCTTGCCGGTCTGGCAGCGGGTCTCGTCGACGTCACCGAGGCCGACCGCGGCGGCCTCAACATGCCCGATTATACCAAGCTCCTGTTCACCGTCGTCGACAACGCGACGTTCCGTCTGTGGAGCCTGCCGCATGACACGATTGCCGGCGACGAGGTGACGGCGACGCTGCCGCAATACGGCACCAGGGTCTCCTTCGACGTCACTTTTCGCCGCAAGAATGGCGACTGGTTCATCGTCGGGCCGCCACTTGGCCAGCTCCAGGCAAAGCTCGCCGAATTCCAGGAAGCGCGTGGCGAAGCCGTCGACATGGTCGACGATCCGAGCAAGCTGGCCTCGCCGCGCGATACGTTCAAGGTACTGTTGAGTGGCCTCACCGAAGCCGGCGACCCGGCACAAGCGGCGCTCGACCTGCGCAACTACAGTCAGGCGGTGCGCGGCGACGAGGCGTTCCTGCTCGAGCGCTATCTCAAAAAGGTCATCGACCGCATCGGCTATGTCTATTGGCAGGAGATCCCCGACGACCCGAAGAGCAACACCCCCTTCGTCTATTTCGAGCATCCCACCGGCAACATCGTCATCGGCCCGGTCGAGACCGAGAAGGGCAAGATCTGGCAGTTCACGCCCGAGACGCTCGCCCACATCCGCGCGCTCTACGCCGACGTCGAAGACGTGCCGGTGGCGCCGGAATTCGCCGCCTTCGCCAGCACCGACCCGTTCTTCATCGCCCGCGGCCTCGCCCGCGAGATCAGCCCAGGCCTGCTCACCCGCGCCGGCCCGATGGAGCACTGGCAATGGTGGATGCTCGGCCTTGCGGCACTGGCCGGCATCGTCTTCGGCTTCATCGCCAATGCGCTGATTTCCTTGTTTGTGCGAAGGACGGACAGCTCGGCCTTCTTCCGCATTGTCGAATGGGCGGTGCGCTCGATCGTGCTTGGCTTCTTCCTGCTGTTGACGCTGCGCCCGCTCGGTCTGCCGCAAGTGGTCGCCGCCCCGGTCAAGGCAATCGCCTGGAGCCTGATCGTGATCGGCGCCGTGCCGGTGGTCTGGCATCTGATCGGCAAGGTGGCCGACCATTACCGCGGACTGTGGCAGGTGCCCGGCTATCATGACACGCTGATTTCGCTGTCCACCGGCGTGGCGCGCGTCGCCGTGCTGGTCGTCGCCTTCCTGCTGTTGGCCGAAGTGCTCGCCATCCCCTATGAAGGCGTCATTGCCGGTCTCGGCATCGGCGGTCTGGCGGTGGCGCTGGCGGCGCAGCCGACGCTGCAGAACTTCCTCTCCGGCCTGACGCTTTATGCCGACCGGCCGGTCAGCGTCGGCGACTTCTGCAAGTTCGGCGACCAGTCCGGCACGATCGAGCATATCGGCATGCGCTCGACGCGCATCCGGTCGCTCGACCGCACGATCATCTCGGTGCCGAACTCGGATTTCGCCGGCATGCAGATCGAGAACTACGCGCATCGCGACCGCAGCCGGTTCGCGACGACGCTGCAGCTGCGCTACGAGACGACGCCCGATCAGCTGCGATACGTCCTGGCCGAGCTGCGCAAGCTGCTGATCGCCCATCCGCGCGTCATCGACGAGCCGTGCCGCGTGCGCTTTGCCGGCTTCGGCGCCTATTCGCTCGATATCGATGTGTTCACTTACGTCAAAACCGCCGACGTGGCCGAATTTCAAGCGATCCGCGAGGACATCCTGTTGTCCATGATCAACATCATGGATGATGCCGGCGCGCAGTTCGCCTTCCCTTCGTCACTGGAATACAGAGCCACCGACCTTCCGGTCGACGACGAAAAACGCATCGCCGCGGAGAAAAGGGTCAGCGATTGGCGCGAGGGGCAAAATCTGCCTTTCCCCGACTTCAGCCAGATCGACAAATTCGCCCTCAACAACACGCTTGCCTACCCGCCTGAGGGCTCGGCGCATTATCGCGAGACAGAGCCCGACCCGGACTCGGCCGAGGCAAAGGCGACGCTGGAGAAAGTGCGCTGGAGCCTGCCCTGGAAGAAGGGGGGGTAGTTTCGAGACGTTGGCGGGACAGCACCCCCCTCTGGCCTGCCGGCCATCTCCCCCGCAAGGGGGGAGATTAGCAGTTTCAGCGCTCCGCTCGTCCTGAACGTTGGAGATTTGGCGAAGGTCGAGGTGATAGCCGATCTCCCCCCTTGCGGCGGAGATGTCCGGCAGGACAGAGGGGGGTGCGAAGGATCGCCGACGCTTATTCTCCGTCGCGCCCGCCGGCGCAAAGACGTCAGCTCTTGTTGGGGGCCAGCACCAGAACCGGCTTTTCGCTGTAGAGGTTGGGGAACAGCCGCTTCAGATTCTCGACCTTGGGCAAATCATTGTAGACGATATAGGGATAGGTCGGGTTGAGCGTCAGAAAGTCCTGGTGGTAGTCCTCGGCCGGATAGAAGGTCTTGCCGGTCTCCAGCGTCGTCACGATCGGCTTTGCAAACACCTTGGCCTTGTCGAGCTGGGCGATGTAGCTTTCGGCGATCTTTTTCTGGGTGTCGTTTTCAGCAAAGATCGTCGAACGGTACTGGGTGCCGCTGTCCGGCCCCTGGTAGTTCAGTTGCGTCGGATTGTGCGCCACCGAGAAATACACCTGCAGCAGCTGGCCATAGGTGACCTTGGATGGCTCGTAGGTGATCTCGACGGATTCGGCATGGCCCGTCCGGCTGGTGCCGACCATTTCATAGACGGCCGTGTCCTTGTCGCCGCCGGCATAGCCGGAAACGGCGCTGCTGACGCCCTTGACGTGCTGGAACACGCCTTGCACACCCCAGAAGCAGCCGCCGGCGAAGACCGCCTTTTTGGTGCCGGCGGTGGCCTTCTCGTCCATTACCGGCGGCGGGATCACCACCGCGTCTTCGGCCGAGACTGCCGGGGTCTGCCAGAACACGGCCGCGGCGGCCGTGAGGATGAGCGCGGCAAGCGCTGCTTTTGCGAAAATCGACGATCGTTTCACGGCTGCGGTCATGTCTGATCTCCCATGATGCTGGTGCGGATTATACGACGGATAGGTCCGCCGGGCTCTCACATTGCTGTGCGCATCGCCTATTTGGCCGGAGCCATGGCATCGCAGGCCTTGGTCGCCTCTGCCTTCTTCATGGCGTCCGTCTCGGCGGCTGCCTTGTCCATGCAGTCGGCCTTCATCGCCGTCGTGGCCATGGCGCCGGCCGGCTTCATGGCGTCCGTTGCCGGTTTCATGGCGTCTGTCGCCATCGCCGGCTTCATCGCATCTTCGGCCCGCGCCGCGCCTCCGGCGAACAGCGCCGTCGAGCAAAGTGCGAAGGCGAGTGCCGCCAGGGTCGGGCGATTGGTCAAACGATTGGTCATGGTGGTCTCCTTGGGTTTGGCAGGGGTTGACGGCATGCGGCGGCGCCGCTGCGCGTTGTGAAAATTTCGCGAGGGTTTCTAGTTCGTGGCGGCAGCAAGGATCGGCCCGCCGCCCGGCACCTGCACCAGCACCGCGGTGCTGAGGCCGCCCGTCGTCGCCGGCAGCGGCAGCGCGGTGGCGTCGCCGGTCCAACTGCCCAGCCTGGTCAACGAATGCACGACATTGGCGTGCGGCAGGGTGCGGCCGGTGTTTTCGCCGCGCGCCACCGGCACCTCGATGACGCCCTTGCCGTAACGCACCAGCCAGACATCGGCCTTGCCGCCGGCCACCGCACCGGCGCCGATGCTGACCTTGCCGCCGGCGAGCGACAGCGAAGGTCCGTCGGCGTGGCCGCCGCTCGAAATCAGCTGCTCGATCTCGCCCGGCCTGGCGCCGACCGCATCGGCCTTGCCGTTGACCACCACTTGCGGCGTGAACGGGCCGGAACGGCCGAGCGACGGTTCATAGCGGACCTGGCGCTGCGTGAATTCTTCTTTGCCGAATGTGTCCTTCCAACCGAGATAGTCCCAGTAGGTGACGTTGAAGGACAGCGCCAGCACGCCGGGCCGGTCCTTGACCTTAATCAGATTGGCGTTGGCCGGCGGGCAGGACGAGCAGCCCTGGCTGGTGAACAGCTCGACCACGGTCAGCGTCTGGCCGGCAGCCGCGCTGGTTACCGAAAGCCCAATTGCCAAAAACAAAGTCGCCGAAAGCAGAGCCGGGGCAAGCCCTGCAAGGGCCGTGCCGCGTTTCGATCCGGTCATCGCCGTTCTCCTGTGCGGTTCCATGTCCACACTTCGCCGCCGACGCACGGTTCGTTACAGCATCACCGCTTCGTGATCGTTCGCAGCTCTCCCTTCTCCCCTTGTGGGAGAAGGTGGATCGGCGCGCAGCGCCGAGACGGTTGAGGGGTGCTGGAAGAAATGAGGCGTTGGCGTTCCCTGGAACACCCCTCATCCGACCGAGCTTCGCTCGGCCACCTTCTCCCACAAGGGGAGAAGGGAAGATGGTCGTTCGCAACCAAAAACGCCACCCGGTGGTGACCAGGCGGCGTTGTGACGAGTTCTGGGGCGGGCAGGTGGCACTCAGCCGCGGCCCGGCTATTGTGTAAGCACGGTCTCCGAAGGGCGCTTGTTGAACGCGCACTTGCCGGTCACGAAATAAGAAAAATCGGCGTCGTCTATGGTGTTGTTGGTAAGTGACCCGCCGTCTTCCCACGCTTGACTGCTGGTGATGCCGCACGGCACGGCCGTAAAGATGTCGACAGTCGTATTGGCTAGTGTCTTGACCTTGTCGATGAACAATCGGTCGGAAGTTACCGGATCGTCCGATCGCAGGGTTGTTTTCGTGCCTGAGGCCAGATAGCCGCCGCCAAGACCAGGATTGGGATTGGGAATCTTCATCTCCAGAGACAGGTTATCCATGTCCTTCACGTCGATCACAGCACCGGCGCCGGTCGCGGGATACATCGTGTTGACGCAGGTGGTTGCGTATTTCCTGGTGCCGCTGATCTGAGTGATTGTGCCCGTGGGCAAGCCGTAGAAGCTGAGCACTGTGGTGGTCGTGCATACTTGTTTCTGGACCAGCGTCTCCGTCGTTCCATTGATCGTGTACACAGAGGAGGTTCCGTAGCCTTTCGGATCGCCAAACCTGTTGTAGGCGTAGGAAATCCTCATCAGCTTGTTGGCCACCGTGTCCCCGGATTTCGTGCCGTAGAGCGTCACCGTCTTGTCCCACCAGCCCGAGATCTTGTCGACCTTGAACGTAGCCTCCACCAGTGCCGGCCTCTTGGTCACTCCCGACGCGACGCCGACCTGCACCGTGTTGATCTTGACGATCTGCATGAAACTCGTCGGCATGGCAAAGCCGGCCGAAGCCTTGATGCTGGCGGCGCCGTCGGTGGCGACGACGAAGCTGTCGAGCTTTGCCGTGCCTTGCCCGCCATTGGCCAGGTAGGCCTCCTGCAGCTTCACCTGGCGGTCTGCCAGTGACGTGGTCGTCTCCAGCGTCGTGATCGACAGCGACGCTGCATCGAGCGCGTTCTGCATCGATGCCCTGGTTGAAACCGCAGAGGTATAGTCGACGGAAAAGCCCAATGCGGCAACCATCGGGATAAGCAAAATGGCGAGCATCGGTGCGAACGAGCCGCTCACCGATCTGAGAAATTTGCGTGCTGACAGCGGCATTCCGACCCCCCGAAACGGCGATAGGCCAGTGGGCTATCACGCCGGGCGCAAACTATGCTCTAATCTCATGGATCAAAGTTTAACGACTTTGCCGCGCCGCCGCCGCATCCGCGCCCCGCCGCTTGCCGATGTACCGTGCCCCTGCTAAAGCGCGCCGCATGACCACGCCGATCAAGAACATCCGCAACTTCTCCATCGTTGCCCATATCGACCATGGCAAATCCACGCTTGCCGACCGGCTGATCCAGTCGACTGGCGGGCTGGAGCTGCGCGACATGAAGGAGCAGGTGCTGGACTCGATGGACATCGAGCGCGAGCGCGGCATCACCATCAAGGCGCAGACGGTGCGGCTGAAGTACCGCGCCAACAATGGGCAGGACTATATCCTCAACCTGATCGACACGCCCGGCCATGTCGACTTCGCGTATGAAGTGTCGCGCTCGCTGGCCGCCTGCGAAGGCTCGCTGCTGGTCGTCGACGCCTCGCAAGGCGTCGAGGCGCAGACGCTGGCCAATGTCTACCAGGCGATCGACAACAACCACGAGATCGTCGTGGTGCTGAACAAGATCGACCTGCCCGCCGCCGAGCCCGAGCGCATCCGCGAGCAGGTCGAGGAGGTGATCGGCATCGACGCCTCCAACGCCGTGCTGATTTCGGCCAAGACCGGTCTCGTCATTCCCGATGTGCTGGAAGCGATCGTCAACGATCTGCCGCCGCCGCGCGAGGGCGACATCACCGCTCCGCTGAAGGCGATGCTGGTCGATAGCTGGTACGACGCCTATCTCGGCGTCATCGTGCTGGTGCGCATCATCGACGGCGTGCTGAAAAAGGGCCAGACCATCCGCATGATGGGCACCGGCGCCAGATACCTCGTCGAGCGCACCGGCGTCTTCACGCCCGCCCGCATCAATGTCGACGAGCTCGGCCCCGGCGAGTTCGGCTTCTTCACCGGCTCGATCAAGGAAGTGGCCGACACCCGCGTCGGCGACACCATCACCGAGGACAAGCGCCCGACTGCAAGCGCCCTGCCCGGCTTCAAGCCGGCGCAGCCGGTGGTGTTCTGCGGCCTGTTCCCGGTCGACGCCGCCGATTTCGAGGATCTGCGCGCTGCCGTCGGCAAACTGCGCCTCAACGACGCGTCCTTCTCCTTCGAAATGGAAACCAGTGCCGCCCTCGGCTTCGGCTATCGCTGCGGCTTCCTCGGGCTGCTGCATCTCGAAATCATCCAGGAGCGGCTGGAGCGCGAGTTCAACCTCGACCTCATCGCCACGGCGCCGAGCGTCGTCTACCGCCTGCTGTTGAACGACGGCACGGTCAAGGAATTGCACAACCCGGCCGACATGCCCGACGTAGTCAAGATCTCGGCCATCGAGGAGCCGTGGATCCGCGCCACTATCCTCACCCCCGACGACTATCTCGGCGGCATCCTGAAGCTCTGCCAGGACCGCCGCGGCATCCAGGCCGACCTGTCCTATGTCGGGAAGCGCGCCATGCTGATCTACGATTTGCCGCTCAACGAGGTCGTCTTCGACTTCTACGACCGGCTGAAGTCGATCTCCAAGGGCTATGCCTCCTTCGACTATCACCTGACCGACTATCGCGAGGGCGATTTGGTCAAGATGTCGATCCTGGTCAATGAGGAGCCGGTCGACGCGTTGTCGATGCTCGTCCACCGCACGGCGGCGGAAAAGCGCGGCCGCCAGATGTGCGAAAAGCTGAAGGAGCTGATCCCGCACCATCTGTTCAAAATCCCGATCCAGGCGGCGATCGGCGGCAAGGTCATCGCCCGCGAGACCATCTCGGCGCTGCGCAAGGACGTCACCGCCAAATGCTACGGCGGCGACGTCTCACGCAAACGCAAGCTGCTCGACAAGCAGAAAGAGGGCAAGAAGCGGATGCGCCAGTTCGGCAAGGTGGATATTCCGCAAGAGGCGTTTATCCAGGCGCTGAAGATGGGCGATTAAAAGAACCAAGGCAAGCCACGAATAGTGCTCGACCACTGACCAATAACCAAGCTAAATCTGAACGGCTTGGGGAGGAAGGTAGTGTGCGCACATATCAAGGGTTCTTTTCATATTCACATTCAGATGCGGCCGCCGATCCAGATTTGGTAGAGATATTTACCAATTTGCTAGAACTGCGCGTGTCCAACAAATTCACAAACGCCAAGTTCTCGATTTGGCGTGATGCAAACAATATACGTATAGGAGAGAAATGAAGTTCGGCAATTGAAACCGCGATACGCAACTCAGATATATTGATAGTTCTACTTTCACCGAAATGGGTTGAGAGTGACTTTTGCCGTAAAGAATATTCAATATTCAAGGTCGTCGAATCAGATAGGCTAGTTGATGAATATGTTGCGCCACTGTTGGTACGAGAAATTTCGGGGCAAAAGAGGCATTTTACAACAGAGCAAAACGAGATAGTTTTAGAAGTCGAACAGCGTCAATACGTCAAAACACTTGCTGCTTCCTTTATTGATCTTACGAAGGACGAACGGATTGCGCTCGTCGAGCGGATCGCTGACGACATCGCTGGGATGGTCGAGCGAATGCGCGACTTACCGCCGGGAACTCAGAATGATGAGGGTCGGTCTCGGGGTCGTTCAGCGCTGCAAAAGGAGTTTTCAGTAAAAGCTCGGAATTTTGAAGAGGTAGATTTTATCGACCGACCGGAAATCGAAATACATGAGCTAAATAACGGCACACATGCATTGCTGGGGCAACTTGATTTTGTCGATAGACTTTACGTTCAGGCCGAAAAAGCTCGCATTGAGTTTGGTGTTCGACGAGCGCATCTAAAGGTATTTGATCGGCAGGGTGGTGAAATTGACCGATCAGAATATCTACGGAGTCGGCAGTCAAACATCCGATACGTAACTCTGCGGGACAATCCAGGCGCTCTTGTCATCTCAATCGATCCACCCAGCGGGCACCGTGTCCTTGGTGAGCTCGCATTGCCGCCTGGTCCTAAAGTAGGCGAGAATAGATTGTCCGAAATTGGAATCGTTCCTAACGCGGATGCGGCGGATCTTCACGCAGAGGTGTCGGTATCGCTATGTGTAGAAGGGTTGAGCTTTGTCGAATCGCCAGGCACGCCGCGGTCAAATGCACTAAAGGCGGCGATTGAAGCTATAGCAGCGATTGCTGCTGCTAAGGATAAGGGTGCCAGCAATGGAAAAATGGTTCGTGAAGTCCGAATTAGGAAATCGCGCAAATGACCGCCGAGTCGCGTATTGGGCAGATCCTAGATCGCCTAGTAGATGCAGCCGAGCGCGCGCAAACTCTGGACTTTCGGGCATTATCGGCCTTGGCCGAACTAGATCCTCTGCGGGACTTTGTGGGCGCGGATCTCGCAAACCTTGATTTTCGAGATCAGGACCTGCGTGGCTTCAATTTCGCTCGAGCGGACTTAACTGGCGCCGACTTTCGTCGGGCCAACGTAACTGGTGTGTCCTTCGCTGGTGCTTTGCTTGAAGGGGCGATTGGCCTGCAGCCTTCCGCCCTCGATCAGCCGGATGTTGATGAGGAGTTCAGCATTCGAGCCGCGAAGAGTATGGTTCTTAATGCAAGGGTGCCGCCAGAGGAATGGATTCCCCGTATTCGGTCACTTCGCTTTGGCACGAGTAAATTGACGGACCTGTCGCCCCTCCGGTTTCTCACCAGCCTAGAATCACTTTCTCTTATCAATCGGCGACCAACATCCCTTGCGCCGTTGAGCGGTCACCCGTCGCTTCGACTTCTCGATATGGACAATTGTTATTTGTCCGACTTCTCTCCGCTATCTGAAATAACGGAGATCAAGTTATTGAGTCTAAGAGGGACAATGATTTCAGACTTGTCCCCAATATCGAAGCTAAAGAAGATCGTAGCATTATATCTCGACGGCTCTGCAATTAGAACCGTAGATGAATTGAGAAGTGTAAAGTCACTTAAGGTCTTAACAGCGTCGAGAACAAGAGTCGAAGAGATAAATGCGTTAAGTGAGTTAGAAGAGTTGTCTACAATAAACCTGACAAGAACAAAGGTAAAGAACATCGAACCTGTTAGGAGGCTCTTGAAGCTTGAGCGATTATACATAGATTATACGGATGTGGACGACATATCCGTAGTAGCTGGGCTGACCTCGTTGCTAGAGTTTAGCTCATCAAACACAAAGGCCTGTATCGTTCCGAATATGTCAAATTTAAAAAGGCTTACGCGTGTAAATCTAAGCAACACATTGATAGAGAATATAGATGGAATGAATGGATTGACGAACCTTATCAACCTCAACATCAGTGATACCAAGGTTGGCGATTTGTCAGCGATCGCGGGTGTAAATCTGAGGCGCCTAAATTTGTCGGAAACTAATATAGAAAGTATAAAAGGAATCGAGGATCTTCAGGCGCTAACAGATCTGGATCTTAGTGAAAATGCGAATATAAAAGACTTTGAATTGATATCGAAGCTAATCAAAATAGACACACTTAATCTAAGGAAGTCAAATATTATAGACCTCTCGTTCCTCTCTGATATGCGTGAAGTGACTCGCCTTGATGTTAGCTTTACGCAGATAGAAGACTTTTCGCCTCTCGAACGAATGAGTAAAGCTCCCGCCGTCATCTACGCGTTGGGAATGAGCGAGCAAAAGATAAAGCCATTTATTACTAGCAAGACAGTTCTGCTTACGGATAATTCAATTGGGGGGCGCGGAGTGCGAATGAGTTTTGAGGCCGCGCCTCTCTCTATCTGATATTTTTCGAGCTCACGCCACAGGCCGGCGGCGCCCCTGCTGGCGATGATAGCGCTCGGCTCGCGCTGGGCTGTTCATGGCGCACCACCTGAACACCAGCGTCCAGGTGGTGCTCAATGCCGGGGCTTTAGCGACGGCGCGCCGGTGCCTTGGGGAAAGGGTGCGCAGCGTGCGCCCGGCAACGGCGCGGCGATGATCAGCTTCGAGCTGATCGAGCCGCCGCCCGATGCCATCAGACACGTGCCGGCCAACGCGCTTCGCTCTGGGCAGCGGACCGTCTTTGAGAACGCCCCGCGCTGAAGTACCTTTGCGGTTGGGGGAGATTTCAATGCGTTCCGCCAACCCTACGATCTCCGATGTCGTCGCCGCGATTGCCCTCGCCATCGGCGGCACTCTGGGCCTCGCCGGCACCTTCGTGGCGAGCGCGTCCCTTGGCGAAACACTCTGGACGATCGACGGCGTGGCACTCGTGGTCGCGGCCGCGCTGCTGACGATGAAGTATCAGCGGCAGGGCAATGACTGCGTGGCGGCTGGATTTCTGGCCTTCGTCGCCGGCGAGAGCCTGCTGCTCGCCGGCAATGCGGCAGGCCTCCAGGCCAGCGTTCCCGCCTATGTCGGGGGCATCTCGCTTTGGGCAGCGGCCCTGATAATGGTCAGCGCGCCGAAAACCTTCGCCCTGTGGATGCGCCTGACCGCTGTCGTGGCCGCCGTGCTGTTCGTCGTGTCGGCAGGCCTGATCCTCTGGGGCACACCTTTGCTGCCGACCTCGGCGCCGCTGCCCGCTGCCGGATATCCCTTCCTGGTCCTCACATTCATCGGCTGGATCTGAACGCTGCTGAAGCCAGGCCGTTGAGCCCGGTCGGACCGCCCCCCCGCCCGGCGCCTCGGGGCCCCCCCACCCCCCCATTTTTGGGGGGGGGGGACCCCGGGGGTTGGGTGCTAGCGCGGGGGCGGTTTAAGACCCCCCCCAC